>JAGAQC010000024.1 GCA_017622925.1 Ruminococcus sp.
CTCTCCAAAAACGGTTCACAGAACCGTTTTTGGATTCACCCTTTGCGGAGCGCTTAAACGCTATGCAGGGCTTTGCCCCGCACCCCACCAGAGGCGCTGCCTCTGGACTCCGCCAAAGGGACACCGTCCCTTTGGAATCCCAATATTAGAACGCTTTAATAACAGGGAACCGCTTAAGTTGTGGATAGTGCTAATAAAACTAAAAAAATCGGAGGTTTGTGAATTACAGACCTCCGAAATTTTTTTGCAAATACAAACTGTAGGGGACGGCGCCCTCGACGTCCCGCCACGTAGCCGTGTCTTTGTGATTTTTCGATTATATAAAATATTCCCCGATGTAGGGACACGCCTTTTTATATTTGCCTTTTCCTGAAATTTGCGGCTACGGGGACGCATATCCCGTTCATAAGAATACGGTCGGCAATGCCTGCGGCGGCTCGCCGCGGCGCCGTCCCCTACAAAAATTCACTTGCCTACTAAGATCAGTCGTATCTGAGAGCGTCTATCGGGTCCATTTTCGCCGCTTTATTGGCAGGATAGTACCCGAAGACAACGCCTGTCAGAATAGAAAACAAAACGGAAATAATTATCGCAATAACAGACGGCTGTATCGTGAGCGCTATAAGTTCAATATAGTCAGGGTAAAGAGCTGAAACGATCTGTTTGGCGACAAAGCCTACCAGCATACCGCCCGAAATACCCAATACGATACCGATAATTCCGCCGATAAGACATATCATTATCGCCTCGGTCACAAACTGTAACCGAATAAACTTGTTCGGCGCGCCGAGAGCTTTACGTATACCGATCTCTTTTGTACGCTCGGTTATTGACACAAGCATGATGTTCATAACGCCCACGCCGCCGACTATCAGCGATATTGCGGCAATAAATGAGATCGCAGCCGTCACGATATTTATAACTGCGCTTATCATTTTAAGCTGAGACTGATCGCTGGTTATCTCAGGTTCAAAATTGGGATTTGCAGCATATTTTTTATTAAAGAAATCCGTGAGCTGAGCTTCAAGCTCTTTCATGTCATAATCCGTATTCCACGTGATGGTGGCATAAGATTTGGGAGGGTCTTCTCTGTGCGTAAGCTTCAGCATCGTATCATGAGGAACTGTTGCAGGGGTTACCTTATCTATCTCTTTAACGCCCGGTGAATAAAGTTCCTTTTCAAAAAATTCGGGAAGTTCATACACTCCCACGATAACGAAATCAACGTTGATACCGCTATCCAGCGTAAGGTCGATACTCTGACCTATAGGATCGCTCCCGTCCTTGAAATATTGTTTTACAAACAGATCGGAAACGTATATAGTATGCCTTGTTTCCTTATTGTCACGATAATTTATAACGCGTCCTCTCAGGTGCGTATTATCTACCATATCTTCATCCGAAATGGTAGAGCCGATTGAAAGCGTTATCGTTTCTCCGTTTGTATTCCGTGTTGTGGCTGTTCCGAAGCTATCGCCTATTACGGGCATAAAACGGTCGCCGTACTCCTCGATCAGTTCGTCTAACATTTCTTTGGAGATAAAATCCTCCGGCTTCGGTTTAACGTATGAATCATAGTCCTTCGGCTCAATGAAAACGCTGAAAGTATTTGTACCGAACTGATTAAATGTTTTTGTCAGCGTTTTCTCTATAGAAGTGCCTATGGTCGTTATCATAATAACAGAACTTATACCGACGATAATACCAAGCATCGTCAGCAGCGAACGCATTTTGTTGGCTGCCAATGCGCTTAAAGCAAGGCGAAGATTTTCAATCAGCTGCATTCGCTCTCACCCCCGTATCTGAAATAATACTTCCGTCGCTTATCGTAACTATCCTGTCGCACTCCTGCGCAAGCTCGGGACTGTGCGTGATGAGAATAATAGTTTTTCCCTTGTCACGGTGAAGCTCATGAAACAGATCCATTATCATTCGTCCCGTTTTGGAATCGAGCGCGCCGGTCGGCTCGTCCGCAAGCAGGATAGACGGGTCGTTCGCCATAGCTCTCGCTATCGCCACACGCTGCTTCTGACCGCCTGAAAGCTCGTTCGGCTGGTGATTCGCCCTGTCCTCCATATCGACTATCCTGAGCAGCTCCTCGGCTCGCTTAGTCCTGTCCTTTCTCGGCATGCCTGCATACATCATCGGTATTTCGATATTTTTAAGAGCGTTTGTTCGGGGTATCAGGTTGAAATTCTGAAATACGAAGCCTATCTCCTTATTTCTTATCCTGCTGAGTTCGGCGTCGCTGAGCGTGCTTATATCCGTGCCGTTAAGAATATATTCGCCCTCTGTCGGACGGTCTAACGCTCCGATAATGTTCATCAGCGTACTTTTCCCCGAACCCGAAGCTCCCACGATAGCCAGAAATTCGCCCTCCCCTACGTCAAGGGAAATACCGTTAAGTATTTGCAGCTCATTAGGCTTGCCGATATAGTATCGTTTGATTATGCCTTTCATGGAAATAACTGTTTTGCTCATTTCACATCACCCGATATTACGTTGATCTCCATGCCGTCAATACATGAAGTTCCGTCAATTACGACCTTATCGCCTTCCTTTACATCTCCCGAAATTATCTCCGTAAAATATGTACCCGTCATACCGACCTCGACATTTACCTTTTTAGCGGTCGTAATGTTGCTTGCTTCGTCCGTTACGGCAAGAAATACGCTGCTGCTGCCGTCCTCGTTTTCTACGACAGATTCATACGGAACGCTCAGAACGTCTTTCTTTTCGTTAAGAATTATCTTGACCTTGGCGTTCATGCCTATAAGAAATTCGTTGTCTTTATCGTCTATCGTAATTTCGGCAGAATATCCACCGCTGCTCTCGCCCGTGCCGTCATCGGAAATACCGCCTTTGTATATATTGACAACACGCGATACCTTTGCGGAAAATTCTTTGTCTCCGAGAGCCTCCGCCGTAACTACAGCCGACATGCCCTCGTGTACTTTGAGAATGTCCGCTTCCGAAATGAGTACCGTTATCTTCAACGAATTCTTGTCCTCGATAGTCATGAGCGCGTCAGAAGTCGTAATAGAGCCTTCCGCAACGTTCAAAGACGTTACAATACCGCTTTTCGGCGCATAAACAGTACATTCCTCGAGCGCATCGGCTATTTTGTCCAATTCGGTCTGAGAAGAATTGTCCTGATTATAGCGTTCTGCGTCAAGTATATCCTGACAACTCTGAATAGCGGCGTCTGCGCTTTTCTCTGCCGATCTGTACGAATCCTCGGCAGCCTTGACTGCGCTGTCATAGCCTGAAAGCTGCTCCCGAAGCTCGTCAAGCTGCGCCTGAGCCGACTGCACTTCCATTTCGGCTTCCTGATAATTTCCGAACAGCTCCGCATACATTTCGGGGTCGTCGCAGCCGTTCGCCTGCGAATAAAGGTCGTCACGAATACCGATAAGGCTGTTCACACGGTCTGTAAGCTCAGTTTCCTTGGCGTATGCCCTGTCCCTTACGCTTATTGCTTCGTCAATGGCTCTCTGCGCCGCCGCCAGCGCAAACTCCTTTTCATTTTTCGCATTCGCAAGATTTCGCTCGTTTACGCTGTGATTCAAAGACGACAGCGAGTCCGAATTTTCTATGGTTTTCTTCAATGCGTCATACTGCTGCTGAAGGTCTGCGCTGTCAAATTCAAGTAGAACGTCGCCCTCTTTGACCTCGCTGCCTATCTCGACATTCAGACTTTTGACTTTCGCGGTCAGAGTGCTTGTTATCTTGACCATGTTTTCGCTCTCCACAGAACCCGACGCGCTGATATATTCGGAAATATCTCGCTTCTCAACATCTGCCGCCTCTGTGATAATGTTATCGGTCTTGAGCATTGACGACATAAGCATTTTGCTGCATGAAACCATGCCTACGATCAATACCGCTAATATCAGCAGAATGACAACTACGACCTTCCATACTTTTTTCTTCGTTTTTTTCATATAATTTTCCTCCCAATAAACTTCGATTTGAGCAGGTACGGTTTGCGGCATTACACATTCCCGTACAAAACCTGTCAAAACAGTCCATTAATAATTATAATATAAATTTATTTAAAAGTCAATGTTTGGAAAAAAATTTTCTCGTTTATGACAAACCGTTTAAAAATTATTCGCCATCACGCTTAAATTTTGCTGTAAACCAATCACTTTCCACAACTTAAGCGGTTTCTTGTTATTAAAGCGTTCTAATATCGGGATTCCAAAGGGACGGTGTCCCTTTGGCGGAGTCCAGAGGCAGCGCCTCTGGTGGGGTGCGGGGCAAAGCCCTGCATAGCGTTTAAGCGCTCCGCAAAGAGTGAATCCAAAAACGGTTCTGTGAACCGTTTTTGGAGAGGGAACGCCCTGCAAGAGAGGGCGTTCCCTTAATAGGAACATAATTCATTAAGTTGTAAATAGTGATAATCCAATAAAAAAACCGACAGCAAAAACTGTCGGTTTAATTTTATCCGCTATTATCTGATAACCGAATGGGAGTGAATGTAAAATTCCTCCTGACTTGGCTGCCATGCCTTGACTTTTGGCGGAAAGAGTTTGTCAAATTCCGCAACAGCTTCGGTATCGCCGCACGGCTCATCGGCATTATTGGGGTGATAAAACCACTTTCTGCCATCGAGAGCGTCGTCGCTGAGCGTTTTTACCAGTAAAGCCGCAGGGAAAATATCGCCCTCAAAACACACGTTGTATTTTTTGCAGCTCTTGTACCCACGGGCAACGTAATTATCGGGATTTCCGAAATTGATAACCACGTCGTATCCCATTTTCTTTACGATTTCAAAGGTGTGTTCAAGGAGCGCCTTACCGTACCCCTTTCGCTGATGATCGGGGTGGATACAAAGCGGTCCCATAGCGACGATCGGCTTTACATTGCCGTTTTCGTCTGCAAGTTCGGCTTTTGTATACATAATACAGCCGATAATTTTGCCGTCGGTTTCAATGACGTGAGCAAGCTCGGGAATAAAATCCTTATGCTTTCTCATCACATGGATAAAGTAATGTTCATCACAGCCGGGTACACTTAAATTCCAGAACGCTTCACGGGCAAGCTCCTCAACCTCACGATAGTCTTTCTCTGTCTCCAAACGGATAATATAGTCATTTTTATTCATTGTTTTTCCTCCTGAAATGTTGTGACGCAACACGGGAGGTTTGTGTGTGATAGTATTCGCAAACCTCCTGTTTACGCTGCTATCTCAGGTCTGTTATTTTTCTTCAAACAACGATCTCCTTAAATAAATTTGTTAATTTTATAGCAAAGCCGCATTACCCGACTTTGTCGCTGGTGCGCCTGACAGGAATCGAACCTGCATGCCTCTCGGCACAAGAACCTAAATCTTGCGTGTCTGCCAATTTCACCACAGGCGCATATTATATTCACATATATTGCAAAATATCAGTATCTTCCATTATAAAGTTTCTTTGCTTCGGAAGTCCATTTTTTAACGAACGCTGTCTTAGAATTTGTGTAAGAGTCTCTGTCATGTTCAAATTGTTTCCACAATTTTAATTTCATAGTCTCATATTCTTTAGCTGTTTGTTCATGTTCATTTAAGTAATCTCTGAAATACAGCTCGTCATTATCACCGACATAGCGAATATGGACATGAAAAACTTTGTCGGCAAATCCATTTGTCGTATATCCGCGGTTAAACGATATTCTGTCCGCTGCCGAAGACATTCGGATAAATCCGTTATTCTCGATCGCCCTTGCGGCGTCCTCGATGTCAGAGCCTTTTGATACCTCAATAAGCACATCAACAATATCCTTTGCCCATATTCCCGATATAGCCGTACTTCCGATATGGCTGATCCTTTCAATTCGGCAGCCTGATAAAATGCTTTTTAATTCAGTTTCAATTTCGTCATAAAACAATTTCCATTTATCATTATGAGCAACAAGAGCTATCGGGAACAGCTCCCACAATTCATCTAAAGACATTTGCGATAATTCTTTTCCCACTCTTATAACCTCGCAAATTTTGATTTGACAACTTTTTGTGTTTTTACAATCTCATAAAACTCCGCTGTAGTAACGCAAACAAAATCCAACTGTCAGCCAATTTCACGATAGACACATCTTGAATTGTACAGCTACTAATTGCAAACTATTTAGTTAAACAATAAATCATTATTGCCTGCTGTACAAGCAACAAGTATTTTTTAAATTCATATCCGACAAAATATTTTGAATTTATTACATCATCAGAAACTTCTTCTCCACGATAAAACGGAGGACACGGATTTAATACCGCACCTTTATTTGCCTTTTCCATAACTTGTTTTGTTACTTGACATCTATTGAAATCTTTAAGAACAGATGAAGGCAATGAATCAGTGCAAACAATGTCTTTTCCGACAATTGCATCATCAATATTGTGATGTGACACTATTCCACCAATTTCATATCCCATACCGCAACATTGTTCCAAATCGAATCCTATAACCTCAGACGCTTCTTTCCAAGCATATCCAATATTTCCATTTATCCCGCAGAAAAGGAACTTATCTTCTTTGAGGTTATTTCGTATCTTAGAAAGTGCATATAAATCAGAAAGCATTTCGCAGGGATGATTTATGCTTGTCATTGCATTAATTACGGGAACACAAGAGAATTTTGCTATTTTCTTAATGACATCAATATCTTTATGACGTACAACTACTAAATCAGCCCAATTATTTAAATAACCGAAGACGTCCTGTAAATCTTCCTTTTTATCAAGTGTTTCAGTTGAAAATAATATAGTTTGTCCGCCTAACAGAAATACGCCTTTTTCAAATGTAACCCTTGTCCTGATACTGTTATTCGGAAAAAACATCACAACTGTTTTTCTTTTTAATATGTCTTTGTATTTTCCTTTTAAAATTTCATCGGCAATTTCAAAAATACCTTTTATGTCATCTAAGGTCAAATCGGTCAACTTTATAAGATCTTTCATTATTTGATTATCTCCATAACTTCCGATTGATTGATTATTCCACTTATGTTTCCTCTAAAATAACGCACCCGAAATCTTGCGTGTCAGCCAATTTCACCTTTTGAGTACAGTCAAAAAAACAAAACGCTTTAGCTTTTATACAATTAATAATACACAGCAGTCTCCGAGCCGAGACCGCCGCATATTATATAAAGCAGCGATATTATTCGGCTGACTCGTCAGCTGTTTCAGACGGAGCGTTTTCCGAAGTATCGGGAGTTTCCTCAGCTTTTGATTCAGCAGCTTCCTCGGTTTTCTGCTCGGGAGTTTCCGCAGCTTTAAGCTCGGGAGCTTCATTTTTTTCGGGAGCAGCTTTTTTGCTTTCAGCCGGCTTTTCCTGTTCTTCTTTTTCGGCGCGGTCGCCTGCCGACTCTATGTAGATATCCTCGTCCGCAAGACTTCCCACAAAATTAAGCTGTTTTACGGGGATACGTTTAAGAGGAGAGTAAATAAACTTACCGCAGGAATCGTTGCAGTCTACAAGTCCCCTTTTTTCGCACAGAACCTTGTTGCCGTCCTTAGCGCGTCTGCCGAACTGACAGTAGTCGCATTTGGGAGCGATATGTTTGTCAAAATATTTGCCGCCCTTGAATATAGAAAAAAGATCCATGATAAACACCTCAAATAATAGTCGAAATCGTCTGATTTATATTATACCATAAATTTTTTTATTTGTCCAGTATTTTTTTAGTTTTTTTGTTGGAATGCAAATATATTTCAACGCTCGTCAAGCTTTGAGAGATTTTTCAAAACCTCGTCATAAAGTTCGTCAAACTCGGGGAGACTGTCGTTGACTAACCGCCCCTACAAATTCACTTGCCTACTAAACAGAAAACGATGTCCCCCTAAGAGGAACGGGACATCGTCTGTTGTTTAAAATACACTATTTACAATTTAAGAGGATTTTGTTACCCTTTACTTCTTGTCAAAGAAGTAACTCTTAGAACCCAATATCGTAAATTTTCCTGTATAAAGCCATGTAAACTTGAAATTACAAGTAAATCAGGCGGCTTTATGCAGGTAAATTTACGACAACTGAGATTCCAAAGGGGTCACCCCTTTGGCAGGGGGTCAGGGGTGACTCCCTACAGTGTAGGGAGATGTCACGAAGTGACAGAGGGTACGGGGCGGTTAGCCCAGAGTCCCCCTGCTTAAGTTGCAAAAAGTGATTTAAAATATTCAGATTTGTGTTATCGGAGCGCTTGCGGCAGCCACGGGAGCCGGAATATTATGCTCGGCGGCAGTTTCGGTCTTAACGACCTTGACCTGATTATAGCATTCCATACCTGTACCGGCAGGAATAAGCTTACCGATAATAACATTTTCTTTAAGTCCGAGGAGCTTGTCGCTCTTGCCTCTGATAGCGGCGTCCGTAAGAGCCTTTGTAGTCTCTTGGAAAGAAGCCGCCGACATGAAGCTGTCGGAGTTTGAAGAAGCCTTTGTAATACCCTGAAGAACAGGCGTATACTGCACAAGCTGCAAATCGTACTCTCCAGCGTCGATACGAGCCTGAAGCTCGGCGTTGATAATATCAATCTCCTTGCTGTCAACGAGAGTGCCGGGCAGCAGATAGCTTGAACCCGATTCCTCGACCTTAACCTTACGGAGCATCTGACGGACAATGACCTCGATGTGCTTATCGTTGATGTCAACACCCTGCAAACGGTAAACTTTCTGAACCTCGTTGATAATGTAGTTCTGAACCTCCATTGTACCGAGGATATTGAGTATATCGGCAGGATAAATGTTACCCTCCGTAAGACGAGTACCCTTGGGTATTTCCTGACCCTCCTGCACACGTATCTTGAAGTTATAGGGAATCATATAGTTCTCGGACTCGCCCGTTTCATCGTTGGAAACAATGATGTTTCTCGTAGTCTTGACTTCCTCGATGTGAATTTTGCCCGAAATTTTTGAAAGAATAGCTGCGCCCTTGGGTCGTCTGCTCTCGAAAAGCTCCTCAACACGGGGAAGACCCTGAGTGATGTCCTCCGCATCGGCAGAAGCAACGCCGCCCGTATGGAACGTTCTCATTGTGAGCTGAGTACCGGGTTCGCCGATGGACTGCGCCGCAATTACGCCGACAGCCTCGCCGACGGATACGATATTGTTAAACGCAAGGTTCGCACCGTAGCACTTGGCGCAAACGCCCGTTCTTGCCTTACAGTTGAGGACGGAACGTATCTTGATACGCTCAACGCCCGCTTCGATGATCTTCTTGGCGTCGGTATCGCTGATAAGCTTGTTTCTTGAAACGATAAGCTCGCCTGCCTCATCTCTGAGGTCGTCTGCGAGGAAACGTCCGACAAGTCTCTCCGCAAAGGGTTCAACGACTTCGTTGCCGTTTCTGATCTCGAATACTTCGATGCCGTCGGTAGTACCGCAGTCCTCCTCACGAATGATAACGTCCTGAGAAACGTCAACGAGTCGGCGTGTAAGGTAACCCGAGTCGGCGGTACGCAGAGCCGTATCGGCAAGTCCCTTTCTCGCGCCACGGGAGGCGATAAAGTATTCCAGAATGTTAAGACCCTCACGGTAATTAGCACGAATAGGAATTTCGATTACCGCGCCCGAAGTATTGGCGATAAGTCCGCGCATTCCTGCAAGCTGACGGATCTGTGAAATAGAACCACGCGCGCCGGAGTCAGCCATCATCCATATAGGATTGTATCTGTCGAAGTTCGCTTTCAGAGCGTTTGTAACGGCGTCTGTAGTCTCTGTCCAAAGAGAAACTATCTTCTTAGACTTCTCCTGAGCCGAGATATAACCATAGCTATACTCGTCTGTTATCTCCTGTACAGCCTCGTCCGCCTTGGCAAGTATCTCCTTTTTCTGAGGAGGTATCGTAGCGTCGCATACGGCAACGGTAAGAGCCGCGCGGGTAGAATATTTATATCCGAGAGCCTTGATACGGTCAAGCACCTCAGAAGTGGTCGTTGTACCGTGTATCTTGATACATCTCTCGATAATATCGGAAAGCTGCTTTTTTCCTACAAGGAACGCAACCTCCAAGTCGAACTGCTTATCGGAGTTCGTTCTGTCAACATAACCCAAATTCTGAGGAATGTTTTCGTTGAAAATAAGTCTGCCGACTGTAGCGTCGATAATTTTCGAGACTTTCTTGCCGCCAACGTCCTTTGTTATCTTTACCTTGATGTTGGCGTGGAGCGTAACGTCATGCTCGTAATAAGCCATAAGAGCTTCGTTCACATCGCGGAATACCTTGCCCTCGCCGGGTTCGCCGGGCTTATCCATTGTAAGGTAATAAGAGCCGAGTACCATATCCTGAGAAGGTACGGCAACGGGCTTTCCGTCCGAGGGTTTGAGCAGGTTGTTTGCCGCAAGCATGAGGAAACGCGCCTCAGCCTGAGCTTCTGCCGAAAGTGGAAGATGTACAGCCATCTGGTCGCCGTCAAAGTCGGCGTTGAAAGCGGAACATACGAGAGGGTGAAGCTTGATAGCACGACCCTCAACGAGAATAGGCTCAAACGCCTGAATACCAAGACGGTGAAGCGTAGGCGCACGGTTGAGCATTACGGGGTGATCCTTGATAACGTCCTCGAGAGCGTCCCAAACCTTGTTGTCGGCGCGGTCGATGAGCTTTCTTGCGGACTTGATATTGGCTATCGCCTTTTTATCGACAAGTCTTTTCAGGACGAACGGCTTGAAAAGCTCCAAAGCCATTTCCTTTGGCAGACCGCACTGATACATTTTCAGCTCAGGACCTACAACGATAACGGAACGTCCCGAGTAGTCAACACGCTTACCGAGAAGATTCTGACGGAAACGTCCCTGCTTACCTTTAAGCATGTCGGAAAGGGACTTCAAAGCACGGTTGTTCGGACCTGTAACGGGTCTGCCGTGTCTGCCGTTGTCGATAAGAGCGTCAACAGCTTCTTGAAGCATACGCTTTTCGTTTCTGACGATAATATCGGGAGCGTCAAGCTCGAGCATTCTCTTCAGACGGTTGTTTCTGTTGATAACGCGTCTGTAGAGGTCGTTAAGGTCGGAGGTCGCATAACGTCCGCCGTCCAGCATTATCATAGGACGAATATCGGGGGGAATTACGGGGATAACGTCAAGTATCATCCATTCGGGCTTGTTTCCAGAAAGGCGGAACGACTCGATTATCTGCAATCTCTTTATGAGCTTTACCTTTTTCTGACCTGCCGGAAGACCAACAAGCTCGTTTTTCAGATCGTCTGAACAAAGCTCGATGTTGTTTTTCCACTCAACGTCTGTAAGCTCCGCAAATTTACGGCATTCGTCGCATTGACATTCCATGGGATTATTGAAGCATGTTACCTTTCCGCCGTCAAGAGAAATTTTGCCTATTTCGATAAGACGGTACTTCTGAGCGTCATAGCGAGCGGGGTCGTACTCGTTGAGGAGCTTTTTTATAGCCTCCGCGCCCATTTCCGCCTTGAAATCTTCGCCGTATTTTTCAAGATACGAGAAATACTCCTTTTCCGAAAGGAGCTGCTTCTTCACAAGCTCGGTATTTCCGGGGTCGGTAACGATATATTTTGTAAAGTAAAGGACTTCTTCAAGCCTTTTCTGAGACACTTCAAGAACCTGACCTATACGGGAGGGCGTGCCTTTAAAGTACCATATATGCGAAACGGGAGCGGCAAGCTCGATATGTCCCATTCTCTCACGGCGGACTCTTGCGCGCGTTACCTCAACGCCGCAGCGGTCGCACACTTTGCCTTTGAAGCGAATCTTCTTGAATTTACCGCAGTGGCACTCCCAGTCCTTGGTAGGTCCGAATATTCTTTCACAGAAAAGTCCGTCTCTTTCGGGCTTCTGTGTTCTGTAGTTTATAGTTTCGGGTCTTTCAACGACGCCGTAAGACCAGCTTCTGATCTGTTCGGGAGACGCAAGACCTATCTTTATAGATTCAAAAGTATTAAATTCCAAACTGCTACCTCCTGCAATTTTATGCGAATACTTATGGTTTTTGCGTTTATACAGGGAAACGCCCCGTATAAACGCTTGCTCGGCACGGTTTATCAGTCGTCGAATGAATCGTTTTCGAGATCGAAACCGACAAAATTCTCACCGTCGTCGCTGCCGAAGATGTCAGCTTCTTCCTCCTCGTCGAAACTGAAAGTATCGTCCTTTTCAACGCTGTCGAATCCGTCGTCCTCGTCCGCGTTGAGACTAAATCCTGCGTCGCCGATCTCGTCGTCGGAGAGAGCGTCGAGGCTTTCCGTCTCCTCGTCGTTGAAGTCGCCGCGTACAGGGATAGGATCGTCGTCGAAGCTTTGTTTGAGGTCGATCTCCTCCTGATTGATGTCAAGCACCTTGACATCGAGACCGAGGGACTGCATTTCCTTGATAAGGACCTTGAACGACTCGGGAATGCCCGGAGTAGGAACGTTCTGACCCTTAACGATAGCCTCGTAGGTATTTACACGTCCGATAGTATCGTCCGATTTAACAGTAAGGATCTCTTGGAGGGTGTAAGCTGCGCCGTAAGCCTCCAAAGCCCAAACTTCCATTTCTCCGAAACGCTGTCCGCCGAACTGAGCTTTACCGCCCAGCGGCTGCTGAGTTACAAGCGCATACGGACCTACGGAACGAGCGTGTATCTTATCGTCAACAAGGTGGTGGAGCTTGAGGTAGTACATATAGCCCACCGTTACACGGTTATCGAACTTTTCGCCTGTACGTCCGTCATAGAGCGTGAACTTACAGTCCTCGCTGAATTCGAGAGCCTTGGGGTTGATGACCTTATCCATAGTGTTTAGCTCGAAGTCGTCGCCTCGATGCTCCTTGTTCTGTTCGTCAGCCATACGGAAGCAGGCTCTTATGTCGTCCTCGTGCGCGCCGTCAAATACGGGCGTCATGATGTGCCAGCCCAAAGCCTTGCACGCCATGCCGAGGTGAACTTCAAGCACCTGACCGATGTTCATACGCGAAGGTACGCCGAGGGGGTTGAGTACGATGTCAAGCGGAGTACCGTCCGGGAGGAACGGCATATCTTCTTCTGGGAGGATACGTGAAACTACGCCCTTGTTTCCGTGACGGCCAGCCATTTTGTCGCCTACGGTGATCTTACGCTTCTGAGCGATATAGCAGATAACGCGCATATTTACGCCTGCCGAAAGCTCGTCGCAGTTCTCACGGGTAAAGACCTTGACGTCAACGATAACGCCTGCTTCGCCGTGAGGTACTTTAAGGGAGTTATCACGGACTTCACGAGCCTTTTCGCCGAAAATAGCGCGGAGAAGTCTTTCCTCAGCGGTAAGCTCGGTCTCGCCCTTGGGAGTTACCTTGCCGACGAGAATGTCGCCAGCCGTTACCTCGGAACCTATTCTGATGATTCCGTTTTCGTCAAGATTTGCAAGAGCGTCGTCGCCCACGTTGGGAATATCTCTTGTGATCTCCTCGGGACCGAGCTTCGTATCGCGGCACTCGATCTCGTATTCCTCGATATGGACAGAGGTGAACACGTCCTCACGCACAAGACGCTCGTTAAGAAGAACGGCGTCCTCGTAGTTGTAGCCTTCCCATGTCATGAAGCCGATGAGCGCGTTCTTTCCGAGAGAAATTTCGCCGTCCGCCGTAGCAGGACCGTCCGCAAGCACCTGTCCCTTGGCGACCTTTTCGCCTCTGGAAACGATCGGACGCTGATTTACGCAAGTACCTTGGTTAGAACGCTTGAACTTGATAAGCTCGTATTTTCTTTCGATACCGTCGCTGCCGATAACGTTTATCTTATCCGCGTCAACGTAGCTGACAGTACCGTCGCAGTCGGAAACGATACATACGCCCGAATCGACTGCCGCTTTGTATTCCATACCCGTGCCGACAAAGGGACGCTCCGTTTTAAGCAGCGGAACAGCCTGTCTCTGCATGTTTGAACCCATGAGCGCGCGGTTAGCGTCGTCGTTTTCAAGGAACGGTATCATTGACGTAGCGACTGAAACGACCATTTTAGGCGAAACGTCCATGTAGTCAACGATCTCACGCTCGCATTCGAGTATCTGATCGCGGTGACGGGCATTAACTCTCGGACGGGCAAGCTTTCCGTCCTCCGTAAGCGGCTCGTTAGCCTGAGCTACAACGTAGTTGTCCTCAACGTCGGCAGTCATGTAAACTACCTCGTTCGTTACAACGCCCGTTTTCTTGTCTACCTTACGGTAAGGAGCTTCGATAAAGCCGTATTCGTTGATACGCGCGAACGTGGCAAGGTACGAGATAAGTCCGATGTTAGGACCTTCGGGGGTCTCGATAGGACACATTCTGCCGTAGTGACTGTAGTGAACGTCACGTACCTCGAATCCTGCACGGTCTCTTGAAAGACCGCCCGGTCCGAGAGCGGAAAGACGTCTTTTATGAGTAAGCTCGGCAAGAGGGTTGTTCTGATCCATGAACTGCGACAAAGGCGAGGAGCAGAAGAATTCCTTCATAGCCGAAGAAATGGGTCTTATATTGATAAGTGTCTGAGGAGTGAGGGTATTGACGTCCTGCGTCTGGATATTCATACGCTCACGGATACCTCTTTCCATACGTGCATAGCCGATACGGAACTGGTTCTGCAAAAGCTCGCCGACTGAGCGTATACGTCTGTTGCCGAGGTGGTCGATGTCGTCAACCGTTCCTACGCCCTCGCAGAGGTTGATAAAGTAGCTGATAGTAGCGAAAATATCGTCAAGGATAATGTGCTTGGGAACAAGCTCGTCAGCCTTTTTCTTGATATTCTCCTCAAGCTCGTCGTCGTCTGCGGAGTTCTCCAAAATATCACGGAGAACCTTGAACGAAACTTTCTCGTTGATGCCGTACTTTTCAACGTCAAAGTCGATATAGCCCTTTATATCGACCATGCCGTTGCCGATTATCTTTGCGACACGCTCCACAAGGCGTATCTGAGTTTCGCCGCGCTCGTTGGTGTAATACTCCTTGGCTTCTACGGTAACGAATGCGGAATAAACGCCTGCCTGCTCTATTTCGCACGCTCTGTCGTAGGAAACGGTCTCGCCTGCTTCCGCCATGATCTCGCCCGTCATGGGGTTCACAACAGGCTGGGAAAGGGTATGTCCGGCAAGACGTGAAGCGATGCCGAGCTTCTTGTTATATTTGTATCTTCCGAAGCGGCAGAGATCGTATCTCTTTGCGTCGAAGAAAAGGTTATTGAGGTGAGTGATCGCGCTTTCGACCGTCGGAGGTTCGCCGGGACGAAGCTTTTTATAAACGTCAATCAGACCGTCGGAGGTGTTCTTTGTCTGGTCTTTTTGGAGAATGGTTTGTTTAAGACGCTCGTCTTCGCCGAAAAGCTCGAAGATCTCCTCGTCCGTTCCGACGCCGAGCGCACGTATAAAGGTAGTCAGCGGAATTTTTCGGTTTTTATCAATACGGACGTAAACAATATCGTTGGAGTCCATTTCGTATTCGAGCCATGCGCCTCTGTTGGGGATAACTGTCGAGCTGAACAAGTCCTTACCCGTCTTATCCTTTTCAAAGGCATAATAAACGCCCGGAGAACGGACGAGCTGAGATACGATAACACGCTCTGCGCCGTTGATAACGAAGGTACCGCTGTCGGTCATGAGCGGAAAATCGCCCATGTAGATCTCGCTTTCGCTGACTGCGCCTGTTTCCTTGTTGCAGAGAGTAGCGGTCGCGCGCATTGCTACCTGATAAGTAGCTCCTCTTGACTTGCATTCCGCAAGGGTATATTTGGGCGTATCGTCGAAGCGGTAATCCTTGAAATTAAGCACCAGATTGCCGTTGTAGTCGGTAATAGCGGTCATGTCCCGAAAAACCTCTTTAAGTCCCTCTTCCCTGAACCACTTATACGAGTTCTTCTGGACCTCGATAAGGTTAGGCATTTCGAGAGGCTCGGTAATCTTACCGAAGCTCATTCTGACATTTTTTCCCAACTGCTTAGGTGTAACATTCACCATAGGCGGAACCTCCTTTTTGTTTTGCGTTTAAGTATCCGTTCCAAAAAAATTTCAAGGCAAACTTTAGGTAACCTCTAAAAACCTCTTTTGACAAAAATCAGCTATGCACGGCATATGCTGTGTCAAGCACCCTCGGAGGGCGACAGCCCGCCGTCGGGCACTTTCCTTGCATATGCAGCACCTATCTGATTTTTGCTTGACCAAACAGTTTTTTAGAGGTCACCTTAAACTTCCTTAAAAAATTTTTCAAAAGCTATTGACAAGAGTATCAAATTATGATATAATATCTTGAAAGAATAGCGATACCTCCACATACTGATACATTATAAAATTATATCATACTCAGACCGCTTTGTCAAGGCTTTTTTTAGCGGTTTTGAAAACATTGGAAACTTTGTCGGATTTTTCATCGGAAAATCCGATTTTTTTGTTGCTTAGTACAATATCGCAAAACGAACCGAAATTTCCCTGAAAATATTTTCCCTTTTTATTTACATTTTTCAAAAAGAATGGTATAATAATATCAAGACAACTCTCGGATTTTTAACGGCATTAGCTTAAGCGTACTAATATTGGGATTCCAAAGGGACGGTGTCCCTTTGGCGGAGTCCAGAGGCAGCGCCTCTGGTGGGGCGTGGGGCAACGCCCCGCAAAGCGTTAAGCGCTGCGCAAAGGGTGAATCCAAAATCGGTTCGCTGAACCGATTTTGGAGAGGGAACGCCATGCAAGAGAGGGCGTTCCCTTAGCAGGAAAAATTGCTTAAGTTGTGGTTAGTACAAATTACAAAGCGAAGTGATAAAATGTTTGCAAAAATATCCAGTCTGGGACTTTTCGGACTTAACGCGTTCCCCGTGGACGTTGAAATAGACGTTAGCCGAGGTCAGCCGCAGTTCGACATAGTAGGTCTGCCGGATATGGTCGTAAGAGAAAGCCGCGAAAGGATAAAGGCGGCGTTAAGAGCCTGCGATATAAGCTTTCCCGTAGCGTCGGTCATGGTGAACCTCGCTCCGGCAGATACCAAAAAAAGCGGCTCAGTCCACGATATGGCTATATTTATAGCGATACTCCGCGCAATGCGTGTGATAAACAAAGATACGGACGGCTGCGCATTTATCGGAGAGCTTTCATTAAACGGCGACGTCAGAGGGATAAACGGCGTTCTGCCAATGATAATACTCGCTCACGAACTCGGCATAAAAAACGTCTTTGTACCGTTCGACAACGCCCGTGAAGCGTCCGTTATCAAGGGCGTGAACATATACGCCGTAAAAAACGGCGAGGAGCTTATACGCCATTTCAGGGGCGAAGAACGCCTTACGCCATGCGAAAGCTACATACCGCCTGCCCCGGTATACGATGAAATATTTGATTTTGCCGACGTCAAGGGACAGCAGTTTGCCAAAAGAGCCTTGGAGATCGCAGCGGCAGGCGGTCATAACGCAATACTGGTCGGTTCTCCCGGAAGCGGAAAAAGTATGCTCGCAAAAAGAATGCCGTCAATACTTCCTCCGCTGACCTTTGAGGAGGCTCTCGAAACAACGAAAATACACTCTATTTCGGGACTTCTTTCACCCGAATCCCCCATAATAACGAAAAGACCGTTCCGCGCGCCGCATCACACTATCTCCTCTGCCGGACTTGCAGGCGGCGGCACGATTCCAAAGCCGGGGGAAGTCTCCCTCGCTCACAACGGACTGCTGTTTTTAGACGAGGTGGCGGAATTTGACAAACGTACTCTCGAAATACTCCGTCAGCCCATCGAGGACAGAAACGTTACAATATCCCGAGCCTCGGGAACTGTCACCTATCCGTGTACGTTCATGCTGATAGCGGCTATGAATCCGTGTCCCTGCGGATATTACGGTCACCCCACAAGAAAATGCGTCTGCTCCGCAAAAAAAGTTTCCGAGTATCAGCAAAAAATTTCTGGACCGCTCCTTGACCGATTCGACCTCCACATAGAGGTCGCGCCTGCGGAGTTCAAGGACTTATCCTCCGACAAAAAAGAGGAATCCTCGGAGGAGATAAGAAAAAGAGTTTCCGCAGCCCGAAAAATACAATCGGAACGCTTCAAGGGTACTTCGATAACCTGCAACGCCCTTATAACGGACGACAAGCTTCGGGAATACTGCGTTATGGACGACGGCGCACGCTCTTCTCTGGACAGGCTTTTCAAGTCCCTCAGCCTTTCGGGACGAGCGTATTCGAGGATTCTGAAAACCTCACGAACTATCGCAGACCTTGAAGGTTCGGAGCTTATCAAGCGGCATCATATCACTGAAGCCGCTCAATACCGCATTGACGATGAAAACAGAAAACCGCAGGACATAAAATAAACGGAAAGGACGATATATGAGATCCGCATTTAAAAAATTACATTCGAACAAGCATAATCTCGATACGGGACTGGTGTTCGCCGTGACCCTGTGCGCAGTATTGGGCGTTCTGCTGATATACAGCATTGCATCGAGCGAGGTCAGCATAGACGAGGGCATCGGCGATAAATACTGGAAAACACAGCTCGTTTCCATGTGCATCGGACTTACGATAGCGGTAATAATATCGCACATAGACTACCGAAAACTGGTAAAGCTCTGGTTTGTATTCGTACCGCTGTCTCTTGCCCTTGTCGCATTGACGTTTACGTCCCTCGGCATAACGCGAGAGGGCGCGGACGACCGTGCATGGATAAGCGTGTTCGGAGTAAGCCTGCAACCCTCGGAGATAATGAAGATCGCATTTATTCTCAGCTTCAGCTATCATCTCTCAAAGGTCGAGGAAGAAATGAACAAGCCGCTGAATATGCTGCTTCTGCTCATGCACGGAGCAGTCCCTATCGGAATCGTCGTGCTTCAGGGCGACTACGGTACGGCTATCGTTTTTGCCGCTATATTCGGGTTTATGCTCATATCAGCAAAAATCTCGTGGAAATACCTTGTGGCAGCTCCCTTTGTGCTTGCGGCAGGAATAGCGGTGATGTGGTTCAACTTCCTGAGCAGTTTCCATAAGGAACGTATCCTGATACTTTTTCACCCCGGCACAGACCCCGAAAATATCGAATATCAGCAGGATCTCGGCATACGCGCGTTACAGTCGGGAGGAGTTTTCGGCAAGGGACTTTTCGCCTCCGAGCATGAGTATATTTACGTTCCCGAACTTCACAACGACTTTATTTTTGCGCACGCAGGACAGGTATTCGGATTTGTCGGATGTATCGGTATAATCATTGTTTTGGCGTATATCTGCCTTAAAGTTTTTGCGGACAGCCGCATCGCTCGCGACCGTCTGGGACGCTTTATCTGCATGGGAGCGTTCGGATTGTTTTTTACCCACTGTCTGATGAACATAGGAATGGTACTGAAAGCTGCTCCCGTTATCGGCGTACCTCTGCCGTTTATCAGCGGCGGCGGCACGGCTATGGTAAGTATGTACACCATTATAGGACTTGTTCTCAGCACCTATGCGCACCGTGCCGTAAACTATAACGTTTTCTATGACGAGGACGAAGAATAGCTTTATTCGCTGTGCATGGCATCATAAATATTGTTCGGTAAAATTCAAATTAACTATTGCAAATTTTACGTTAATATGGTAAAATGTAATTAATGCAGGAATATCAGGTTCTTGCATTTAACCTATAACAAAAGGACGTGTTGATTATGTCTGTAAATTATGATGTAATTATTGCAGGCTGCGGAGCGGCAGGATTATACGCCGCGCTGAACCTCCCCCAAAGCCTCAATATTCTCATACTCTGTAAAAGGGAACTGCCGCTATGCAATTCCATGCTTGCTCAGGGCGGAATTGCCGGAGTTTACGATTCCCCCTCAGACAATATCCGCTTTCACCAGAACGACACTCTCGTGGCAGGCGGCTTTAAAAACAACGTTGAAACTGTCGATATTCTTGTAAGCGAAGCGGCTCGCGATCTGAAACATATAATCGAGCTGGGCGTTGAATTCGACAAGAATCCCGACGGCTCTTATCACCGTACTCTCGAGGGCGGACACAGTCACCACCGCATATTCCATAAAGCCGACTCTACAGGTAAAGAAATTACCACGACCCTCCTGAAAAACGTTCAGCAGCTCTCGAATGTGACGATAATGGAAAACGTCTTTATGTGCGCCGCTAAAAGAACGCCAACGGGCTATTCTGCGTTCCTTAAAGACGCCGACAATAACTACTCCACAGTCAACTGCCACTTTATGATACTTGCGACAGGCGGTATCGGACGAGTATATCAGTTTACCACGAACTCGGCTATCGCAACGGGCGACGGCATTACTTTCGCATACGAAATGGGCGCAAAAATTAAAAATTTAAGCTATGTTCAGTTCCACCCCACGGCGTTCAACAACCGCGCGACCCGTGAATGCTTTCTTATTTCCGAAGCGGTACGGGGCGAGGGCGCATACCTGCTCAACTGCCACAAGGAACGCTTCATGCACAATTATGACGAACGTCTGGAGCTTGCCCCGAGAGATGTAGTGTCCCACGCCATAATCCTTGAATCTCGCAAGCAAAATTCCACCGATTTTTACCTTGATATTAGCTATAAGGACAGCGAATTTCTGAAAAACCGTTTCCCCATGATATACAAAAATCTGCTCGAACAAGGCTACGACCTGACCAAAGAGCCTGTGCCGATATTCCCGTGTCAGCACTATCTCATGGGCGGTATAGACGTTGACAGCAACTCCGAAACTACTCTGCCCAACCTCTACGCATGCGGCGAATGTTCGCATACGGGCGTACACGGCAGCAACCGTCTTGCAAGCAATTCGCTTTTAGAGGCTCTTGTTTTCTCTCGCAGAGCCGCCGAAAATATCGTATCGAAGCTCGATGCCGCTCCGAAAGAATTTGAACAGGCTGAGTTCGACGCTCATATCGGGGCTGAAAAAATACCCTCGGGTATCCGCACGGAAACAAGAAAAATAATGCAGAACAGCTATTTTGTAATTCCCGATAAAGAAGCCGCCGCCGAGGGTCTGAAACGTGTTGAGGAGATAAGGAACGACCTTTTGAGCGGAAAATATGAGGTCACGGCTGATTATGTTCTTGCGAAATCTATCGTGACCGTGGCATATATAATACTCAACGAGGTCATACAATAATTTATAATTGCAGGAAAAATGGTGATATTTATGAAGCTTTTACAATGCTATGTTGACAACATAATAACAACTGCGCTTATGGAGGACATCAATTATATTGACGCCGCAGCGGATAATCTTATTCCCCCCGAACACGAAAGCTCGGCGTACTACGTGGCTAAGGACAGCGGCGTAGTATGCGGAATCGAAATTGCAAAGAGAGTTTTCGAGCTTGTCGGAGATAATGTGACTTTTAAAATACTTATGCAGGACGGAACAAAGGTCCAAAAAGGTGATATTATCGCCGAGCTTGAGGGAAGTACCCTGACCCTGCTCAAAGGCGAACGGACTGCCCTGAACATTCTCCAGCACATGTCAGGCATTGCAACGGCGACCAATAAATGCGTGGAGCTTGTGAAAGGCACGAAAGCGTCAGTTACCGACACGAGAAAAACGCTCCCCGGACTTCGCGCATTGCAGAAATATGCCGTGACCGTTGGCGGAGGTAAAAATCACCGCTATAATCTTTCCGACGCCGCAATGCTCAAAGATAACCACATAGACGCATACGGCGGTATTACGGCGGCTGTGTCTGCGCTGCGTGAAAAGATCGGTCATACGGTCAAAATTGAAGTCGAAGTCCGCACCCTTGACGAGCTGAAAGAGGCTCTTGCTAACAAGGTCGAAATAATCATGCTCGACAACATGTCCTGCGATGAAATGAAGCAGGCTGTCGAAATAACCGACGGCGCGGCTCTTTTAGAGGCTTCAGGCAACGTAACTGCCGATAATATCCGCTCTGTGGCTGAAACGGGCGTTGATATAATATCTCTCGGCGCATTGACACATTCCGTTAAATGTTTTGATGTTTCTATGAAGATCAATAAAAAACCTGTTCAATAACCACTATCCACAACTTAAGCGGATATTGTTTTTCTGCATTTCTTGCCTGAGAGGTAACTTTTTGGAGTCTATATCGTAAATTCCCCTGCATAAAGCCATAAAAATATGGATTTGGATTTATATAGCAGGCTTTATGCAGGAGAATTTACGACAACAGAGATTCCAAAGGGGTCACCCCTTTGGCAGGGGGTGTGGGGGACAGCGTCCCCCACTTAAGTTGCAGACAGTGGATAAATAACAACAAGCCCCGAAGCAGTTTCAGCAATTGCTTCGGGGCTTATACATTCCTCTATTAGTATCGAACTAAAGGGGTTTTTTCATATATTAAAACAAGATCACTTATTAAGACGAGCCTCGATCTTATCCAGTTCCTCATAAAGAGCAGCAGGAATTTTACCGCCCTTAGCAGCGATGTCGTCATTGTAGTATCTTCTCATCTCAGCGATCTCAGCCTTCCAGAGGTCTGTATCAACGTTGAGGAGCTTATCCATGATCTCGGGAGTTACCTCGTCCTCGATACCCGAAACATTGATGTCGCCCTTTTTGGGGAGGTATCCGATAGCTGTCTCGTCGGCTTCAACAGTACCCTCGCAGCGCTTGATTATCCAATCGAGAACACGCATATTGTCGCCGAAGCCGGGCCAGATGAAGTTGCCGTTCTCGTCCTGCTTGAACCAGTTTACATTGAAGATCTTAGGAGCTTTATCGCCGAGCTTTTCGCCCATTTCAAGCCAATGCGCCCAGTAGTCGCCCACATTGTAGCCGATGAAAGGCTTCATAGCCATAGGATCGTGACGGAGTACGCCTACCGCGCCGGCCGCAGCAGCCGTTGTCTCGGAGGATACGGCAGAACCAACATATGTACCGTGAGTCCAGTCAAAGGACTGATATACAAGAGGAGTTGTAGAAGCTCTTCTGCCGCCGAATACGATAGCGGAGATCGGAACGCCCTCGGGATTGTCGAACTCAGGCGAAATGCAGGGGCAGTTTACAGCGGGTGCTGTGAAACGTGAGTTGGGGTGAGCAAGCTTCTTGTTCTTGCCGTCTGCGCCGACCTGAGAAGTCCACTCCTTGCCGTTTGTCTTGATACCCGTCCACTCTGTAGCGTCCTCGGGGGGATTCTTATCGAGACCCTCCCACCAAACCGTATTATCGGCGTTGTTGAGAGCTACGTTTGTGAAGATAGCGTTCTTCATTGTGGAAGCAAGAGCGTTGTAGTTGGACTTTGCGTTAGTTCCGGGAGCAACGCCGAAGAAGCCGTTCTCGGGGTTGATAGCGTAAAGTCTGCCGTCCTTGCCGGGTTTGAGCCATGCAATATCGTCGCCTACGGTAAATACCTTGTAGCCGTCTTTAAGATAGCCCTCGGGAGGAATAAGCATTGCAAGGTTTGTCTTTCCGCATGCAGAGGGGAACGCAGCGCAGATGTACTTTGTTTCGCCGTCGGGCTTCTGAACGCCGAGTATAAGCATATGTTCAGCCATCCAGCCCTCGTTCTTGCCTTGGAAAGAAGCGATACGCAGAGCGAAGCACTTCTTGGAAAGGATAACGTTTCCGCCGTATGCAGAGTTGATAGACCAGATAGTGTTGTCCTCGGGGAACTGTACGATATATCTCTTTTCGGGGTCAACGTCCGCCTTGGAGTGGAGACCTCTTACGAAATCGTTGGAATCGCCCAGCTTATCGAAAGCAGCCTTGCCCATTCTTGTCATGATGTTCATGTTGAGAACAACATAAATAGAGTCTGTAAGCTCAACGCCTACCTTAGAGATGGGAGAAGCAACAGGACCCATAGAATAGGGTATAACGTACATTGTTCTGCCCTTCATAACGCCGTCGTACATAGGACGGAGCTTAGCGTACATTTCCTGAGGATCGCACCAGTTGTTCGTAGGACCTGCGTCCTCCTTGGTTCTTGTACAGATAAAGGTTCTGTCCTCAACACGGGCAACGTCGTTTACGGCAGTTCTGTGATACAGACAGCCGGGAAGCTTCTCCTGATTGAGCCGGTACATTTTGTTGGGGTCGCCGTCGGGGAGCGATGTTACCTCGTTAGTAAGTTCATCAAGCTGCTCCTTTGAGCCATCGATCCAAACGACCTTCTCGGGCTTGCAGAGAGCGATCATTTCATCGACCCATTTTAACACATTAGCATTTGTTGTCAATGACATCGTATTATACCTCCTAAAAAATAATCCTTTTCAGGTGAGGAAAAGCTTTAAGCCGTGCGGTTCTAAAAAAGCACCTTGTTCCTCTAATACTATTATAACTTATTTTTGTCAAGCTGTCAATATCTGTGAATGATATTTTTTTGACATATCGCATATCATTTATTTACATAGTCAATTTGCACAATTTATTCCTTATATTGTTGTGTAAAAGACAGATTTTTTCAACGTTTCACACTTTTTTCACTTAACTTATTGAAACTGTTGAGAAATTGTGGTATAATCATTTTATTAACTGCGAGAAAGTGAGGAAAATCAAAATGAAGAAACCTATTATCACCATAGAACGCCAATACGGTAGCGGCGGAAGCATCATCGGCAGACTTGCGGCTGAAAAGCTCGGTATCAACTGCTACAACAGACAGATACTCGATATGACGGCAAAAAAATGCGGCATTGATAAGGAACAGCTCGAAAGCGCGGAAGAAACCGTCCCCACAAGCTTTCTGTACTCCCTGCTGCTTTCTTCAAACCCCACACGTTCCATGGAAGATAACCTCCCTCTCTCGGACAAGGTGTTTCTTATGGAGAGCCGTATAATTTCGGAGATCGCCGAAAATGAGGGCAGCTTCATTCTTGTCGGCAGGTGCGGCAGCTATATTCTTGAAGATAAGGGCTGTTTCAGCGTGTATATTTATGCGCCGCAGGAGTTTCGTATCAAGCGCGCCATCGAGGAATACGGCATAAAACCCAATAAAGCCGAGGCTATCATGAAAAAAGCCGACAAACGCCGTGAAACTTTTTTTAACGTGAATACTGGCAGAAGTTGGCAGGATAAAGAGCTTTATTCGCTTTGTCTCAACAGCGAGATCGGCGACGAGCTTTGTGCGGAAATTATCGTTAAAGCATATAACGAATACAACAAAAAATTAACCGAAACTAAATAAATTGATCTCTAAAAGTATGTGTGGAAATCAATTTTAAGTTTTACAGCCAACTAAAGACACAACATACTGTGTCCTTTTAAGGGAACGCCCTCTCTTGCAGGGCGTTCCCTCTTTCAAAACAGTCCTGTGGACTGTTTTGAAATTCACCCTTTGCGGAGCGCTTAAACGCTATGTGGGACTCTGTCCCACACCCTGCC
>JAGAQC010000025.1 GCA_017622925.1 Ruminococcus sp.
AAAATCTGACTGCGCATCTGCCGCACAATCTCTGTGCGGTATTGCCTTAACCTGTTCCTGCATATTGTCAATGTTATCAATTTGAGTTTTTTCTTTAGTAGGGAACGCCCTCTCTTGCAGGGCGTTCCCTCTTTTCAAACAGTCATGCTGACTGTTTGAAAATTCACCCTTTGCGGAGCGCTTAAACGCTATGCAGGGCTTCGCCCCGCACCCCACCAGAGGCGCTGCCTCTGGACTCCGCCAAAGGGACACCGTCCCTTTGGAATCCCGATGTTAGTTCACTTTAGTTAATATCATTAACAGTATAGAAACAGATTTTATATTTCTATCTCGACACCGTCCATTATCACGCCGAAAAGCTCGGTTATCCTGTCCTGCCTGCCCAGCAACTGCAAGTACCCGAAAAGGCACTCGACCGCCGTTGCTCTGTGATATTCCGCCGCTTCCGCATGCTTCGGAACGGTATTTCCCGTAGCGTTTCTGCCTCTTTTCAGCACGGCAAGCTCCTTATCCGTCAGAACCTCCGACAGCCTGTCGTATGCCCCCGACTGAAATTCAGCGCACACAAGCTTTATCTTCGCTGAGTGAAGCTTCGATACGGGCATATTTGCACGCCGCAGAAGCTCCTCTCTCACAAGGGTATCGTACACGCTGTCCCCCAAAAACGCAAGCGTAAGGGGACTGTACATGTTCACGTCCCTTTCAGTCAAAATTTTTTCAGTCATATCAATAGACCTCCTCGGAAACTAGCGTGCGCCGAATGCTAAAAGATTTTAGCGATAGGCTAGGATGACGACGACGGCGGGCTGACGCCCTCCTAGGAGGAAGACGACGCATATCGTTAAAAGATTTTGGCAGGCGGTGTGCGGTAGTTCCCGATGAGGTCTAATAAACAAAGTCGAACTCGAAGCCCTCAAGGTCTACGGTATCGCCCTCCTGCACTCCCATTTCTTCAAGCTTTGCAATAATTCCGCTGTTGATAAGCACACGCTGGAAATACTGCAATGAGGAGTAGTCGTCAGGGTCTACAGTACGCATGATAGGCTGGATCCACGGTGCTTCAACGTAGTAAACGCCGTCCTCCTCAGTTATCTCGAATCTCTTTCCTGCGCCGAGCATATCGTCAAGCTCCGCCTGCGGTATCGGCTCAGGCTCGTACTCCTTGATAGGCGGCAGGGTGTCGAGTATTTCCGAAATTTTCATCACAAGCTCCCGAGTTCCCTGCGTGGTCGCAGCGGAAATACAGAAAAATTCCATTCCCTGTTCCTCGATAAAGCTTCTGAAATCGTTTATCTGCTCCTCTGTCGCCATGTCGGATTTGTTTGCGGCAACTATCTGAGGACGCTTTGCAAGCTCCTCGTCAAATTTCGCAAGCTCCTCGTTTATGATGCGGAAATCGTCTTTCGGGTCGCGTCCCTCGATTCCCGAAACGTCCACCACATGAACGATAAGACGGCATCTCTCAACATGACGAAGAAACTCGTGACCCAAACCAACGCCGTCCCCTGCGCCCTCGATAAGTCCGGGAATATCCGCCATAACGAAAGACTTTTCCTCATCGGCGCGGACTACTCCCAGCACAGGCGTTAGTGTCGTAAAGTGATAATTTGCAATTTTCGGCTTAGCTGCGCTGACAACGGATATAAGCGTGGATTTTCCCACATTCGGGAATCCCACAAGTCCAACGTCCGCCAAAAGCTTCAATTCAAGAGTTACCTCGAATTCCTCGCCCGGATAGCCCGGCTTTGCAAACTTCGGTATCTGACGGGTCGGCGTGGCGAAATGAACATTTCCCTTGCCGCCGTTTCCGCCTTTTGCAAGGACTTTAGGCTCGTCCGTTGACATATCAGCCATAATTCGTCCCGTGTTGGCGTCACGGATAAGCGTGCCGCGGGGGACTTTTATAATAAGCGGCTCTGCGCTTTTGCCCGTGCAGTTGCGCGACGAGCCGTTCTGCCCTTTATCTGCGACATACTTTCTTTTGTAGCGGAAGTCCACAAGGGTCGAAAAATTGTCGTCCGCCTGAAATACAATGTCGCCGCCTCTGCCGCCGTCGCCGCCGTCAGGACCTCCTGCGGCAACGTATTTTTCTCTGTGAAAGGAAACTGCGCCGTCGCCGCCGTCTCCTGCCTTGATCTTTATTTTAGCCTTATCAACGAACATTCTGAATCTCCTTTTAAAGATCGCCTAATGAAAAATCCCAAGCTGAAGCTCGGGATTTATGACGCAATAATGCTTACTGCTCTGCGTAAACCGAAACCTTTTTACGGTCTCTGCCCAGACGCTCGAACTTGACCTTTCCGCTTACTGTAGCGAAGATCGTATCGTCAGAGCCAATGCCTACGCCAACGCCGGGATGGATATGAGTACCTCTCTGGCGAACGATAATATTGCCTGCCTGTACGAACTGTCCGTCTGCACGCTTAACGCCAAGTCTCTTTGACTCGGAGTCACGTCCGTTCTTTGTAGAACCAACACCCTTTTTATGAGCGAAGAACTGCATACTGATCTTAAACATACTTACACCTCCGAAATTGTAATTTTAATAGTTTCTGGAAATTCCTCTGCAATTGAATCAAGATGTAATATAAGCTGTTTTATGATTTTTGATGCGGAATCATATTCAGCGTTAGTAAAACATCTCACGAGACAGCCGACAGCCGCCGTTTTAGTTCTGCACCCGAAAGCGTCGAGAAGATTAACAGTCAACTGTACTGCGGAAGAAACAGCCGCGCAAACGATGTCCTTTCCCGATTCGGCAAAATCCGCGTGATCTCTCACTTCAAAAGCATAGAATTGCTTGTCTTTCCGATAAAAAACCGAACTGATCATTGATCAAGCCTTGATAGCTTCGATCTTGACCTGTGTGTAAGGCTGTCTGTGACCCTGCTTTTTCTTCTCGCTCTTCTTAGGCTTGTAAGTGAAAACTGTGATCTTCTTAGCCTTGCCGTTTTTAATGACCTTAGCTTCAACAGCCGCGCCGTCAACATAGGGAGTACCTACCTTGATGCCGTCGTCAGCGCCGAGAGCAACGATCTTATCGAAAGTAACTGTTTCGTCAGCCTCAACTGCGAGCTTTTCGATAAAGAGGACGTCCCCCTCCTTGACCTGATACTGCTTTCCGCCGGTTTCAATAACTGCGTACATTTATGGCACCTGCCTTTTTCAAAACTCGCTGCAACGGGCGTGAATAAATTCAGCTTGTGAGCCTGTCTGCAAGCGGCATGTATTATTATATCATACTTTCCTCATTTTGTCAAGGGGAATAAAAAACATTTTTCGAGTTTTATCAAGGTTTTATTAAGGCTTTATTAAGGGAACGCCCTCTCTTGCAGGGCGTTCCCTCTTTTCAAACAGTCATGCAGACTGTTTGAAAATTCACCCTTTGCGGAGCGCTTAAACGCTATGCAGGGCTTCGCCCCGCACCCCACCAGAGGCGCTGCCTCTGGACTCCGCCAAAGGGACACCGTCCCTTTGGAATCCCAATATTAGAACGCTTTAGTGTATTCCTTTACTTCTTGAAATTACCACGCCTTGTAATTCTCGTTGCCTACCTTATAAGCAGTACCGGGAACGAACATATCCTTGGGAGCAAACTCAGCGTCCTTACCCTCAGCCTTAGCCTTTTCGTTTGCGCTCTGAATGATTTTTCTCAGTTCTCTGAACGCAACGCTCTTGCCGACAATACTCTGAACGGCTTCCTGCGGAGGTCTTTGATTAAGGAACTCCAGAATCACCTGCTGGATATAGAAATAAGAACGAAGCTGAGTTTTCTTGAACTCTATCCTGTTATCGCCGTCGAGGAGGAACAGACTGTCGCCCTCCTGATATCCGAGGGTAAGCTTCGCCATGATCTCGGGAACAAAGATTCTTATTTCAGCCGCAAGATCCTTGTTTCCCATCATTTCGTCAAGCTCGTTTGCCATTGCCATGTACTCGTCGTTATTTTTAACGTTGATAAGCTTTTCAACGACAAATTTTGCGCCCTCGACAACGGTCTCTTTCTTAAAGGGACACTGGTCGTCCTCACGCTGAACGAATATTGCGTACTGCTTTTCGCAGATAAACGTATTTTCAGCGTTCCACGAATCAACGTAAGGCTTAAAGAATCTGTTCAGCTCGGTGCAGACAGAACCGTTTATTCTAACCTCGATGATCTCTCTGTCCCTGTGCTTAGCAAGGTATATCCTCAGCCAGTAATACTTCTTTGAACCGAGGTACTTCGGTATCTCGTTCTTGATAAAGCCTACCAGCATTGTTGGCTGACCCTTTTCCCCTGCGCCTATTCTTACGATAGACTGCGCGTACATATCGAAATTGTAACGCTGATTCAGATATGTCACGGGGATATGGATAGGCGATTTCTTGTAAAGAGCCTGATCCAGCGGATGCCATACGCCGCCGTAGAATATCTCGACCGCCATTTTTGCAGCCTCCTCAAAGGTCTTGCCCTGAGCGTCAACAGGGTCGATAAGAGGCTCGTCAAAATCGTCGTGGGTAACGATGAAAATGACTTGCAGAAGCTTGACCTCGTCCTTATCCTCAACTCTGCCTGTTTTAACGTCGATAGTAAAACCTCTCGGCATGATTATACAGCCGTCGTAGAGATTTCCCTTTTCCATTTTCTTGTCGAGTGCAGCTAAAACCAGTTCCTTGCAGTCGATATTCTTATCAGCAGCGGGAGCTTTCTCCTCAGTCTGATTCTTTTTCTTAAATAAAGCCACTTGTATCATTCTCCTTAAATTTTATTTATTTTATAAATTCAGCCGCAGCCCAGCCCTCTTTTACACTGACTTCCTTTTTGGTGAAGCCAACGCTTTCGACAGCCGACAGCACTTCGTCCATACGTTCCTCAATAATGCCCGAAATTATAAGAGTTCCGCCGACTTTGAGGTAACGCGCGAAATGCTCTTTCATAGCGATAAGCACGTCCGCAACGATATTCGCAGTTATAATATCGTAGCTGCCGTCAATAGCGTCCGCAAGCTGTTCATCGGTCAGAATATTGCCGAAATATGTCTTATATGAAGTCTCGGGGATATTGTTCTTCTCGGCATTTTCCCTTGCCGTTGCCGCGGCGTTTTCATCAATGTCAACGGCGACAGCATGGTCAGCTCCCAAAAGCATTGCTGCAATTGAAAGTATTCCGCTGCCGCAGCCCATGTCGAGTACCGTATCTCCCTTTTTCAGAGACTTTTCAAGAAGCTCCAGACACAGCCTTGTCGTGTGATGCTGACCTGTTCCGAAGCTCGACGCAGGGTCTATTTCAAGGATAACCCTGCTGTCGTCCGAATACTCCTCCCACGAGGGTTTTACCGCCAGCCTTTCACCGACCTTAAACGGCTTGAAATACTGCTTCCAGTTATTCGCCCAGTCCTCCTCGCGAATATTTGAAAGCTCGGCTTCGAGCCTGCCGTAAAGCTTTTCCGTATCGGCTGCTTTCATTTCGTTCAGCATAGCCTTTATGGATACGAGCATGTCCGCGCCCTGATCGTTGTCGGGCAGATATACGGTAACGCAGGTCTCGCAGTCTGCAAGTCCCATAAGGTCGTCGTCAATGTAATCCCATTGACCGTTTTTATTGTCAAGGAACTCCTTGAAATCCTCGGAGTCCTTTATAACAAAGCCCTTTACGCCGATGTCGAGAAGCTTTGCGCACAGCAGTTCTATGCCCTCGGCAGAGGTAAATATATTAACTTCCGTCCATTCCATGCTTTCACCTCCGCGCTATATCGTTGTCAGAAATTCCCGAACGTCCAAAAGGTCAACAGAGCCGTCGCCGTTCAGGTCAGCCGCTTCAAGCTGCGATGCCGTGAGCGTTGAAATACAGTCGGGGAGCTGCTCCCTGTTCTGCAAGTAGCTGTTGAGCAGAGACAGATCGTATTTATCAACAACACCGTCATTGTTGATGTCGCCCTTAACGTGAACGTGAGCTTCTGTTTTTTCGAGCTGCGACATATCTATCCAACCCGAAACGTCCTCGGAGGCGATAAATCCGTAATGTCCGCTGTATTCCTCAATTTGAACAACGTTTCCCTTTTTAAGAGGGAACTGCATAGTACCGCCGCCCTGCTCGGAGTATACCGCCACGGGAGAATCGTCCGAGACAAAATATTCGCCGTCGCAAACAGTCACCTGAAATACCGTTTCAGCCGAAGCGTAGCCCATATCAGCCTTTACGACAATATCGTAGCTGCCGAAAGTGTTCGGGTCGTAAGCCGATGCGTCAACGCTGATGTTTTCGGAATCCATAGGAACAGGCTCGCCCGTCCATTCGCCCGTTTTCGGGTCAACTCCGCTGAGAGTTACCGTGCCGCCCGTCAGGTCAAGCTCCTCGCCGCAGTTGAATACCGTTCTTTCGGGGAGGGACGTTATCTCGATACCGAGAGCCGCCTCGTATTTGGGAGCAGCATCGCACTCGTTGGGAGCGTTCGTTCCCTTTAACGCCCAGTATTCGCCCTGAAGTCCCGAGGGATAGCCCTCGTAAAGATCGTGAGTATCCATAGCAGGGTCGCACATCGTGATAGAGCCGTCCTCTCCGACAGACTCGATGTACACCCAATGAAAGCCGCCGTTGTTTACACGGGCGATTATATGCCAGCCCTCGTCCATAAGGGAAGTAAGCTCCGCCGCTGCCGCTTTCTTTGAAGTGTTTTTCAGATATGCGTCCTTGCCCCAAGTAATATTCGGGATAAGAGTATGTATAGTTCCCCAACTGCTGATAGCTCCGCCGCCGGAGAAACCTCCCACGCTTGTATAAGCGTTTGCAAGAACTGACGGATTAAACTGCTCAATATCGGATATACCGAGATTTTTCATCGCCGCGCTGTCGATAGAACCCGAGTGGACAGCCATTATCGCCAAGGACGTAATGAGACAGCCCGAACGTCTTATCGTAGTGCCGCCCATAGGCGTATTGCCCCACCTCGGGTCAAGCTGGCTCCATTCACGGTATTCGCTGTAAACGGACGCCGAATCGGACGATACGGAAGTTTCCTCGACCGCCCTTGCCGCAGCGGATACTGTTCCTGCCGAGCCGCAGCAAGCCGCCGTAACTATAGCCGTAAGTATGCCTATGATTTTTTTATGCTGCATTGGAATCATTCTCCTTATTCAGAATATTATTTTGCAGTCCTAAATTTAACTCTGCGTGACTTTCTTTCCGCCTTTTTAGCTTCTTTAAGTGCGTTGCAGGCGGAAATATAAACTTCTATCGCTTTTGTTCTGTCATTCTCGGAAAGCTCCTTTTCGCCGTATTCAGCCATTTCAAAAAGCTCCGCCGCCGCTGACACGTCAGCTCCCGAACGTTCCGAAACAGCATACGCCGCCTCATGTACGGACGATGTGCAGGGTATGCCGTACACTCTGCATATCCGCCGCATAACCGCAGAAACAGCCTTGTTAGGCGATCTGCGCCTTACACGTATCAGGAATAAGCGATGTACGATCGCAGGCGCAAGCAATATCAGCCCCAAAGCAAGAACGGAAACAATAAGAATTATCACTCCCGACCTTGAAAGCATGCTTGCCGCGCTTTTCTTTTCCTGAACTACGCCGCTTGTCATTGTCGGCTCAAAGGACATCCAGCCGTACCCCTTTATGTAAAGCTCGGGGAATCCGTGAGCGTCCTGCGCTGTTATGATGTAGCTTTCACCGTTTTCGTCACCGTTTTTTGTCTGCATATTGAACCCCTCGCAGTATCGCGCAGGTATTCCTGCCGCCCGTGCAAGGAGGGTCATAGCCGTTGCATATTCGTAGCAAACTCCCCTTTTGGTATCAAAAAGGAAATCCTCGGCGTTTTCTCCGACCGCCTTCTGATAATCAAGGTCGTAGTTGTAGCCGTTTTCTATAAAATAATACTCCAAAGCCTTCGCCTTTTCGTATTGAGACTCCAGACCTGCCGTAAGCTGCTGCGCAAGGTCGTATATGCGGCTGTTTTCGCCGTAATCGAGAAGATTCTCCACAGCGGCTTCATAGTAGTCTGTATTTTCATCTATCAGATCGAGATATTCCTCGACCGTATCTCTAAGGGGATCGCCGTAGTCAAGCTCCTCCGAAATATCCCATAGGCAGCCCCACGTATCGTCCAAAAGCTTATCGTAATCCTCTGCGGAAGCTATCTTATCGACTGCCGCCTTGTTGTTTTCAAAGCTGAAAAATCCCTGCGGAACAAACGCAAACGAAAACTGCTCCTGTACGCCGAAATCGTTTTCATCGGCGAACACAGTCCCTGCCTTTGTAAGTCCCATAGTGTCCTCGTAGGTAGTTTTTGAAAGCTCTATAGCGCCCATCGGCACAGGCGCAGAAGATCCGCTGTTATTGATAGAATATATTGTCATTTTCCTTTCGTCCACCGCCGTCAAGCCGTCCTTGACAAGCTCGGAAAGCCCGTATTTTTCGGCAAACTCGCTGTCGTTTTCTGCGGCAAGCATAACAGCCTCGGCAACTCCGCCGCCGTAGTATATGGCAAAGGGCGTTTCCTCCCTGAACCAATAGCGGCTGTCAATATCGGAGCTTGACCATTTGTCGCTGCTGTAATCGTAGCTCGTAAAGGTCGCCGTTTTCAAGCGGAGCGGCTGTGGCGAAACTGCGTAATACAGCGGTATATTCCCCAAAGTGCCACGGAACTGCTCTCCCCCCGAATCCTCACGGAACACACTCAGCATGGACAAAAATCTGTCCGTAAGAGCGTCCGCGTCGATAAGAGTTTCTATCAGTTCTCTGTTCGCTTCGACATGAGGTTTTGGCACAAGCGATGCGGCAATGGCGAAAAGTATCGTAAAAACCGCCGCAGACCGCCGCATTTCGGGCTTGTCCACCGCAGCAGCTTCTTTGCTGTCGGAAAGCTGCCTGAAATTCGCCAGAACCACGAAAAATCCCACGCAAAGAGCAATAATAAAGCCTATCTCCATTTCCTCGTTTTCCTTACCGTATATGGAAAAAGGAATAATGAGTATCAGGAAGTTCATGAAAAGCCTGTACCGCACCCGTGTGAAGTAATAAATAACGGACAGCATAAAAATGAGGAAAAGCATAAACATTGCAATAGTGTACCATTTATTGTACTGCAATGCATCCTGCGGAGTAAGAAACCACAGTCCCCATGAGATAGGATAATCCTCGCCGCCCTTTGCGATCGCCATTCTTGAACCCGTGATAAAAGCCGCAAACAACGCTATATAGGCGACAGCTCCGATAATATGATGCCTGTTCACGTAATCGAACAGACGGAACACCGCCCAGCCCAATATGTACGCCGCAATTCCGTACACAGCCGTAAGACTGCTTCGGTAATGGTTCATTATCGACATCATGGCGATAACTGCGTAGATAAGCACAGGGTCGGCAAGAGTTCTGAGCAGGAACTCTTTCAGAGATTCTTTTTTAACTGTATCAATCATATTTTTATACCGGTTTGAAGTTATTGTCACCGTCAAGATACCACATTTGGCAGCCTGTTTCGTTTTTGGAATCCGCCGAAACGCCGATCAGACTTATGCTGTCTTTGTCCTCAAACGCCGATATTACGCTGTTCAAGCCTGCCGAGCAGTCGGTCGAGGCTATAACGCATGCGCAAGCCGAATCAGTCCCCAAAACGATACGTCTGTCGGGTATCACCTTCGCCGCAAGCACCTTTAAAAGCAACTGAGGAGGATAATCGGGATTATCCACGCTTTCGGAAACTACCTCGCCGTTCGCTCCGTAATAAACGAACGTCGAGGCGATACCCTGCTTTATAAGCATGGAAAGCAGTCCGAACGCTGAGCATATCAGCCTTTCTTCGGAGATCACAGCCTCCTCCGCTTTGGCTTTTGCGCTGCGGTAAAGGTCGAGGGCGATTATCGGCTGAACAGCCGCCACAGCCTCGTCAAGCCGCACCATAAGGTTGCCCTTTTTCATGGAGAGCTTCCAGTTGACACGTTTCAGAGGGTCGCCCTGCACGTACTCGCGGTGTTCGTAGCCGGGAGCGGTATTAGCGGAGTAAAGCAGCGAAGCGTCGCTGTTTTCCTCGTCGTCAGAGGTCATGACCGAGTCCGCAATGCTTCTGAAAAGCTTTGACGAGGACTTTATATCGGGCAGCTCGGGGATAACTCCTACGCTTTTCGCCTGCGGAAGTTCCGTTTTCAGCTTAAAGCCGATATATCCCAAAAATCCGCATGACCTTGCGGAAATCAGGGATATTTCGCCGTTTCCGCCCACGTTAGCGTCAAGATATATCGTAAAGGATTTTTTATATCCGCTTATCACCGAAAGCTTGTACATCTTGTCAAGGCTGCCGAAAACCTCGCTTGCGGCAAATTTCAGCTCGATTATTCCGAGAGGGAAAAAGCCGTTTTTTTCAACGCTCACGTTGACCGCAAGTCTGCTGTTTTTCTTGACGTAGCCGTCGCAGTCGAATTTCACCAACGCTCTGCCCCGTCCGAAAAAGGCGAAAATAAATGACACAAGGGGCGCAAATACCATGAAAGCGATTATTATTATGCCGATGTCGCCGTCTATGTAAAATGTAAAAACAAACAGTGTAGCGGCAACCGACAATATTGATATGATGTTCCTCATATCAGCTCCCCATTGCAGGGACGGGTATCGTGTTCAGAACGTTTTCAACATACGCTTCTGCCGTGCCGAATTCGCTCTTTCCCTGCGGCGAAAGGATTATCCTGTGCGCAAGCACCGATACCGCCGCTTTCTTAACGTCGTCGGGAGTTGCGTAGTCGCGCTCATATATGTACGCAAAAGCCTTTGCCGCCTTATAAAGAGCTATACTTCCGCGCGGACTTATTCCGAGGGCGGCATTTCTGTCGGTTCTTGTGAAACGCACCAACTCGACCACATACTTTTTCACGGTATCGGTCACACGTATTTTCCGCACGTCCTGCTGCATATCGAGTATTTCCTCTACCGACATTGCAGGAGCGTCGATATTATTTATCGGGTTGTGCATTTCGGTACGCTCGAGTATTTTCAGTTCCTCCGCTTCATCGGGATAGCCCATTGACAGCTTCATAAAGAATCTGTCCATCTGCGCTTCGGGGAGGTGGAAAGTTCCGTAGGTCTCAACGGGATTCTGCGTAGCCATTACCAAAAAAGGCTTTGGGAGAACGTGAGTTTCGCCGTCCATAGAAATTTGCCGTTCCTCCATTGCTTCAAGCAGCGCGGACTGGACTTTCGGCGACGCGCGGTTTATCTCGTCAGCCAACAGGAAGTTGCACATTACCGCTCCGTCACGGTATACAAAATCCCCCGACTTGCTGTCAAGCATTGTAAATCCGGCAATATCCGAGGGCATAACATCAGGAGTGAGCTGAATCCTGTTGAATTTTCCTCCCACCGACCGTGAAAGGGCGGTTATAAGCTGAGTTTTTCCCACGCCCGGAACGTCCTCCAGCAGGACGTGACCCTCGCAGAGCATAGCTGCGATAAGCCTTATTACCGTATCGTCCTTGCCGACAATTACCTTGCCGATAGATTCGGCGAGGAGCTTTATTTTATTATTCATATTTTTTACCTTTGGAAAGTTGTTAAATGTTTTTGTAGCGTAAATGCAAAGAATCACGCTTTTATAATTATAACATATTTTTGTCAATATGGCAAGTCATTTATACATAAATATTAAACCCACACTTTTGTACGGTTTGCACAAAAATGCGGGTCAAAAATTGTCTATTGTAAAATCACTGTCCACAGTTTAAGCAGGGGGACTCTGTCACTGTGGAATCCCAATGTTATCAACATAAGTGGATATTGTTTCCCTTTACTTTCTGTTAAAGAAGTAACTCTTGGTGTCCATTCTCGTGAATTGGACTGTGGAAATCACGGAGACTGACAGTATTGAACTAATTTGGGGATTTCTACAGTCCAATTCACGACAACAGAGATTCCAAAGGGGTCACCCCTTTGGCAGGGGGTGCAGGGGGACAGCGTCCCCCGCTTAGGTTAATAGCATTCGGGATATGCACTTTACCAAAGCTCGTCACGCTTGGCAGCGGAATTTGCTTTTATTGCCGAAATTATTATAACCGCAATGCTTATAACTATAAGAGCGATACCGCCGAAGAACAACGCCAACGCTGCGGAATCGGCTTTTCCGTCATATATCATATACTCGGCAACGTCCGACTTCTCTATGCCCGAACCTTTCAGCCAATTCTCCAAACCCGACGTATACTTGCTGTCGCTGCGCTGTTCGGCTGTCACGCCCTCGAAGCTCAGTTTTATATCGGGTATATCCGCGTCAATATTGCCTGCAACGAGTTCGTTGTAATACTTGTCGTACTCGGCAGCAGCCGCATTGCATTTTTCGATCATGTCCTTGTCGGTGACGGCGTATATAACGTAAAACGCCTGTTTCAGCGAACCGAGCCTGCCTGTTTCGACAGCGTTTTTCCAATCATCACGGGTACAGTTTACAATAAGGTAATATTCCGTATGCTTTGACTGCCTTATAAAACCGAAACGTTTATACGACTGCTCTGTGTCCATCATGCTTTGTATCATGAAAACATCGCCCTCGATCATTTTCGGTTCGTGAAAATCGCTTTGGGAAGTCTCCGAAAGTCTGACCTTATCGCCCGTCAATATCAGCATTGAATCCTTACTGCCTGCATAAGTAAGAATAACTCCTATCGCGATAAGGACGACCGCGACTTTAATTAAAATATTATTCTTCATTAGTAAAGCTCCGCTCTGCTCGCTTTTTTGGCTTTAACAAACGCAACGATAGCGATAATAATACAAATGAGGAACACCGCTATTCCGCCGAAGAACATAACAACGGAAACCACGGAAACTTCGCCCTCGATTATTCTCATAGACGCGTACTCGTTCTCGCCGATTCCGACGTTTGTCAGGTCTGTCTTAGCTTCGCTGTAATATTTATCGTAGTCGGGGTCGTCGTACTGTTCCCAAAGCTTGCCCTTGAAGTTTATGCTTATCTCGGGTTCGGGCGTTTCCTCATCGGAAGTGAGCCACTCATACCATTCGTCGGCAGCCGCCAAAAGCTCAGCTTTCATATCGTCGTTGCCTGTGGAAAGCACCGCAAAGCCCTCGCCGGATTCGAGATTTCCCACAATATAAAAATCAGTTTCTTTCTTGCTTGTTGTGATACCGTAAGTTTTATTAGTTTCTTCAAGAGTTGCGAAAGGTCCGTAAACAAAGTCGATCTCGCCCTGCGCGAGCGCCTTTTTGTCAAACTCGCCGATCGGGTCGGTGATGTTCACCGTGTCGCCCTTAAAAAGGAGCATCGTATCGCTGAATCCACCGAACGCCAATATCAGCCCTACCAGACTTACGACCAATAAAACCTTTGCCGCATTTTTCATTTTAAAACCACCTTTTTATTAGACCTGTTCAATAACATGAGAAATGCTGAATGACGCAGGATTTTTTGTGCTGTGCAAAGTCGGGTTTCCGCAGGAATACTGTATGTATTGCAAGGAAAGCCGACAAAGCACAGTGCAAAAAAGACAAGTCAGGCAGCGTTTTGAGGGTTATTGAACAGGTCATAGCACATTCAGAAATTAAAGCGGTGCCGAACGAACGACACCGCAAAAAATTACTTGATCATCTTAGCTACTTCGTCTGCGAGATTGTCCTCTTTCTTTTCAACGCCCTCGCCTCTCTCGTAGCGGATAACGTCTGTTACAGTGATAGAACCGCCGAGCTTCTTAGCCTCTGCGTCAACATAGCCCTTAACGGACATCTTGTCGTCCTTAACAAAAGCCTGTTCAAGGAGACAGTTCTCAGTGTAATACTTGCCGACCTTACCCTCAACGATCTTAGCACGAACCTGCTCGGGCTTGGAAGCCATTTTGGGATCCTCAGCCATCTGAGCCATCATGATCTCCTTTTCCTTCTCGATGACCTCGGCAGGAACGTCCTCTCTTCTGAGGTAAGGAGCGTTAAGAGCTGCGGACTGCATAGCTACGTCCTTACCGATAGCAGCTACCTGCTCAGCGGAAAGGTCTGTATCGAGCTTTACCATAACGCCGATGCTGCCGCCGTTGTGGATATAAGAAGCAAGAACGCCCTCCATTCTTACGAAACGGCGGATAACGATGTTCTCTCTGATCTTCATTCCTGCAAGCTCTGTAAGAACGTCGCCTACCGTAGACGTGCCGCCGCTGATAGTCTCGGCTTTAAGAGCCTCAACGTCCGCAGGATTCTTCTCGATGATAGTATTTGCAACTCCGTTTACGAAGTTCTTGATGTCGTCTGTATTTGCAGCGAAGTCCGTTTCGGTGTTGACTTCAAGGAGTACGCCCACATTGCCGTTTACAACAGCCGTAACGATACCCTCGGCAGCCGCTCTGCTGCTCTTTTTAGCCTGTGTAGCGAGACCTTTTTCTCTGAGGAACTCGATAGCCTTGTCCATATCGCCGTCGTTAGCTTCAAGAGCCTTTTTGCAGTCCATCATGCCAACGCCTGTTGACTTCATGAGATCCTTGATCTCGGCAACGGAAATCTTTCCCATTGTTATTTCCTCCTGTTTATTTATATAGACAGAGAATACTCTCTTTGTAAATTCATTGAATTATTCAGCCTGAGCTTCTTCAGCTTCCTCAGCAGGAGCTTCCTCAGCTTCAGCAGCAACGGCGTCGTCGCCCTGTCTGCCCTCGATAACGGCGTTTGCGATAGTACCTGCAATAAGCTTTACTGCACGGATAGCGTCGTCGTTTCCGGGGATAACGTAATCTACCTCGTCGGGATCGCAGTTTGTATCAACGATAGCAACGATCGGGATATTCAGCTTCTTAGCCTCTGCTACAGCGATCTTTTCCTTGCGGGGGTCAACGATAAAGAGAACTGCCGGGAGCTTCTTCATAGTCTTGATACCGCCGAGGAACTTTTCAAGCTTCTCGATCTCGAGGTTGAGCTTAACGACTTCCTTCTTGGGGAGAAGATCGAAAGTACCGTCCTCCTCCATAGTGTGGAGCTGTTCAAGTCTCTTGATACGCGTCTGGATAGTCTTGAAGTTAGTGAGCATACCGCCCAGCCATCTTGCGTTTACGTAGTGTGCGCCTGCGCGTGTAGCTTCTTCCTTAACGGAGTCGCCGGCCTGCTTCTTTGTACCTACGAAAAGCACCTCGCCGCCCTGAGAAGCAACGTCGCGAACGAACATATAAGCTTCTTCGAGCTTCTTGACTGTTTTCTGAAGGTCGATGATGTAAATTCCGTTTCTCTCTGTAAAGATGTACGGAGCCATTTTGGGGTTCCAGCGTCTTGTCTGGTGTCCGAAGTGAACGCCTGCTTCAAGAAGCTGCTTCATTGAAACTACTGCCATTTGTGTAGTCCTCCTAATTTAAATTTGTTTAATCCTCCGCAGCATTTGGCTTGCGTGCCACATTACAGAAGATATAGTAACCCTCTGCTCTGCACCGACCCACAAAAATACTGCGTGCGAATTGCCTTAATATTATACCATATTCTGCCGAATTTTGCAACGTCTATCCAAACAAACTTTTAATTCTCCACGTTTTGCTTTTTGTATATATTGCCGAAACAGAATCAACAAGTATCGTATCGCTGCCGATAACCTTAACAGCTTCACATGGTATCTCTGTATCGTTTTCCTTGCCGAAAAGACCGAAAAACCGATAACCGCCGTAAATAAGCAGGGAGAGTACCTCCGAGCTTGACACGTCCATGCGAACATCGTCAATAAACCCCAGTCTCTCCCCTGTTTTTATATCAATTACTTCTTTCGATTTAAGCTCCTCAAGACTGCAAACCATAACCGCCTCCGACTTTTTTATAATAATTTATAACAAGTTATGCGTTTATGCTTGGCAGTTATTCGGATTTATTTATCGTCGTCGTCTTTTTTCTTTTTAACAGCGGCAATTACCGTAGACACAACAGCGATCACGACCGCCGCACCAATAGCTATAACAAGCGGTACGACAGGGAAATCATCGCCTGTTGCAGGCGAATCGGCTGCAAGAATGAGAGTATTTAAAATATCCATAATTTTGTCCTCCTGAATATCAGCGTAGTTGTTTTTGTTGATCAATGCTATTGTATCACATTTCAGCGGATTTGTCAAATATATTTTGTAATAAGGTCGTTTTTGCCCTCAATTCAGGCAAACTAACAATGGGGTCACGAATCTCAGCTCATTTTGATATTTTTACGCAGAGGATTTTGTTTCCCTTTACTTTCTGTTAAAGAAGTAACTCTTGGCGTCCATTATCGTGAATCGGATCGTGGTAATCACGGAGACTAACGGCTTTGTGCTGACTTGGAGATTACCACAGTCCGATTCACGACAACAGAGATTCCAAAGGGGTCACCCCTTTGGCAGGGGGTCAGGGGGACAGCGTCCCCCTGCTTAAAACATCGGAATGTGCTGTTATTCCTGTTCGCCGAATGTACGGACAGCCTTTATCATGATAGCGCATTCAAGACGCTTTTTTTCAAGCTCGCAGGAAAGCTTATGAGCCGAACGGACGTCGCCCATATACTGGTAATTATTAGCGTTACAGCCGCCGCTGCAATAGAATTTCGCCCAGCACTTGCGGCATTCGGGCTTCGAGTAAACGTGGCAGTTCGCAAAATCCGCTTTCATCTCGCTGTTAAAAGTACCCTCGTCAATATTTCCCATTTTGTACTCGTCCATACCAACGAACTGATGACACGGGTAAATATCGCCGTCGGGAGTAATAGCGACGTAATCGTTTCCGCAGCCGCAGCCCCTCAGACGCTTTATAGCGCAAGGCCCTTGGTCGAGGTCTATCATAAAGTGGAAGAAATTGAACTTGCCGCCCTTTTTCTCGTTTTCGAGAATACGCTTCGCAAGCACCTCGTACTCCTTAAATACGGCAGGAAGCTCCTTTTCGGTAAGCGCGTACTCGTCGCCCTCGCCGACAACAGGCTCTATCGAGATCTGATCGAACCCCGCTTCATACAGCGCAAAAACATCGTTTGAGAAATCGAGGTTCTTGTTGGTGAACGTTCCTCTGACGTAGTATTCCTTGTCGCCTCTGCCCTCAACGAGCTTTTTGTATTTCGGCAGTATCATATCATAGCAGCCCTGACCGTTGGGCAGAACGCGGAAATAGTCGTTGACCTCTTTTCTGCCGTCAATTGAAAGAACAACGTTCGACATTTCCTTGTTGATAAATTCTATCTTTTCATCGTCCAGAAGAAGTCCGTTGGTGGTGATAGTGAAGCGGAACTTCTTGCCGTACTCGGCTTCACGGGAACGGGCGTACTCCACTATCTGCTTAACGACCTTGAAATTCATAAGAGGTTCACCGCCGAAAAAGTCAAGCTCGAGATTCGGACGGTCTCCCGAATTTTCAAGGAGAAAATCAATAGCGTGCTTGCCTGTCTCAAAGGACATGAGCTTTCTGCCCTGACCGAAATCGCCTGTAGACGCAAAGCAGTATTTGCACCTGAGCTGACAATCGTGAGCTATATTGAGACACATCGCCTTAACGGGAGAGGCGACGGAGTATTTCGCATACTTCTCGTAATCGTCCTCGGAAAAAAGTATCTTATCGTTGTAAAGCTCGACTATTTCGCCGTAGCAGGACTCTATATCGTCGGGAGCATACACCTTTGAAAGCTTCTCCATTACCTTTTGGGGACATTTTTCCTCAAAGGGAGGTTCAACGTTGTCAAGCAGGTCGTAGGTCAGCTCGTCAACGATATGAACGCCGCCGCTGTTTACGTCAAGAACGATATTAAATCCGTTTAACTTATATTTATGTATCATACAAACAACCTCTTAAATATACTTAAAATTTTTCCGCAAAAAATATAGGGCAGTATCCTACTGCCCCGAACATCTCATTAAAAGAGCTATGCTTATCTTTCGCACTTCTGATTAGCAACTGTGCAGGAAGTCTTGCAGGCAGACTGGCATGAAGCCTGACACTTGCCGCAGCCGCCTTTCTGAGCGGACTCCTTAAGATTAGCCTTGTTCATAGTCTTAATATGTTTCATCGTAAGACCCTCCTTAGTTTTTTAAAAATTGATTAATGCTATTATATCATAATTCAGGAAATATTTCAATAGTTTTTTCACCGATTCATCATTTTTAGCATTTTGAACAATTTCAAACACAAAAAGATGTTAAGATGTTACATCATACAGCTTAACGGATTCGGAAACCGCCCTCACTCGTCAAGCTCGATAAGCTTCTCGAAATTCTCGTCTATTTTCATTTTAAGCTCGTCTATCTCACGGCATTTTGCGTTCATCAGCTCGTAATCCGTGTACACTTCTTCCTTAGCGATCTCCTCGCTGAGCATATCTATTTTTCCCTGTAGCTCGTCTATCTCCTTTTCAAGACGGCGCATTTCGTTCTTACGGGCTGCGTCTGCGCTTCTCTGCTGCTTATTTCTGTAGGTCTTTGACTGCTTCTCCTTTGCAGTCTCGGCAGCCGCGGCAAGCTTTTCAGCCTCCGCCGAACGCTTTTCTTCCGCCTGCTCCGCCCTCAGCACTTCAAGATATTTCTCAAACCCGTAATTATGCTCACGGTACGAACCGTCCGTCAGCTCGATAAGCCTGTCCGCTATCCTGCTCAGTAGATACCTGTCGTGAGAAACGAAAATTATCGTTCCCGTATACTCCTCCAAAGCCGTTTCGATAGCCTCCTTGGAGTTCAGGTCGAGGTGATTTGTCGGCTCGTCAAGGATAAGCACGTTTCCGTGTTCCTGCATCATTATGGCAAAACAAAGCTTTGCACGTTCGCCGCCGCTTATCACGCCCGTTTCCTTGAAAACGTTCTCCCCCACGAACCTCACCTGCGCAAGCAGACTGCGTACCTCCAGATCGGAAAGCGACGGGTAACGGCTGTGGATCTCCTCCATTACGGTAAGCTCACGGTTAAGGTTTGCGCCCTCCTGATCGAAGTAAGATATTTTAACATTCGTATTCCAGCGGACTGAACCCTCATGGGGCAGAAGTCCCTGAATAATTTTCAGCAAAGTGGACTTTCCTATGCCGTTATCGCCGATAATGCCTACTTTTTCACCCCTGCGGACTTCAAAGCTCACGTTGTCAACAAGCGTCCTGCGTTTCGCTCCCTCCCCCACGGAAATATCCGCGTTTCTGACTTTCAGAACGTCAAGGGGCGGTTCGACCGCATAGGTGAAGCTTATTTTCGCGCGTTTTTCGTCATGGAACGGCTTTTCGATTCGTTCAATTTTTTCAAGCTGTTTCCTGCGGCTCTGAGCCATTTTTGTCGTTGAAGCACGGACAAGATTACGCGCCACGTAGTCCTCCATTTTAGCTATCTGCTTCTGCTGCTGCTCGTATTCACGGCGGCGGCGGACGTCGTTTTCCTCACGCTGACGCACAAATGCGGAGTAGTTCCCCTTATATCGGGTAAGCGTTCCCCTCTCTATCTCGCATACGGACGTACACAGCCTGTCCAGAAAATAACGGTCATGGCTTACTATAAGCACCGCCCCACGGTAGCTGCGGAGGTAGTCCTCCAGCCACATAATGGTCTTGAAATCAAGATGATTGGTCGGCTCGTCAAGGATAAGCAGATTCGGTTCTTCAAGGAGCAGCTTTGCAATACACAGACGCGTTTTTTCGCCGCCGCTGAACCCCGAGACAGTGCGGTCAAGCTGTTCCCCCGAAAAGCCCATGCCGTTGAGAACGGTGCGTATCTTAACGTCGGTATTGTAGCCGTCGTTGGCTTCTAACCACGAGGAAAGCCGCTGATATTCGTCGGCGGAGGAGTTATCCCCCAGTTCTATTTCAAGCTCTATCTCTCGAAGTCGGTCGATAGCCTTTTGCATGGGTTCAAAGACCTTCCGCATCTCGTCAATAACGGAGGAGTTAGAATCCAGACCGCCCATTTGCTCCAGATAGCCGACCGTAGTCTTTGCGGCAAAGGAAATAACGCCGTCCCTCTCGCTTGATCGGTCGGGTTCGACCGAGCCTGTAAGAATTTTCAGCAAGGTGGACTTGCCGCAGCCGTTATTCCCCACCAGTCCTATCTTATCATTTTCATCAACGGTCAGAGAAACATTGTTTAGTATCTGCTTTCCGTTATAAAATTTATTTATATTTGTTAAGCTGACAAGCATATTATCTCCTCTTTAAAACAGTATGATAATATGATACCATATTTCGGAGATTAAATCAAGTCCTATTTTATGCTCGCATGTGTAAAAAAGCAGGCGAACATAAATCCAAATTGTAGGGGACGGCGCCCTCGACGTCCCGCTTTCAAAACAATCTTGGTCACCGATTTCGGGACGTCGAGGGCGCCGTC
>JAGAQC010000026.1 GCA_017622925.1 Ruminococcus sp.
TATATTTAGGTAAACGTTTCATTTTTATATCCTTTCTTCTAAATAATAAAAGTTTGTTTTTCTGTATTTTTGATTACAATCTCTAATTTTTCTACATCAATGATATGCGTCAATTTGCATTTAGGGCAGAAAAGAGGAAAATCTTTTAATACAGTATTATGAAATACTTGAACTCTCGTCTTTCCGTTACAAATCGGACATTTTATCCAATATTTTTTAAGCATTATATTTCACTCGTCCTTTTTACACAAAAAAATGCAGGTCAATCCTCAACATGAGCATTGACCTGCATTTATAATGCACAGAGCAGTACAACAAAACTAAGGCATAGCTTGCACTATGTCTATACTATATCTATACGTCGTTAGTTTTTTGTATAGCATCCGCAAAATAAGCATGACAAAAAAGCCCATGTTGAAAATGGGAAAATCCTTTTTTTCAATGCTTATCTAATACGCATGCTATGCAACATAAACGCCGCCTCCTTTTACATAAATTTTATTTTATCAGAAAATCAGTCTACTGTCAATACACAACAGGAAGTATTTAACCTAATGATATGAATTGTGTGGACATATCCAAAAAGAAAGGTGAACTGTAAAATGTAACAGGGTGAATGAAAATGGCAAAAAGACCCGTACCATTGTACGACTTTAAGGCTTTCGGGGCAGCTATAAAAGCCGCGAGAAATGAATACGGCGAGAGCCGCAAAAAGGTAAGCGACGAGTTATATATTTCCCCGCGCTACCTTGCGAATATCGAGAACAAGGGACAACAGCCGAGTTTACAGGTATTCTATGACCTTGTAACCCGGTATCATATTTCGGTAGATCAATTTTTCTTCCCGAACAGCAATGCGGAGAAATCCACCGGGCGGCGGCAGCTTGACGCGCTGCTGGACGGTATGAGCGATAAAGGCATACGGATTGTAACCGCAACGGCAAGGGAGATAACAGAAGTCGAACAAGCAGAGGACTAACCTCACAATATGGGAAGCAGGAGATTGCAGCGCATAGGGGCTGCAATCTTTTTTTGCGCCAAATTAGAAAGAGAGTGCAACAAACGCTGCCTTTGAAACGGGATAAGGAGTAGATAGCAAGCACAGCAAACGAGTACCCGTTTGCGAAAAGTGCTTGTTGGGATAATCCCAAACCCTTATACCGAAAGGCGGTGCGGAAATGGAAAACCGAAAGAGAAATATACAGATGAAGTTTTACGTTACGGAAGAAGAAAAGCGGCTGATCGACGAGAAGATGAAGCAGCTTCCCATAAAGCAGTATGGGGCATACTTCCGTAAAATGGCGATAGACGGGTATATTCTTGTCGTTGACCGAAGCGACACAAAAGCATATATCCGGGAACTGCAAGCGGTGAGCCGGAACATCAACCAGATTGCAAAACGCGCCAATGCGACGGGGACGGTTTACAGGCAGGATATAGAGGACATTAAAAAGGCGGTGGACGAGATATGGCGGTTACAAAGACGCACCCTATTAAATCAACCTTAAAGGCTGCGATAGACTATATCTTAAATCCCGAAAAGACAGACGGGAAGCTGCTTGCGTCCTCTTTCGGCTGCGGGCTGGAAACCGCCGATATTGAGTTTGCATGGACGCGGGAAGCTGCCGGAGATCGCGGCACACATTTAGGGCGGCACTTGATACAATCCTTTGCGGTGGGAGAAACCACACCGGAAGAAGCGCACAAAATCGGCATGGAACTTGCCGGGGCGGTATTAGGCGGCAAGTATGAGTTTGTTTTGACAACTCACGTCGATAAAGACCATCTGCATAATCACTTGATTTTCAACGCGGTTAGCTTCGTTGACTACAAAAAGTACCATTCCAACAAGCAAAGCTATCACTTTATCCGGCGCACCAGCGACAGGATATGTAAAGAGCATGGGCTATCCGTCGTCGTACCGGGACAGGACAAGGGAAAAAGCTATGCAGAATACACCGCCGAAAAGCAAGGGACAAGCTACAAAGCAAAGCTGAAAACGGCGATAGATACTCTCATTCCCCAAGTGAAAGATTTTGACGAACTGCTGCGCCGCTTGCAGGAAATGGGGTATGAAATCAAACAGGGCAAATACATTTCCTTTCGCGCTGCCGGACAGGAACGGTTTACCCGCACAAAGACGCTCGGCGCGGCCTATACGGAAGAAGCGATAAAGGAGCGTATCAAGGGCGTGTATGTTGCCAAAACAAAAACGCTGCGGGAAGATAAGAAAATCCGGCTTGTCGTCGATCTTGAAAACAGTATCAAAGCCCAACAGTCGGCGGGCTATGAACGGTGGGCAAAAATCCATAATCTGAAACAGGCTGCTAAAAGCATGAACTTCCTAACCGAAAACAAGATTGAGTATTATAGCGAACTTGAAAGCAAGATAGCCGATATTATGACCGCCCATGACGCGGCGGCAAGGGCGGTTAAGGACGTAGAGCAGCGTATGTCTGATTTGTCGCTGCTTATCAAGCACACGACCACATACCGACAATTAAAACCGATTTACGAGGAATACAAGAAGTCGCGGGACAAGGAAAAGTATCTGCGGGGGCATGAAAGCGAAATTATCCTGTTTGAAGCTGCGGCAAGGGCATTAAAGGAAATGCAGATAAAGAAGCTGCCCGATCTCGCCGCGCTGCGCAAGGAGTATAGCAGCTTAAACGACAGAAAAAGCAAATTGTATGAGGATTACCGCCAAGCGAAAAAGCAAATGCAAGAACGAAAACGGCGGTGCTGCTGGTCGTCAAGCCGCGCTGGATATGGATAAGGTTTTCCCCCAACGGGATAGAGGACATAAGCCCCTGTTCCTGCCGGTAGTCAAGGCGGGTCAAAATGCAGTTGTATTTCTGCGCGATTGCCGCCGCTCCAAATACTTCGTTATCCAATTTCTGCTTGGTATCTGCAAGGTTTAAGACAAGCAGCGTAAGCAGAAACATTCTTTCGTTGCGGCTCTGCAAATCGCGGAGTAGGTTTTTTGCTTCCCCGCCGTAGGTGGCAAGGTCGGACGGAATAATATCCATGTCGTAGCCGCTGCGGATTGCTTTTTTCTGTTCCTCGATTTTCATACGGTCAAGGTCGGTAATCTTGCGCTTAATCGTCTTGATTGCTTCGTTGTGGTCGATACTCTGAATGTGCAGATTGACGATAATCCCGTTTTCCGCGTCCATGAAGTCGGCAAGCATACGGTCGGAGAGTTCCGGCGCGACGATCTGCAAAAAGGAAACTGCGCCAAACTTGCCGCACATTTGAAACATTCGCCCGTCGCCAAATCGGAAAGAGGACGGCGCGATAAAGTCTTTGACAGAAAGACCGCTTGCGGGTAGCCATTCCCACGCAAAGTTAAAGCGTTCCCCGTCCGGGTGGAAAATCCCATGCAGCACTTCAAGACGCTGTTTCCCGTCCAATACCCGCGCCGCCGCGCCGATCACCTTAAAATGGTTGAGGGTGTGGGCTTCATGGTAAACTCGTCATGTTCAAAGGTTAGGTACTGCTCGGCAGCTCCATAGTCGGCATTTTTAGAGCTGATATGTTTGAATGTTGCCAACGGCTTCACCTACTTTCTGCAAGACTTCAAACTTCAAGGCGGCAAGCTCCGCTGTGGCGGCTCGTACCTCTTGGGAGAGGGCGTTATAGGGTGCGCCGTACTCGTTCAGACAGCGGGCAATCTGGTTTAAGTTGCCGCCGATTTTCCCGTATTCGGCTGTGAGTTTCCCAACGGCAGAGAGTAACTCATCATTGACCGGGGAAACAGTAATGACCGGGCGTATGCTTGACTTAATGAGGGCTTGTCGGATAAATTCGGCTTGGCTCATTTTGCAGAGGGTGACACGCTCGGAAAACTCGGCGTATTCTTCCTCGGTCAAGCGTGTCTTGATTACCCGGCTTCGGTGGGGCGTGTTGTATCTTTTCATGGCTGTGAACCTCCTTTCGTGGGTGGATTTTTTCAAGCGGCGCAAGCCGCAAAAGGCGGGCTTGGGGTGGCAACCCCAACAAGATTCCCATAGGACAAAATGAGCCGGTAGGCGAAATTTGGTACTGTGGTAGAATCTTGCTCTAAGAAAACGGCGAAACTCCCCCTTTACTCCTTACTACGCAGAGAAATGCAAATATGGCAAAGTTTTGAAAAACTTTTTGATAAAACTTTTCGACAAAGCTGGAAAATCAGCGCGGTTTTTGGCGCAAAAAAACAGGAAACCTTTTCTGATTTCCTGTCATGGTATGCCGCTGTAACGGGCGGCGGTTATTCTGTTGTCATTCCCCGGAAGCAAACTTGTAGCCCATACCTAAAACGGTTTTTATGTAAATGGGCTTGCGGCTGTCCGGCTCTATTTTTTTCCGCAGGTTGTAAATCACATTTGCAACGCTTGACTGGCAGCTTTCACTTTCCATGTTCCAAACGGCTTCAAATATTTGTGTCCGTGTGAGGACAATGCCGGGGTTGGAAGCAAGATATACAAGGGTACTGTATTCAAGGCGGGTAAGGCTTACTTCCTCCCCGTCTTGAAATACCCGGCGTTGGTTCTGCTTTATTTCCAGTCCCGGAAAAGATAACACGGAAGCGGTTGTGATCTGCATGGGTTCAATCTGTATATAATCAGATATTGCCGATATGATTTTGTCAATCGCTGTTTCCTCTTGTTCGTTAAGTGTCAGCAGTAGTAATTTCCCCATGTTCATTACCTCTTTTATCCGTTGAATTTAAACTATATTTTTCTGTCGTGTTTTTGACAGTAAGCAACAAATATATATGATAGAGAGCGTAATGTCAATTTAATGCCATTAAAAGAGAAAGATGGTCTGTCTAATTATTATCATTTTGTTCATATGCACTTACGCTGCGTTTGGCATTTAGGCAATTCAATATATTGTAAATTTATCTATATCAGCGGGCTAACCTCATTTTCACAAAATAAGCTAAGTTTGTGAAGCGCTCTTGTGCAGGCAACATATAAGAGGTTTTTATCATCTTCATCATGGTAGTTTTGGCTATCTGCATCACAAATTAAGACAGTATCAAATTCTAATCCCTTTGACATATATACTGGTAAGATAAACACGCCTTGTAAATCTGATACGCTCCCATTTTTAATTAATTGAATATCAAGTTTGTGTTTAATTTTATTAAATAGATAGGTTGAATTTTTTTCGGTTTTACAAATTAAGCATATCGACTGAAACCCTTTCTCTTGGCATAATTTTATTTCCTTAACAATTTCATCAATGAAGATTTCGGAATTATCAGCAATATATACTTTTGGGCTATCGCCATTCCGATTAAAACTTTTTATCTGTGAACTTTGTTCAATGAACTTTAAACTAAAATTTAAAATTTCATTCGTACAACGGAAACTTTTATCCAACATAATAAGAGAAGATTTTTTCTTGTTCAATATTTTTTGAATTTGTTCGTAGAAAGAAATATCTTCTTTTTTGGCAAGAGTCTGTTTCATATCTCCTAAAATAGTAAATTTGGCATTAGAAAAAAGCAAATTAAATATTTCATATTGGAGAGGGTAGTAGTCCTGTGCTTCATCAATGACTACCTGCTTAATATTTTTATATTTATTTGTTCCGTATATTTTTAAATACAAATAAGCGATTGCTATTGCGTCATCATAATACAAGCTGTCTGCTTCCAAATTTTCCTTAGTATATTTCCAAATATTTTTTATGTTTTGTGACGGATTGCTATTTTGCAGCAGGCTATAAAAATAGGCTTCATTGCTAAATAATATTTTATATAATTCAACAATGTCAATTTTTATAAATTTCTGTATTTCCTGCTTGATTAGATTTTTTTCTTCTTTATGCCCCCGCCCTTTTCCTGTTCCAAATATTTGTTCTAAAATATAATCTTCTAATTGTTCTAATTTTATGCCTAATGGTGTTTCTGGTCTTCCTAATATCTTGTCTTTTAGAATTTGCCCGCTTACAACGCATTTTCCCTCATAATAAACATCTTCAAATTCTATCCACTGGCGGGGTATATCAATGAGAAATTGGTCTAAAATTTCCCTAAAAAAACTTGACGTTTTAAATTCTATACTATTTCTTGAAATTTCCTTGTATTTTGAATTGACAATCAAGTTTTCTAAAAAATCATTTCTTGACTGAATTTTCCTGCCATTTAATAACTCACTAAGTATATCTTCAAACACGGAAGAAATAACATTATCTTCTCCCAATTCGGGCAATACATTTGAAATATATTGCTCAAATATAGAATTTGGGGAAATAATCATAATGTTATTTGCGGACAGCTTTGTTTGTAAACCTTGATACATAAGATAAGCAGCCCGGTGGAGAGCAATAGAGGTTTTTCCACTTCCCGCTACACCCTGTACCATTAGCAGGTCATTTTCCATATCTCTAATAACCACGTCCTGTTCATGCTGAATTGTTTCAACAATAGCTTTCATTTTAGCAGTAGTGTTTTGTGACAGTAATTGCCTTAAAAATTCATCAACAATCTGAACATCTGAATCAAAAAAATATTCCAGTATTCCGTTTTTTATTTCATATTGGCGTTTCAAATTGAGTTCACCTGTTACTCGTCCACATGGAGCGTCATAAAACGCTTCGCCTGTCATAAAACGATAGAAAACACTGGCAATCGGCGATCTCCAATCATAAACATACATCTCTTGATAGCTGTTTTTTCGTAGAGAAGAACGTCCAATGTATATTTTTTCAAATTCGTCCTCATCATCAAATTTAAAATCAATTCGGGCAAAATAGGGCGATTTTATCATCTTTTCTAACAGAAGTATTTTATGTTCTTCTTCTTCATAATCTATAATTTTGTCTGTAACAGGATTGATATATTGGCTTAATTCAACAAGTGCCTCGAAACCGTCTGATGTGTACAGTGATGTAATGCCGTGTTCTGTATTTTCACGCACATCTTTTTTGGCTTCGATAATTTCTGATTTCTTTTTGTCTGCCGCTTCTTTTGCCTGCTTTAATTGTTCCTCGGCTAAAGAGATTGTTTGTGCTAATCTTTTTTCTTCAAACGCTTTTTCTGTCTGATTATTCCCCATAATGATTATGACCTCCTTGAAAAATGAAAGAAAGTTTTACTGAAACATTGCTAGGCTAGTTTAGCATGTGTCAGCTTATATAAACAGTCTTGTATTTATAAAATTTGTATGGTATTATTATAGTGGGAAGAAGTATGTTAGATATTTGATTTCTGCAAGCATATCAATTCTAATACGGACGTGTAATTTAAGCAATAAACAAATTGGGACAAAGCAGTTATACCGCTATGTCCCAATTTGCTATTACTCCATATCTTCAGCAGACAGAAACACAAGCCCGACAAATTCTTCCTCAATCAGTTTCTTCAACTTTTCCACTGTGCTCTATGCAGGCTCCCGTATCTCCATTCCAACCTATAATCTCTTTCTGTAAAAGCAAATCTTGTTCTGTGAAAAAATGAGTTGGATTCCGTAGTAGTCGGCATTGTGCGTAATGTGTATAACTGACTGTATCATGGAATTGTGGGTAACTCTGTTTGCAGGACGTGGGAAAGCTGCACTTTAGCTTTTCCATGTGCTGTGAATAGAGTTATCCATGATTCCATAGCCTGTTATGCACATTTCCACAATGTTTGTCTTTTGGTCGTTGGTTCGGAAAAGAAAAGCCCTGTATGTTATTATATACAGAGCCATTCTAATCTTTTTTTATCCACTACATAGAGCGTTTCCTTTCTGCAAAATTCATTTTACAGAGTGATACCCGCCTTTTTTGCAAAGTAGTCTTTTCTCCCGGTAAGCTCTGACTGTTTTTCCTTTGGAAGATTGTTGAATAAATCATCATAAAGAACATCAGCTAACTGCATTTCTCTCGCAAGCAAAAATACATTTAGACTAAGCCATTCCTCCCAAAGCCCCTCAAATAAGCTGTTACTGTCTGTATAGGTGTCAAGCTCCTCAAAGCCATGTGACGCTGTATAGCATTGCAGTTTAACAAAGCCATACCTACCAACATCAACCAACAAAATATCTTCGTCCTCTATTTCGTACAGTTCCTCAAACACATCAATCACTTTGCGACACTTTTCCCGTTCTTCCTCTGTGATATATACTGTTTTTTCCATGCTCAATTACCTCTATCCTTTCAAATTGTGGAATACTGTTTTCAGTTTTCTTCTACTTCTGAACCACATATTTGAAATGCCATATATGCCATTTTATACGGA
>JAGAQC010000027.1 GCA_017622925.1 Ruminococcus sp.
ACACAACATACTGTGTCCTTTTAAGGGAACGCCCTCTCTTGCAGGGCGTTCCCTCTTTCAAAACAGTCCTGTGGACTGTTTTGAAATTCACCCTTTGCGGAGCGCTTAAACGCTATGTGGGACTCTGTCCCACACCCTGCCCGAGGCTCTACCGCTGGACTCCGCCAAAGGGACACCGTCCCTTTGGAATCCCGATGTTAGTTTGCTCAAATTGATGTCATTGACATAAACCAACGACCGTTCCCGAAAATCAGGAACGGTCGTATTTATTAGACCTCCTCGGAAACTGGGAAGTGTTGTATGACGCAGGATTTTTTACGCTCGGCAAAGTCAGATTTCCGCAGGAATACTGTATGTATTGCAAGGAAAGCTGACAAAGCCGAGCGCAAAAAAGACAAGTCAGACGATGCTTTCCAGTTCCCGAGGAGGTCTACTTATGATATTTTCCGCCGCCTGCGATCTGAAAAGCGCGGTATATCTGCTCTAACAGCATTACTCTGGCAAGCTGGTGCGGAAACGTCATTTTAGACATGGAAAGTTTTAAATGACCCATTTGCTTTATTTCGGGGTCAAGTCCGAACGAACTGCCGATAATAAAAGTCACGGTGCTGTGACCGTTCACTCCGGCGGACGCTATTTCCGCCGAAAGCTCGGTACTGCTCATCTGCCGCCCCTCGATACACATGGGAACTATCATTCCTTTGGCGTACTTTTTTATTGCCGCCGCTTCTTTTTTCAGAGCAGCGGCTATTTCCTTTTCGGACGGCGAATCGCTCAAACGGCATTCGTCAAGCTCGTGCAGCTCGAAAGCGCAGTATCTCCCGAGCCGCTTTATGTACTCGGCGCAGGCGTTCCTGAGATAATCTTCTTTTAATTTTCCTATAACTATCAGATTTATATTCAACTTCGCACACTCTATTCATATTTTTTACACGCTTGTTAAAAAATCACCGCTTCGCCCGAGGTTTCCACAGGCGCAGTTCCCATGAGATAATCACGGTTTCGGGTGAACTCCGACAACGCCGCTTCAACGGTTTTATCAGCGACCTGAGGCAGGTTGTTATCCTGACTGAGATGTCCGAGGATAAGATGAGTTGTCCCCTGCCTTATGAGCTTTGCCGCCTGTTTTGCGCAGTCGTTATTTGACAGATGACCGTTAGGCGACAAAATACGCTCCTTTAAGTAAATAGGATAAGGTCCGCCGAGCAGCATTCTTTCGTCATAATTCGACTCCAAAAGCACCAGTCGGCAGCCTTTCAGCGCGTCGTCCACCTCGTCCGTAACATGCCCGAGATCGGTACATACGGCGCAGACCTTTCCGTCCGAAGCTGTTATCCTGTAGCCGCAGCTTTGTACGGTATCATGCGGAGTGTTGAAACAGGTCAGCTCGCAGTCTCCGCAGGCTATTTTCTTTCCCGTCATATCAATAACGGGAGAATTGGGAGAAATTTTATCGCCGCCGCAAAGCCGTTGCAGCGTGCGCTTCTGTCCGTATACGGGGACGGACGTATGCTTCGTAAGCATTTTCAGTCCGCTAACATGGTCGGAATGCTCGTGAGTTATAAAAACTCCCCTTATTGCCGAAAGCGGCAGCCCATTACGCTCCAGAGCCGCCGTGAGCCGCTTGAAGCTTACGCCGCAGTCGATAAGTATGCCGCCTTTTTCCGTGCCGATAAACGTGGAATTGCCCTTGCTGGAGCTGAAAAGTGGATATATTCTTGCCATCAGCTTCTCGTAGGTATTCTTGTCGCTACTCTCATAGCAAAATCATTGAAATTCTGCGTTTGGAGGATAACACGTCCCGGACCTGTAAGACGGGTAAGGAAAACTCCCTCGCCGCCGAAGAAAATATTTCCCAGTCCCTTGACCATCTCGATATCGTAGCTTACGGAGGTCTCAAAGGCAACTACGTTTCCCGTATCGACCTTTAAAGTCTCTCCCGGCGCAAGCACACGGTCAACCATATCGCCGTCAACCTCTAAAAACGCCATTCCGTAGCCGAAAAGTCTCTGCAAGATAAATCCCTCGCCGCCGAAAAGACCTGCGGTGAACTTCTTTGTAAATGTCGCTTTAAGGTCTACCGTCTGCTCTGCGCAAAGAAACGACCCTTTCTGCACGATAAGCTCGCCGCGGGAAATGTCCACGGGTACGATCGAACCGGGGCATGTAGCTCCAAAAGCAATTTTAGCTCCGTTGGCTTGCGACGTATAATTTGCCATGAAAATAGATTCGCCCGTAAACATTCTGCCAAGACTTCTGCCAAGTCCGCCCCTTGCGTTCGTGGACATGCTTATGCCGTTTGTCTGCCATATCATTCCCCCCGACTGCGTGAACATGGATTCTCCGGCGTTCAGCGTAACCTCGACGGCAGGCACGGTATTTCCGATTATCTGATAATTCATAATTTTTCCCCTTTCATGTTTTCCGTAGAAACAAAAATTTCGTCCTTTTTATTTTACCATTTTCTTTTTATTTCGTCAATATAAAAATTGAATTTTTCACGAAAATCAATTTTTAATGTTATGACAGGAAGCTTACGCAGGGGGACGCTGTCCCCCTGCACCCCCTGCCAAAGGGGTGACCCCTTTGGAATCTCTGTTGTCGTGAATTGGACTGTGGCAATCCCATAATTAATATGATACTGTTAGTCTCCATGATTACCACAGTCCAATTCACGATAATAAACACCAAAAGTTACCGCTTCAACAGAAAGTAAAAGGAAACAGAATCTTCTGTATAAGTTTACTGTAAATATTAAAATTGATTCTCATGTGAATTTTTCTGCACCTATTGCAATTTTCATCATAATATGCTATAATAAACCTGTTCATAATCGAAAAAACAACGTATACGACAGAACGGAGGAGCAATATGGGATGTTTGGGAAATATTATATGGTTTTTGTGCGGAGGTATATGGCAGGGGCTTAGCTGGGCGATCTCAGGCGTTTTATGGTGCTTAACGATCGTAGGTATACCGATCGGAGTACAGTGCTTTAAGTTTGCGTCGATCGCTTTTTTCCCGTTCGGAAAGGAAATAGAATACGGCGGCGGAGCTGTGTCTTTGCTTGTCAATATCATATGGCTTCTGATAAGCGGCATACCGTTGGCATTATCGGCGGCTGTAAACGGCGCGCTGCTCTGCTGCACAATTATAGGGATACCGTTCGGACTGCAATGCTTCAAGATAGCAAAGCTCTCGCTCATGCCTTTCGGAGCGTCCATTACAGAAAGCTGAGCAACAGGGGAATCAATTTTAATATTTACAGTAAACTTATACAGAAGATTCTGTTTCCTTTTACTTTCTGTTAAAGAGATAACTTTTTGGTGTCCATTCTCGTGAATTGGACTGTGGTAATCATGGAGACTAACAGCATCATGCTGATTTGAGGATTACCACAGCCCAATTCACGACAACAGAGATTCCAAAGGGGTCACCCCTTTGGCAGGGGGTGCAGGGGGACGGCGTCCCCCTGCGTAAGCTTCCTGTCATAACATTAAAGATTGATTTCCGTGGCTAAACAAACCGCTCGGCATGGCGTTCACAAAAAATTTACATTTACCCTGTTGACAAAACAAAATCGTCAGAGTATAATAAAATTATATTCGGCGTTGCTGTAGATCATACAGGAGTGCGAATAATATCATTTTTTTAATGCTATGAAGGGAAATAAAGCCTGTCGAGCTTCACAGAGAGCCGCTGTTCGGTGCAAATGCGGTATGCGTACATGGGTTATAGCTCCTCCCCGAGCAGTCGATTCAACAGAGCTGAAAGCTCCAAGTAAATTTGACCGGGTTCTCCCGTTACAGAGATATGCGTTAGTTGACGCAGACGAGAGGGTGCATTGCACCAAGAAGAGTGGTACCGCGAAATATGAAATTTCGTCTCTTCCATGCCTTTTAAGGCGTGGAGGGGACTTTTTTATTTATACTCACAGATATTCCAAAATCATTGTTCACAACTTAGAGGAATTTTGTTACCCTTTACTTTCTGTTAAAGAGATAACTCTTTGGTGTCCATTCTCGTGAATTGGACTGTGGTAATCATGGAGACTAACAGCATCATGTTGATTTGAGGATTACCACAGCCCAATTCACGACAACAGAGATTCCAAAGGGGTCACCCCTTTGGCAGGGGGTGTGGGGTGACTCCCTACAGTGTAGGGAGATGTCACGAAGTGACAGAGGGTACGGGGCGGTTAGCCAGAGTCCCCCACTAAAGTTGTTGACAGTGCTTTGGGAATAGCTGCGAGTACAAAAACGGAGGGAATTAAAATGAAAAACACCGAAAAATACACAAGACAATTTTTTGAAGCTCCCAAAACTTCGATGAAGTGGACGGAGAAGTCCTACGTTGATAAAGCTCCGATATGGTGCAGCGTTGACCTCAGAGATGGCAATCAGGCTCTTATTATCCCCATGAATCTGGAAGAAAAGCTCGAATTTTTCAAGCTTCTCGTCGAACTCGGCTTCAAGGAAATAGAAATAGGCTTCCCTGCCGCATCAGAGACCGAGTACGAATTCTGCCGCACGCTTATCGAGCAGGATATGATACCCGACGATGTAACGATACAAGTCCTCACACAGTCCCGCGAGCATATCATCAAAAAGACATTCGACGCGCTTAAAGGCTGCAAAAACGCCATTGTCCACCTCTACAATTCAACCAGTCTTGCGCAGCGTGAGCAGGTTTTCCGCAAATCCAAGGAGGAAATAATCGACATTGCCGTTTCGGGAGCTGAACTCTGCAAAAAATACCGTGAAAATTATGAGGGAAATTTCCGCTTTGAATATTCCCCCGAAAGCTTCACGGGAACAGAGCCGGAGTTCGCTTTGGAAGTCTGCAACGCCGTTCTGGACGTATGGCAGCCGTCCCCCGAGGATAAGGTCATCATCAATCTGCCTGTTACGGTGCAGCTCTCGATGCCCCATGTTTACGCAAATCAGATAGAATACATGTGCGAAAACATCAAATACCGTGAAAACGTCATTATTTCGCTTCACCCCCACAACGACCGCGGCTGCGCAGTTGCCGATACGGAAATGGGACTTCTTGCAGGCGCAGACCGTGTTGAGGGAACGCTGTTCGGAAACGGCGAACGCACAGGAAACGTGGACATTATCACCCTCGCCATGAACATGTTCTCACAGGGCATTGACCCCGAGCTTGATTTTACGGATATTCCGAAAATAACGGAGCTTTACACAAGAGTTACGCGCATGAACGTTTACGAGCGTTCGCCTTATTCGGGAAAGCTTGTTTTTGCGGCGTTCAGCGGTTCTCATCAGGACGCTATCGCAAAGGGCATGAAGTGGCGTGAGGAGGGTCATACCGACCTTTGGACAGTCCCCTATCTCCCTATCGACCCCGAGGACATCGGTCGGGAATATTCAGCCGACGTTATCCGTATCAACAGTCAGTCGGGCAAGGGCGGCATCGGATATATCCTTGAAACTCGCTTTGGCTACGATCTGCCCAAGAAAATGCGTGAGACCGTTGGCTATGCGGTCAAGAGCGTTTCCGACCACAAGCATAAGGAGCTTCTCCCCGACGAGGTCTACGAAATATTCAAGTCTGAATTTGTGGACATTACAACGCCGCTTAACGTCCTCGAAGCTCATTACGTTCAATGCAACGGTATCGAGGCAACGGTCACTCTCGCCTATAACGGTAAAAAAGCCGTCGCAGCCGATACGGGTAACGGTCGTCTTGACGCGGTAAGCAACGCTATCCGCTCGTACACGGGACTTGATTTCAGCATCAATACCTACAGCGAACACGCTTTGGAGGTCGGTTCAGCTTCAAAAGCCGTGTCCTACGTTGAAATTATTTCCGACGGCAAAAGCTACTGGGGCGCAGGTATCGACAACGATATTGTCGTTTCTTCAATAAAGGCTCTTGTTACGGCTGTAAACATCATGGAAACTACCAGACCCCGAAATTGAATTTACAGCAGTTTTAAAAAACCGAATTGTTTAATATGTACAAGAAATAACGTTCAAAGCATACAATATTACCAAATCGTTCCGCTGCTATTGATTTTCCCGTGGAAAAGTGATATAATTATTTCAATAGCATTTATAGCACTTATTGAAGGAGCAGACTGTAATGAAAACGGCTTATTTTTCTTCCGTTAGCGTCATTATAATCAGCGGCACGGTCATTGGCGGCTGTAGTCGTTATTCATTCTGCCCGAATGGTGCTTTTGCTTGATATATCGCATTTGCGTGTAAAGCATAACCTCCGGCAGAAGTCGGAGGTTTTTTATTAGACTTATGTCTGCAATCACTGTCAAAAAATCATAAACGTAAAGAGGAAAGTAAAATGAAGATCTCAGGCGCAAAAATTATTGTTGAGACCCTGATAGAACAAGGCTGCGATACCGTTTTCGGCTACCCCGGCGGTCAGGCTATCAACATTTTCGATGAACTGTACCTCAACAGCGGCAGGATAAATCATATCCTTACCGCTCATGAACAGGGTGCTTCCCATGCCGCGGACGGCTATGCAAGGGCAACCGGCAAGGTCGGCGTATGTATCGCCACATCAGGTCCGGGAGCTACAAATCTCGTCACGGGAATAGCTACCGCTTATCTCGATTCAGTCCCCCTTGTCGCTATCACAGGCAACGTCCCCACGGCTCTTATCGGTCGGGACAGCTTTCAGGAGGTCGATATTGTCGGCATAACCATGCCGATAACAAAGCATAACTTTATCGTCAAGGACATTCGGGAGCTTGCCGACACTCTCCGTACAGCCTTTAAGATCGCCAAATCAGGCAGACCCGGTCCTGTTCTTGTTGATATTCCGAAAGACGTTCAGACCGCCGTATGGGACTTTGAACCCAAAAAAGACCCGATACGCCCTTTCCCCCTGAGCTTCGCCTCGGAAAGCAAGCTCAGACAAGCTGCGGAAATGATTAAAAAAGCAAAGCGTCCGTATATTTACTTCGGCGGCGGCATAATCTCGGGCAAGGCGTCTGCCAAACTGCTTCAATTAGCCGAAAAGATCGACGCTCCTATAGGCTGCTCCCTTATGGGACTTTCAGCCGTACCGAACGATCACCCGAGATTTCTCGGAATGAACGGCATGCACGGTCACTATGCGTCCTCTGTTGCGCAGGACGAGGCTGACCTTGTTATAGCTCTCGGAGCAAGATTCTCCGACCGCGCTACAGGCGACAAGAACCGCTTCAACAAAAATTTCAGCATTATACATATTGATATAGACTCGGCGGAACTCGACAAAAACATCACCTCGAACCTCGCTATACAGGGAGACATCAAGGATGCGCTTTTCAGGCTCATTCCCATGCTTTCGACCGTTGAACGCCCCGAATGGGACGCTCGTATCGAGGAGCTTCGCGCGGAGGAAAAGCACCGTCTTGAATGCGCCGCCGCTTCCGCCTTTGAAAAGAAATGCGGAAACTGCACAAAGCCTTGCAGCATGTCGGACGTTTCTGCGGAAAACCGCCTTTCGCCGTATAAGATCATTGATATTATCAGCGAAAAAGCCGACGAGCATGACATCGTTGTTACGGACGTAGGTCAGCATCAGATGTGGACTGCTCAGCGTTATCCTTTCAAACGCCCTCGCACGTTCCTTACAAGCGGCGGACTGGGTACTATGGGCTACGGTCTCGGCGCGGCGATAGGAGCGGCTTCTGCCGAGGGAAAACGTTCTATCCTCTTTACGGGTGACGGCAGCTTCGGCATGAACCTCAACGAGCTTGCAACGGCGGTATCTCAGAATACACCTGTTGTTATCGTTATCATGAATAACGGCGTTCTCGGCATGGTTCGCCAATGGCAGACGCTGTTCTTCGACAAGAGATACTCCAACACAACTCTCGACAGACGGACGGATTTCGTAAAGCTTGCAGAAGCGTTCGGCGCTAAAGCTGCAAGGGCGTTCACTGCGGACGAGCTTGAAAAAGCGGCGGAAGAAGCTTTTTCCTGCAACTCTCCTTTCGTTATCGACTGCGCTGTTGACTGCAATGAATTTGTTCTTCCGATGCTTCCTCCCGGCGGCTCTATCGAAGACATTATCACGGAAATAAAGTGAGGTGCTGAATATGGAAAATATGAATGATCAGTACGTTATCGGCGTTATCGTATCCAATATAAGCGGCGTGCTTTCGAGAGTTTCGGGAATGTTCACTCGCCGCGGCTTCAACATCGACTGTCTCACAGTGGGGGAAACGGAATCAAGCGGTTTTTCCCGAATCACCGTAGTTTTCCACGGCGACGACGACATCAGGGAACGTATCGTCAGACAGCTTGAAAAGCTCCATGACGTTAAAGAGGTGGAAGTCCTCGACCCCCGTGAAACGGTCATCAGAGAACTGCTTCTCATAAAGGTAAGAAACACGCCCTCCACACGTCAGGATATTATGACCGCTGTTGAAATATTCCGCTCAAAGATAGTCGATTACTCGCCGACCGCTCTTGTTTGCGAGCTGACGGGCGAAACGTCCAAAATAGACGCTTTTATCGAGCTTATGAAGCCCTACGGCGTTATGGAAATGTGCCGTACAGGCATGGTGGCTATCGAAAGAGGAGAAAACTGCCTGAAAACGGAAAAATAATGCCACACACGCCATTAAATTAAGTGGGGGACTCTGTCCCCCACACCCCCTGCCAAAGGGGTGACCCCTTTGGAATCTCTGTTGTCGTAAATTTGCCTGTATAAAGCCTTATTATTTATTAATAATTTTAAGTTCACATGGCTTTATACAGGAAAATTTACGATATCGGGTTCTAAAAGTTACCTCTTTAACCAAGAGTAAAGGGTAACAAAATCCTCTTAATTTAATAACATTGCCTATACGGACAGGCACTCAACTAAAATATAATTGCTCAAAAAGCAATTACATATATTAATTATTTTTAAAGGAGATTTTCAATCATGGAAAATACTGCTAAGGTTTTTTACGAACAGGACTGCGATCTTTCGCTTCTCTACGGAAAGACGATCGCCGTTATCGGCTACGGCTCTCAGGGTCACGCTCATGCCCTCAACGCTAAGGAATCCCTCGGCGACAAGGGCAGAGTTATCATCGGTCTTTATGAAGGCTCCAAATCATGGGACAAGGCTGTTAAGCAGGGCTTCGAGGTTTTCACGGCTGCCGAAGCTGCAAAACAGGCTGACATTATCATGATACTTATCAACGACGAAAAACAGGCGCAGCTTTATAAAGAGGACATCGAGCCTAATCTCGAAGCAGGAAACATGCTTATGTTCGCTCACGGCTTCAATATCCACTTCGGCTGTATCGTTCCCCCTGCCGACGTTGACGTTACAATGATCGCTCCCAAGGGACCCGGACATACGGTTCGTTCCGAGTATCAGGCAGGCAAGGGCGTTCCCTGTCTCGTAGCCGTTCATCAGGACGCTACAGGCAAGGCTAAGGAAACGGCTCTCGCTTACGGACTTGCTATCGGCGGCGCAAGAGCAGGCGTTCTGGAAACTACTTTCAGAACAGAAACAGAAACAGACCTCTTCGGCGAACAGGCAGTTCTCTGCGGCGGCGTATGCGCTCTTATGCAGGCAGGCTTTGAAACTCTCGTTGAAGCAGGCTACGACCCGAGAAACGCTTACTTCGAGTGCATTCACGAAATGAAGCTCATCGTTGACCTTATTTACCAGAGCGGCTTTGCAGGCATGAGATACTCTATCTCCAACACGGCAGAGTACGGCGACTACATCACAGGTCCTAAGATAATAACCGACGAAACTAAGAAAACAATGAAGAAGATACTCTCCGACATTCAGGACGGTTCGTTCGCTAAGGAATTCCTCCTCGACATGTCAAGCGCAGGCTCTCAGGTCCACTTCAAGGCTATGAGAAAGCTCGCTTCCGAACACCCCTCCGAAAAGGTCGGCGAGGAGATCAGAAAGCTCTATAGCTGGAACAACGAAGAAGATAAGTTTATCAACAACTGATTTAAGGAACTTGATTCGGGTGACGGTTCATAACAGTTCCGTCACCTTTTTTATAGACCTCTGAAATCTTTTTTAAAACAAATTTAAGGTATGCGTCAAGTTAAAGTAGGCGGACATAAATCCAAATTGTAGGGGACGGCGCCCTCGACGTCCCGTTTCCGAACTGTAAACGTCAACCCATTTCGGGACGTCGAGGGCGCCGTCCCCTACAAAAATCACTTGTCTGCTAAAATTTTACACATACAATTTAAGCGAGGTAAAAACTATGAGTGAAAATTTTTTCTGTTCGGGAGTTGAAAAAGCTTCACAACGTTCGCTTTTCAACGCTCTCGGACATACCAAAGAGGAAATGAAACGTCCGCTTGTAGGAATCGTTTCATCGTATAACGAGATCGTTCCGGGACATATGAATATAGACAAAATTACAGAAGCCGTAAAGTTAGGTGTAGCAATGAACGGCGGAACTCCCGTTGTATTCCCTGCTATCGCAGTCTGCGACGGTATAGCAATGGGACATACGGGCATGAAGTATTCCCTTGTTACACGTGACCTTATCGCCGATTCTACAGAGTGTATGGCTCTTGCTCATCACTTTGACGCGCTTGTTATGATACCCAACTGCGACAAGAACGTTCCCGGACTTCTCATGGCGGCGGCAAGAATAAACGTTCCCACGATTTTCGTAAGCGGCGGACCTATGCTCGCAGGTCACGTCAAGGGCAAGAAAACAAGTCTTTCAAGCATGTTTGAAGCTGTCGGCGCATATTCGGCAGGAAAAATGTCTCTTGAGGACGTTGAGGAATACGAAAACCACGCCTGCCCCACTTGCGGTTCATGCTCGGGTATGTATACGGCAAACTCCATGAACTGCCTTACGGAAGTCCTCGGAATGGGACTAAAGGGCAACGGCACTATCCCTGCCGTTTACTCCGATAGAATAAAGCTTGCTAAAATGGCAGGAATGCAGGTAATGGAGCTTTACAGGCAGAACATTCGTCCCCTTGACATCATGACGGAAAAGGCGTTTATGAACGCTCTCACCGCCGATATGGCTTTGGGCTGCTCTACAAACAGTATGCTTCATCTTCCTGCTATCGCCAACGAATGCGGAGTTAATATAAACCTCGATATCGCAAACGAGATAAGCGCAAGAACGCCGAACCTCTGTCACCTTGCTCCTGCCGGTCATACCTACATGGAGGATTTGAACGAGGCAGGCGGCGTTTATGCGGTTTTGAACGAGCTTTCAAAGAAGAATTTAATTGATCTCGACTGCATGACTGTTACGGGAAAGACCGTGGGCGAAAATATTTCGGGCTGCGTCAACAAAGACCCCGAGACTATACGTCCCATTGACGACCCCTACAGCGAAACAGGCGGAATTGCAGTTCTCCGCGGAAATCTTGCTCCCGACCGCTGCGTTGTCAAGAGAAGCGCGGTAGCTCCCGAAATGCTCGTCCACAAAGGTCCTGCCCGTGTTTTCGACAGCGAGGAGGAAGCTATCAAGGTCATCTACGAGGGCGGTATCAAGGCTGGCGACGTTGTTGTTATCCGCTATGAGGGTCCCGCAGGCGGTCCGGGTATGCGTGAAATGCTTTCGCCGACTTCCGCTATTCAGGGAGCAGGCTTAGGCTCGACTGTCGCTCTTATCACGGACGGACGTTTCAGCGGTGCGACACGCGGCGCGGCTATCGGTCACGTTTCCCCCGAGGCTGTAAACGGCGGTACTATCGCTTACGTCAAGGACGGCGATATTATCTCTATCGACATTCCCAACTACTCAATTACTCTTGAAGTTTCCGACGAGGAGCTTGCCGAGCGTAAAAAGACCATGCCTATCAAGCGCAAGGAAAACATAACAGGCTATCTCAAACGCTACGCGGCTATGGTTTCTTCCGCCGATAAGGGAGCTATTATTAATAAAAAATAATGGAAAGAAGGGTTATACATGGGAATGACAATGACGCAGAAAATTCTTGCGGCTCATGCAGGACTTGACAGCGTTCAGGCAGGGCAGCTTATCCTCGCTGACCTTGATTTAGTGCTGGGCAACGATATTACGTCCCCCGTGGCTATCAAGGAGTTCGCAAAGCTGAACAAAAAAGGCGTTTTTGATAAGGACAAGGTGACTATGGTAATGGATCACTTTGCCCCCAACAAGGACATCAAAGCGGCGGAACAGTGCAAAATGTGCCGTGACTTCTGCGGTGAAAACGACGTTACCCACTTCTACGACGTGGGCGAAATGGGCATAGAACACGCCCTGCTCCCCGAGAAAGGTCTTGTTTCCGCAGGTTACTGCGTCATCGGCGCGGACTCTCATACCTGCACATACGGCGCGCTGGGAGCTTTCTCAACGGGCGTAGGCTCGACCGATATGGCGTGCGGAATGGCTGTCGGCAAGGCGTGGTTCAAAGTCCCCTCGGCTATTAAGTTCAACCTGACGGGCAGTCTCAGGAAGTACGTTTCGGGCAAGGACGTTATCCTCCACATCATCGGAAAAATAGGCGTTGACGGCGCGCTGTACCGCTCAATGGAATTTACGGGAGAGGGACTTGCTTCACTTTCAATGGCAGACCGCTTGTGCATTGCAAATATGGCTATCGAAGCGGGCGCAAAGAACGGTATTTTCGAGGTTGACCAAATAACGCTCGATTATATCAAGGCTCACGGAGCTGCCGAGCCTGTTGTATATAAGGCGGACGAGGACGCACAGTATGACGAAGTTATCGACATTGACCTGTCCAAAATAGAACCTACCGTTGCATTCCCTCATCTTCCCGAGAACGCAAAAACATTCGGCGAATTCGGCGATATTAAGATAGATCAGGTCGTTATCGGCTCTTGCACCAACGGACGTCTTGAAGATCTGCAAACCGCCGCCGAAATAATGAAAGGCAGAAAGTGCGCAAAGGGAGTACGTGTTATCGTTATCCCTGCCACTCAGCAAATATATCTTGACGCTATGGAACAAGGATTACTGAAAATCTTCATAGAAGCAGGAGCTGTAGTTTCAACGCCTACCTGCGGTCCGTGTCTCGGCGGATATATGGGGATCTTAGCGGCAGGAGAACGCGCCGTCACCACTACTAACCGTAATTTCGTGGGACGTATGGGTCACGTTGAATCAGAGGTTTACCTTGCAAGCCCTGCCGTTGCGGCGGCAAGCGCGCTGACGGGAAAAATTACTTCACCGTGGAATATATGAAAGGAGCAGGCAAAAAATGAAATACACAGGAAATGTTATAAAATACGGCGATAACGTCGATACGGACGTTATTATCCCTGCTCGCTATCTTAACACCAGCGACCATAAAGAGCTTGCTTCTCACTGTATGGAGGACTTGGATAAAACCTTTGTGACCCGTGTGCAGGCAGGCGATATTATCACGGCAGGGCAGAATTTCGGCTGCGGTTCTTCCCGTGAACACGCCCCCATTGCGATAAAGGCAAGCGGTATATCTCTCGTTATCGCAAAGAGCTTTGCAAGGATATTCTACAGGAACTCCATTAATATCGGTCTTGCTATCGTTGAATGTCCCGATGCAGTTGACGGCATCTCCGAGGGCGACAAGGTAGAAGCCGACCTCGATAACGGCATAATCAAAAACCTCAAAACGGGCGCGGAATTCAAGACAGCTCCTTTCCCCGAGTTTATCCAGAAAATTATCGAAAACGGCGGACTTATAAACTCTATCGCCAACGGCGATATTGATTGAGAGGGATAATTTAAAATGGAATATAATATTGCTTTACTTAAAGGCGACGGCATAGGTCCCGAAATAGTGGACAGCGCAGTTGCCGTACTTGAGAAAACTGCTGAAAAATTCGGTCACAAATTCAATTTCACGCCCTATCTTATTGGCGGATGCGCTATCGACGCAACAGGCAAGCCGCTTCCGCAGGAAACCGTTGACGGCTGTCTTGCAAGCGACAGTGTACTCCTCGGAGCGGTCGGCGGTCCTAAGTGGGACGACCAACCCGGCGAGAACCGCCCCGAAAAGGCTCTCCTCGGAATCCGTTCCGCACTCGGACTTTATACGAATCTCCGCCCTGCAAAGCTTTACCCTGCGTTGAGAAACGCTTCACCCCTTAAAGATGAGATTGTCGGCGACGGCTTTGACCTGATGATAGTGCGTGAGCTTACGGGCGGCATATACTTCGGCGACAGAGGCTACAGACAGGGCAAATACGGCGAGGAGGCTTTCGATACCGAGGCATACAGCGTGACCGAGATAGAGCGTATCGGACGTGTCGCATTCGATTCCGCTATGAAGCGAAATAAGAGACTTTGCAGTATCGACAAGGCGAACGTCCTTGAATCCTCACGTCTTTGGAGAAAGACCATGCACCGTCTTTCCGAGGAGTACCCCGAGGTCGAATACAGCGATATGTTCGTTGACAACGCCGCTATGCAGCTTGTAAGGAATCCGCGGCAGTTTGACGTTATCGTAACTTCAAATATGTTCGGCGATATTCTTTCGGACGAGGCTTCACAGATAACGGGTTCTATCGGTATGCTTGCAAGCGCGTCAATGGGAGCTTCAACAAGGGGCATGTACGAGCCTATCCACGGTTCTGCACCCGATATTGCAGGAAAAAACATAGCTAACCCTATAGCGACTATTCTTTCGGGAGCTATGATGCTTCGTTTCTCATTCGGTCTTGCCGATGAAGCGGACTGCATAGAAAAAGCTGTTGACAAGGTACTCAATGACGGCTGGAGAACTGCCGACCTAATGGGAAATGCAGAGGGTACGCCCCTTACCTGCACCGAAATGACGAAGAAAATATTAGAGGCTTTGTGATGGCTAATATTCGTGAAAAACTGGACAATCTATACTGCGGTCTGCGTTCTCTGACCGTATTCCGCAGTCTGCTGAACGACGACGTTATCTCGGCTTTGTCGGAGCTTCTGAAGCTTCACGCCGACGGCAAAAGCTTTGATACGGACATTTATTCCGAATTTGTATCAAGGCTCTACCGCCGCACCCCCGACTTGAGCGAATATATTTTCAAGATCATCTGCAAAAACGAGAATTTTTACATCTCGGGACGCGCCAAGGGCGAAAGCTTTGACGAGACTATCGAACGGTCGGTAATAAACGAACTTACGCTTCTCAACGAGCTTGCAAGGCTTTCCCCCGAAGAACTCCAATACGGCTACTACCGACATTTTCCGCTTGCCGAGTGGAAAAACTCGGAGATCGACTTCATAGGCGAATACAAAAAACGCATTGAAAATATCGGTCGTTACGGCTACGGTCATTTTGCGGAGGCTGCTATGTTTATCCTGAAAAACGGCGAGACAGTCCCCGTGAAATATCCCGATACGCAGCGGCTTTCGGAGCTTTACGGCTATGAACGTGAGCGCGGCGAGGTCGTTGCCAACACGCTCGCTTTAGTAAACGGCAAAAAGGCTCAGAACGTTCTTCTCTACGGCGACGCAGGCACGGGAAAATCCTCTACCGTCAAGGCTGTCGTGAACGAATTTTCCGACAGAGGTCTCAGGCTTGTGGAGATAACCAAGGAACAGCTTAAAGATATTCCCCTGCTCATTAGTAAGCTGAACGAAGCTCCGCTGAAATTTATTATATTTATTGACGATCTGACGTTTAACGCAGGCGAGGACTGCTTCGGCGCATTGAAAGCTGCTCTCGAAGGCTCGGTATCTGCAAGAGCCGAAAATACAGCCATATATGCAACCAGCAACCGCCGTCATCTTGTCAAGGAAAGCTTTTCCGACCGTGAGGGCGACGATATTCACCGCAACGACACCATGCAGGAGCTTTTGTCCCTTTCGGCGCGTTTCGGACTTCGTGTAAATTTCAGCCGTCCCGACAAAAAGGATTACACGGCTATCGCTGCCGAGCTTGCAAAGGCTCACGACATAAACATGCCCTTTGACGAGCTTGCCATGAAAGCCGAGCAGTTTGCCATATCGTCGGGAAACGGACGTTCTCCGAGAACTGCTCGTCAGTTTATAAATCAATTAGTAATGGAGATGTGAAAAATGTTGACTTTAGATAAAATATATCATGCGAAATATATTCTGAAACAGGTTATCCGAGAAACAGACGTTATACATGCGCCCAAAATAAACCCCGAATCAAATATATGGCTCAAAACCGAAAACCTGCAAATAACAGGCTCGTTCAAGGTAAGAGGAGCTTATTATAAAATGTCCTGTCTCTCAGAGGAGGAAAAGGCAAAGGGCGTTATTGCGTGTTCCGCAGGAAATCATGCTCAGGGAGTCGCTCTTGCGGCTGCCAAAAACGGGATAAAGTCCATTATATGTCTCCCCGACGGCGCGCCCATTTCAAAGGTCGAAGCCACAAAAAGCTACGGCGCAGAGGTCTGCCTTGTTAAGGGCGTATACGACGACGCCTACAACGAGGCTCTCCGTCAGCGTGACGAGCATGGGTACACGTTCGTTCACCCATTCGACGACGAAAACGTTATTGCAGGACAGGGTACTATCGGCTTGGAGCTTATCGAACAGATACCCGATATGGACGCCGTTATCGTACCTGTCGGCGGCGGCGGACTTATCTCGGGCGTTGCATACGCTATCAAGAGCCTTAACCCCAAGGTCAAGATTTACGGCGTTCAGGCGACAGGCGCGCCCAGTATGTACAATTCCGTGCGTGACGGTCATATAGAACAGCTCGACAGCGTTTCTACCATTGCGGACGGAATTGCAGTCAAAGAGCCGGGCGAAAATACTTACAGGCTCGTATCCGACTATGTGGACGAGATCGTTACCGTCACGGACGATGAAATATCGGCGGCTATCCTTGCTCTTATGGAACAGCAGAAGCTTGTCACAGAGGGCGCAGGAGCTGTCCCCGTGGCTGCGGCGATGTTCAACAAAGTGCCTATCAAAGGCAAAAAGACCGTATGCCTGCTTTCGGGAGGAAATATTGACGTTACCATACTCTCCCGTGTAATCAAGAGAGGTCTGCTTATGACGGGCAGAAACAGCACCCTCAACATCGAGCTTATCGACAAGCCCGGTCAGCTTATGGACGTTTCACGCATTATCGCCGAGCTTGGCGGAAATGTTATCTCCATTCATCACGAACGCGCCAACGAGGGTTCGGACGTAAACGGCTGCTACCTGAGAATAGTCCTTGAAACACGCAACTACGCCCATATCGAGGAAATTAAGTCCGCACTTAAAGACAACGGATTTAAAATTATAAACGATTAAGGAGAGATTTTAAATGATAAAAATTCACACAGAAAAAGCGCCTGCCGCTGTAGGTCCTTACTCGCAGGCTGTCATTTCAAACGGAATGGTCTACACCAGCGGACAGATCGCCATAAATCCCGCTTCAAACGCCATAGAAGCAGCTACTATCGAGGAGCAGACAGAACAGGTTATGAGAAATCTCGGCGCTGTACTTGAAACCGCAGGTTCTTCCTTTGATAAGGCGGTCAAGACTACTTGCTTTCTTGCGGATATGAACGACTTCGCCGCATTTAATGAGGTCTACGGAAAGTATTTCAAAAATCTTCCTGCCCGAAGCTGCGTTGCCGTTAAAACGCTCCCCAAAAATGCGCTCGTTGAGGTCGAAGTGATCGCTGAAACGATTTTATAATCGTTGTCTAAAACTTACGAATTTTTTGTTTCTTTAGTAAAGACACGGAATACTGTGTTTTTACTAAGGGAACGCCCTCTCTTGCAGGGCGTTCCCTCTTTCAAAACAGTCCATCGGACTGTTTTGAAATTCACCCTTTGCGGAGCGCTTAAACGCTATGCAGGGCTTTGCCCCGCACCCCACCAGAGGCGCTGCCTCTGGACTC
>JAGAQC010000028.1 GCA_017622925.1 Ruminococcus sp.
ACACAACATACTGTGTCCTTTTAAGGGAACGCCCTCTCTTGCAGGGCGTTCCCTCTTTCAAAACAGTCCTGTGGACTGTTTTGAAATTCACCCTTTGCGGAGCGCTTAAACGCTATGTGGGACTCTGTCCCACACCCTGCCAGAGGCTCTGCCTCTGGACTCCGCCAAAGGGACACCGTCCCTTTGGAATCCCGATGTTAGTTCACTTAAATTCAATATTGCAAATTTCAAGAAAATATAGTATAATAAAATTAAGAAAAAATCCGAAGGATGATAATATGATAACCGATAAAAACTGCCTGTACATTCTTGAAAAACTTGAAAGCTCGGGCTTTGAGGCATATCCTGTAGGGGGCTGCGTCAGGGACATGCTCATGAACCGTATTCCACATGATTTTGATATTGCAACAAACGCCCTGCCCGATCAGATAACGGAAGTCTTTTCCGCAGATAAGGTCATTCCTACAGGCATAAAGCACGGTACAGTGACCGTTCTGAAAAACGGTATGCCTTTTGAGGTCACGACGTTCCGTATAGACGGCAAATACAGCGACTCCCGCCGTCCCGATAACGTCAGCTTCACTAACGACCTGAGAGCCGATCTTGCGCGCCGCGACTTTACGGTGAACGCTGTCGCTATGGATTCCAAAGGAAATATATTCGACCCGTTCAACGGCAGAAAAGACATTGAAAACCGCATCATTCGCTGCGTGGGAGACCCCGAAGAACGCTTTTCCGAAGACGCGCTGCGTATTCTGCGAAGCCTGCGTTTTTCGTCCGTTCTTGATTTTCAGATAGAAGAAAACACCGCCGCCGCCGCTCTCAGGCAGAAAGACAGGCTCGGCAGCATTTCCTCGGAACGCATTTCTGCGGAGCTTATCAAGCTTCTGAGCGGCGTGAACTGCGTTGACGTAATGCTTCGATTCCGCGATATGATCGGGCAAATAATTCCCGAGCTTATCCCCTGCTTTGATTTTGACCAGCGTTCACGCTACCACAAATACACTGTCTACGAGCATACTGTGCGCGCCGTAAATGCGATACCTTCGAGAGTTAACGGTGAAAATACGCTCAGGCTCGCCATGCTTCTGCACGACGTCGGAAAGCCTGAAATGTTCACCCTTGACGAAAACGGATTCGGTCATTTCAAGGGACACGCAAAAGCAAGCGCAGACAAGGCTCGACTTATCCTTAAACGCCTGAAATTCGACAACAAGACAATTACTGCGGTATGCGAAATAATTTCCCGACACAGCGACAAAATAGTATCCGAAAAACAGATAAAGCGCATTATGAGCAGTATCGGACTTGACGGATTTCTCATGCTCATTGAAGCAAAAAAAGCCGATAACGCCGCAAAACAGGAGTTTGTACTTGCTGAAAACGCCGAATTTGACCGATTCGCCGAAACAGCCCGACAGCTTGCTGCGGAAAAAAGCTGCATAAGCCTTGCGGACATGGCGGTAAACGGCAGCGACCTTATTTCGCTCGGCTTCAAGGGCAGAGAAATAGGCGTTTGTCTGAGAGCCTTGCTGGAACTGATAATTGACGAGGTTCTGACAAACGACCGAACCGCTTTACTCAAACGCGCAAAGGAGATGAAAAAATGACGGGATATATCCATTCTACCGAAAGCTTCGGGACTGTGGACGGTCCGGGAGTACGGTTCGTTGTGTTTTTTCAGGGCTGCCCTATCCGCTGCAAGTATTGTCATAATCCCGATACATGGGAGTTCCGAAAGGGCAGAGAGGTCACGGTCAAGGAGCTTTTAGCGGAATACGATTCCTACAAGGAGTTTCTTAAATCGGGCGGAATTACGGCAACAGGCGGAGAACCTCTCGCTCAGCCGGAATTTCTTGCTGAGCTTTTTGAGGGCGCAAAAAAAGCAGGTATACATACCTGCCTCGATACGTCTGCGGCTGTTTACGACCCTCGGTCAACCGAAAAAATTGATAAAGCTCTTAAATACACCGATCTTGTAATGCTCGATATAAAGCACATGGACAGCGATAAGCATAAGTCGCTTACGGGTATCGGAAACGAAAATATACTGCGGTTCGCCGAGCATCTGCGTGAATTGGCTATCCCAGTATGGATAAGGCGTGTTGTCGTGCCGGGGCTGACCGATTCCCCCGAGGAGCTTTTCCGTCTCGGAGAATTTCTTGCAACGCTTGATAATCTTAAAGCTCTCGATGTGCTTCCGTACCACGATATGGCACGTCCCAAATACGCCGAACTCGGATTTGATTATCCGCTGCCCGATACGCCGCCGTTGTCCAAAGAAAATGCTGTAAAAGCAAGGGATATTATCATGTCGGGTATAAAAGCAGGTCTCAGGAAATGACCCGTAAAATCAACCATACAAGCAAGCCCGTCTGCCATATCAGACCGATAATATTCACCGTCCAAAAGTACCAATGCTTTGTTTTATGGCGGAACAGCTTCATACCGCTCAATGCGCCTATCGCTCCACCGAAAAAGCCGAATCCCAGCAGGACGCTTTCCTTGGTACGCCATTTTCCCTTTTTTGCCTTGACCTTATCGGTCTTATAAAGTATCAACGAAACAAAACTCATTATCACAAGAAAGACTGCATATACAGCCAAAATCTTTGTATTCATCAACTATTCTCCCGTTTCGAGCGCACGGACGGTTACTCTGCTTCTTCCGCCGAGAGTACAGGTGAACAGCGTCAAGTCCCATGAATCCGCCGAACCGAAATCCATACCCTCGATGTCCTTGCCGTCAAGCTCGGTTATCTGCGATACTTCATAGTTATACACTCTGCCGTCCGCCGCCGTGAATACTATCGCTTCGCCGCCGCTCAATTCCGACAATCTGCCGAAATGCGAACGGTAATTATGCGCTGCGATTATCATATCTCCGCTGAACACGCTGCCCTTATAGCGGCACGGCGATATTTTCAGATTCGGGTAGCTCCAGTCGCTCATAACAGGCAGCTCCAGTCCCAGTTCGGGAATGGAAATAATGCCGATATACCCGTGTTCATCGACCGTCATTGTAGTGTCCTGAACGGCGATCTGCGGCTCTATATCGTATTCGGAATAAATATCGTCCCCTGTAGCCGTTTCCGCAGGAGCTTCTGTCGGCGGTTCGGGGATATTTTTTTTCAGCTCGGAAAGCACCTCCATAGCCGCTTCTCCGCTTTTTTTGTTTTCCTGAGAGTTGTAGAAAACAAGGGACAACGCCGCAATAAGCAGAGCTGTCCCGAGAATTATACAACACAAACCGTGTTTTTTATTCATCATTTTCCCTCTTGCAGCCGAAAATAATTCTTGTACCCACCGCAATGAGAACCAATCCGACGATCGCCATTACAGGGACGGGCCACCATAGCTGACCTGTCTGCGGCAGTTTATTTTCGGCGGTCGTAGTAGCCGAGGAGGACTTGCCGTTGTTTTTCGTGTTATCTGGGGTCTTGTCGTTTTCTTCGGGAGATGTGGCAGTCGTACTAACGGTGACTGTAGTTTCATCTTCGCCGCCTATGGGAAAATCAGTAGTCCCTGTAGCAGCGCCGCCCGATGTTGGCGTTGTATCGTCGCCGTCACCCACGGGAAACGACTTCGCCGTAGTAGTATTCGTTTCGGGAACGCCCGAGACCTGCCCCGTGACCGTAGTCGTGGTTTGGGGAGGCGGATATTCCACGCCCCAATCGAAAATGAACTCGGGATTATACGTATTTACCACGATATACCGCCGTCCGTCGTTGCGGTAAACGACCGTGCAGTCCTCGGGAATTTTACGCTCGATCATCGTCCATTCAGAGCCGACAAGCTCCTCCCACGAATAATTCCAGTCGTTATCGACAGTCAGCGTAACAGTCTCGTAAAATTCGTAGTCCCTGTAAATATCCACAACTATCTCGGTAGGCTTAACGAGCATACCCTCGTACTTCTCCCAAACCTTGCGAACGTTGAAACGCTCGTACTCGTCGGCGAGGGTACGGATAGACGAAATTTTCGGATATACCGTCAGTTCCTCCGACTGAGCGGAGTTGACCTCTATAATGGCAGGCGTGGGGAGGTACGTTTTGTCGCCTGATTTATGCTTTTTGGCGGCTATAAGGTACACGCCGTTCTCCAGTCCCTCGAAAGTGACCGTGCCGTTTTTATCTGTTTTTTCCTTGGCGTAGGGTTTGAGCTTATAGGTGAAAGCGTACTCTTTCAGCGTAGAAGCGGCGTCCGCAAGACCTGCGGTAGACAAGTCCGACATATCGACGGGGTAGTTCGCGAAGTCCCCCTCGAGGACGATCGCTCCGCCGTTAAGCGAACCTATGCGGAAAACCGACCACGGCATTCTGTCAACAAGCTCGTTTCGGGCTTCGCAGACAAGGGTCAGCCTGACAGACCCCTCCGCCGAAACAGCGGAGCTAAGACAACTGAGACACAGCAGAACAACTACGCCTATCATGAAAAAGACCGCGCCGATCTTTTTACTGATTCCTGTCATCTCGATCACCCTTTCTTTCGTTTACAAGGCATTCGGCAATTTCCCTCGGTTTTAACTGTTTACGTCTGCCGCCGAACAGCCAAAAGCCCAACAGCACAAGGAAAAGCGGCGCGGCGATAAACGGTATAACAAGCATGGGATCGACCTTTACCATATCAGCAAAAATCCTCACATCGTGCTTTTCAACGTTATCCGTGCGGCGTGAACGTATAAGCAGTCTGTGGGTATTTATCCCGTATGGCGTACAGGTCATAAGCGTTACGTAATCGCCGCCGGGAATTATGGCAAGCTTATCGACTTGCTCGGGCTTTACCGTGTATATGTCCTCCACCTCGTAGGTAAACACGCGGTCGAGAACGGTAATTGTAAAGAGGTCTCCCCTGTCGAGCTGATCGAGGTCGGTAAAAAGTCTTGCGGAGGGCAGTCCTCTGTGCGCCGAAATTACCGCATGAGTGTTCTCTCCGCCTACGGGCAGGGACGAGCCTTGCAGATGTCCTGCCGCTATATTCAGTACCTCGGGGCTTGTGCCGTGGTATATCGGCAGCTCAACCTTTATACACGGTATCGTAATATAACCCATTATACCCGTATTCGAGATATTCAGCGCGTCGTCGTAGCCCTCGACCTCGTCAAAGCTTGCAAAGGGCGCGGCTAACGACAAAAGCCGCCTGTTGTAATCCTCGGCTTCGGTGAAATAGCGGCTGTAATCCTCGGGGGTCATGTTTTTTACGGCTTCTTCGTAGCCTGCGACTGCTCGGCTTTGTACCCTTGAATTCCACCAGTCGCTTATTGTCGGGTAAAGCATTACGGAGAGACCCACCAGTAACATCAACAGAAGAAAAATCGTTGAAAGTATTCCTTTTTTCTTTTTGCTCATGAGTCCCTCCCTAATGCCTGCCGCCGAATCGCTCCGGCGGCAGATATAGGTGTTAATTAGTTAATTTTCTTTTCTCAATTTGTTAAGTCGGGCTTAGTTTTCCTTTTTGCTCATTCTCTTCTTAGTGATAAGGAACACGCCTGCAACAGCTACCATTGCGCCGCCGCCTATGTAGAAGATCGTTGTACCGATACCACCGGTTGACGGGAGTTCTGAACCCTGATTGTTTTTAATCAGCTCTTCTGCAATACCGTCGGTATACTGGTAATTACTTGTATAATTACCACTTACGTCTTTTTCCATAACACTTCCGTCAAGATCTTCATCAAAGCCTTTAAGGAGAGAATCTGTGTCACTACTGTTCCAGTTCTGCTTGTTATCTGTCTCAGCCTTGATTATAAAGTCTGATGTAACCTTGTTGTAACCCGTAGGAGCATTTGTTTCTTCGAGTGTGTATGTACCGTCGTCAAGACCCTTAACTCTGAGTACCATTTGGAATTCCTTACCCGTAACTTCGATGTTGCTTGAATCATAGACTTTGAATTTGCCGTCATCCTCATCTTTCTTGATAGTGTATACAGTCTGGTTATCACTTACACCAGTAGTTAAAGTTGTGTTTCCGCTGCTATCTGTGCCAACTGTATACTCTTTCTTATCTTTGTCAATTACAGTAAGACCGAGCTCAGCCTTAGTTGAATCAGGATTAACAACATAGTCGAAATATTCACCAGTAGCGTTTGTATATTCACTGAATTTTATGGAATCATAGCTATTCTTTTTCTTAATCTCGAACTTCACCTGATTAGCGAAAGGTGCAACTTCTTCAAAGGCGAGTGGCGTTTCAGAACCATAGGCAAAGAACTGTTTCTCGATCTCAAAACCGTAAGTAAAGACTTTAACCTCGTCGTCAGGTGTTGTATCTGTTTCACCCTTACCTGCATTATTCGGGTTGTTTGAATATGTCAGATTAACTTTGTTTTCCTGACCGGGTCTGCCGACTTTAGCAGTTGTTTTGAGAACAGCATCGTACTCAATAGTTACAAGAGCGTCCTTGTCAACGCCCTGATTTGTCTTGATGTCCTCAAACTCAACTGTAAAGCCTGTTTTCTTTGTAGTCTCATTTTCATCTGTTGTGTAAGCTACATTAATACCAGTTTTATTTTCATCTCCTGTAGTTGAAACACTCCAACTATCTGTATATGAAGCTGTATAGGTAACTGCTGGTTTACTGCCTGCACCGTCAGGGTCAATAGTGATAGTGAGTGATGTAGGCATAGCGAACTGTGAATCGAGAGTATCAGTGAACATGTAGTAGTATTTATCATACTGTGCAAGGTTATCAGGCATTGTACCGTAAAGCTTGAAAGGAACTTCATCGCCGATGTCATAGTCAGCTACATCGTTCCAAGCGTATTTATCGGTTGTTTCACCGTTAACTTTATTATTCTGTGTACCAGTGGCTTCATAATCAGCCTTAACAGTAGCACCCTTTGTATCTTCCTTAACTTTCTTCTGAACTGTAGGGAGACCAACTTTAGCTTCGCCTGTGCCGATTTTGCCGTTTGCTTTACCGTCAACTACTGTAAGCATACCGAGAGATGTAGATTTTTGCACTACATTCTGACCGTCTTTAATTTGAATTTCACCTGTGAACAAATAGTAGCCGTTTTCAAGGTTGGTGTTGAAAGTTGCTGTACCCCCACTCCAACTATCAGCAGATTTAGCTGTTGTCAGAGTTTGAGCAGCAATTTTTGCGAATTTCTCAATCTTAGCCTTGGTAGTAGCATCTGTACTATTTCCCCACTCTGTTAGCTGTTTAGCAAGAAATTCTGCACCTGCTTTTGTATCGTCAACGCCCTGTACTTTTGTATCGTCACTACCTGTTGTATTAGGGAAACGCTGATTTAATCATTCACAGCTCGGCAAGATTCCCCAAAAAGCTTTTCTTTCATCGGAAAATGTGGTATAATAAAAATGCACCACAACAACAGAAATGCGGAGGATTATATGAAAGATAAACAGCTTACA
>JAGAQC010000004.1 GCA_017622925.1 Ruminococcus sp.
GCCAAAAGGTGTCAATATGAAAACTTGACACACACAAATTTTTCCGAGACTGTTGCAATTTTGTAGGGGACGGCGCCCTCGACGTCCCGAAATAATGAATGCTTTTTTCAGTTCCTGAAACAGGGTGCCAAAAGTGCCAAAACTCCTTTTATGCCTGTTTTTTGGCTATATATCGGCATTTGTTTTGGCACCCTATGCGAGTGCCAAAAGGTGCCAAAAGGTGCCAAAACTCCTTTTACGCCTGTTTTTTGGCTATATATCGGCATTTGTTTTGGCACCCTATGCGAGTGCCAAAAAGTGCCAAAAGGTGCCAAAAGTACCCAAATAATTTAATTAAATGCGAGGTTATAATTCCCACCATTCTAAATTCTGAGCAGAAATATCGTATGACAAGGAAGATAACGCAGGCAGACGGATTTTATGGCAGTATTACTGTATATTTTGCAATAACGGTGAGTATAATACCTCCGAGGTGATATTATGCGCAAAAGAGGAGAACACGGCGTTATACTGCTTACTGCGGTATTTTTTATGTTTTTTTTCGGAGTTTCACTGAACTTTTTCCGACTCTCGCAGGAGAGAAAATTTGTCCGCACGGCTGCCGACAATTCATTTGTGACCATACATGCAGGCGACAGCAGCGGTACGATTTTTGACAGGAATTTCGTTCCGCTGACCAATGCCAAAACACGTATTACAGCCGTTGCAGTTCCGACAGAAACAGATTTGGAGGAACTGAAAAAATACGCTAAGGATAAAACAGAGGTCGAAAACTTATATAAAAATGGCGAGCCTTTTGCCTTTGAATGTACCAAAAAGGCAGACGAATCGCCCGGATTAACGTTCTTTGAGATTCCCGAAAGATACGGCGAAAATATCATTGCGCCGCACATTATCGGCTATCTTTCGGACGGCGCAGGCGCAAGCGGTCTGGAATACGCCTATAACGACCTCCTGCGCTCGGGAAATGTGGAAAACAGCGTGACATATTCTACAGACGGTTACGGTCATATCCTCATAGGAGGCGGAAAAACAGTCATACGCAGTACAAAGTCCCAAACAGGCGTAGTAACTACCCTTGACAGCGAAATACAGGCGATTTGCGAGAAAGCAGGACGTTCCATAAAAAAGGGCGCAATAATAGTGTCGGACGTTAAAAACGGCGAAATACTCGGAATGGCGAGCTTTCCCGACTTTGATATAAAGGATATTTCGGACGACCTGACCGACAGCCGCAGTCCTATGATAAACCGTTGTCTTTACTCATACAGCGTCGGCTCGATATTCAAGCTCGTTACCGCCTGCGAGGGAATAAACGAAAATTCTTCGGGATTCATGTACAACTGTACGGGAGATCACGCCGTTGCGGACAGGAACTTCGGCTGCCACAACAGAGAGGGACACGGAATGCAGGATATGCGGCAGGCTATGACAAATTCCTGCAACCCGTATTTTATTTCACTGAGCCAATGCCTTGATATACAGCAGTTCCGTAGTTTAGCCTATTCTATGGGATTCGGGCGTGAGATACATCTATGTACGGGAATGATCTCGTCGGCGGGAGTGCTTCCCTCGGTGGAGGAACTTCTTGTACCTGCGGAGCTTGCGAATTTCTCATTCGGGCAGGGAAAGCTTTCCGCAACGCCTTTGCAGATAAATCAGATGACATGCGCTATCGCAAACGGCGGCGAACTTATAATGCTGCGCCTTATCAAGGGTATCACCGTTGACGGCGAAACTGTAGGCAACGAAAAGTCCGCCCTGAGATCCCGTGTAATGACCGAGGAAACAGCGGCGGAGCTTCGCAAAATGATGATAAGCGTGATATACGAAAACGAAAATTCAAAAGCCGCCCCGAGCTGCATACGTGCCGGAGCTAAGACCTCGACTGCACAGACGGGACGGTTTGACGATAATGACGAGGAGCTTTGTCATGGCTGGATAACCGGCTTTTTCCCCTCAAGCTCTCCGAGATATGCCGTTACGGTTTTAGCTGAGGACGGCGGCTACGGCAACGATTCCGCCGCCCCTGTTTTCAAGAAAATAGTTGATATGATAATGGAGAGAAAATAAATATCAGCGTTCAAGCAAAACGGTAAACGGTCCGTCATTTACAAGGCTGACTTTCATATCTGCGCCGAATATTCCCGTTTCTACGTGCTTGCCCTTGCTTCGGCAGTAGTCGGCAAAATAATTGTACAGCCGCTCCGCTTCATCGGGCTTACCTGCCTGAATGAAGTTGGGGCGGTTTCCTTTACGGCAGTCGGCATATAATGTGAACTGGGAAACTATCAAAAGCTCGCCGTCCACATCGCTCAGGGACAGATTTATCTTATCGTTTTCATCGGAGAAAATACGGAGATTTATAATTTTATCCGCAAGAAAACGGCAGTCCTCCTCCGTATCTCCGTGTCCCACTCCGAGCAGAATAAGATAACCTGCGCCGATCTTTCCGCAGACCTCGCCGTTTACCTCAACGCTTGCGGAGCTTACTCTCTGTACGACTATCCTCATATTATTTCCTCACTATATCCATTTCAAAGGGACGAAGCTCCAGTCTGTCCTTTCCTATGACGCTTATCATGCTGTACATCGGCTTAGGCAGAGGAATAACAACAGACTTTTCGGAATTGTTGAAAAAGCAAACATATTCATCTCTGCCGTTAGTCCTTGTTGTGACCTCGACTCCCCTCGGCAGACCTTTAAGCTTAGGAATACCCGTCTGCATCATCAGATTCGATATAAAGCTTTCGTAGAAATCCGAACCGCATATCGTACCCACATAATACGCCACGCCCGAACAGTAGCGATTCATGGTAACGGCAGGCATACAGCGATATTCGCCGTCGTTATACTCCGCATAGGCTCTTGCCGTGAAAAGCCGCAGAATATCGCACCATTGCTTACATGCAAACTCGTTTCCGGCAAAATCGCGTATTACCTGCTCTCCCCTGCCGATCGGATCGTACTCGGTTATCTCTGCTCCGATAAGCTCCTTGAATACTGTGGGGAGAGTGTCCATAATGCAGTTATTATTTTCGTCCTTAACGCCGCTGCGCGCAGTAAGAACAAGCGTTCCGCCGTTTATTACGAAACGGTAGATATTTTCCGTAACAGCTTTGTTATTAACGTAAAGAGATGGCGCAATAACAAGCTTGTACTGCGATAGATCGGCATTCGGAGCGACTATATCCACATTAGCTCCGAATCTTGTCAGGGCTGAATGGAACGCTTTAAGCTGCTGCAAATAACAGAAGCCGTCAACCTGCGGCTGAATTTTAAACGCCGCGTCCGCTTCGGGAGAATAAATTATCGCCGCATCGGAAACTATGCGTGTGCTGTCAAGTATCCCGAGTTGGGAAACTCTGCGGCAAAGCTCGGAAAACTCCAGAAATCGGCGATTCGGCACGTTGCTGTGGTCAAGAATGCCGTGCCAGTGCATTTCAGCTCCAGTAAGAGCAGTCCTCCAGCGGAAGTGCATTACCGTTTCAGCCCCTCGTACCATAGCCTGCATTGCATATCCCATTATCATGCCCGACTTCGGAGCAGGCGACATAGGCGCCCAACTGCCCGTAGGTCCGCTGAGCTGCTCCATAACCCAAAAGCCTCTGCCTTTTATGCCTCTCATAAGATCGAGGTGGAAAGCATGAGAATAAAATTCCTCGGGATCGTCGGGAATCCTGACGGGGGGATAATTGTCATATGAAACAAAATCAAGAAGCTCGTACAGCTTGTAAAAATCGGGAGTATTTTCACAGAACCATGTATTGGTCGTTATCGGAACTCTTGTGTCCTCCAGCCGTATCGTAAGCATAGCCTCCCTAACAAAGTCGGCTGTGCATTCGGAAGTAAAACGATACCATTCAAGGCATAGCGCAGGATTCTGCCATGCCTTCGGATAATCGTTCGGCGGCTGTATCTGTGATATATCGCTGTATTCGCCGCTCCATACGCTGTTGCCGAAAGCTTTGTTTATGCCCTCGATACTGTCATGCTTTTCAATGAGCCAATTACGGAATTTTTCACGGCATACGGGACAGGTGCAGGGGTACGCTTCAAGCTCGTTGTCTATCTGCCAAGCCGCGATTGCAGGGTTTCCCGAAAAATGACGTATAAGCCGTTCTGTAACTTTTTTGGCATATTCCCTGAAAATCGGAGAATTTATGCAGCGGTGCGCTCTTATTCCCGTGCGGATAGGCTGACCGTCTGCACCGACACGAATAATTTCGGGGTGCTTTTCATAGAGCCACAAGGGGGGACAGCTCGTAGGCGTACACATGACCGTGCCTATAGTGTAGCGTGAAAAAATCCCGATAACCTCGTCGAGCCAATCGAGATCGTACTCCCCCTCCCGAGGTTCTATCCGAGACCACGCAAATTCGCCTATACGGATAAGCTTGACCCCTGTCCGAGCCATAATTTCAGCGTCCTTTTCCCACAGAGACTTATCCCATTGCTCGGGATAATAATCAACACCAATTCTCATAGTTCAACCTCTTATATATCATATTCGAGCAGCTCACAATTGCCCATAAACCAGTTGCTGTATTCCGCGACAGTCATATCGTGAAAATACGTTTCTATAACACGGCAGATACCGCCGTGGCTGACTACAAGTACATTTTTATCTGCGTACCTTTCAATTATTTCGTCAAGGAAACTGTAGACCCTATGGCTCAACTGCAAAAGCGATTCTCCGCCGCCCCGCATTTTCACGGCGAACTCACTCTTATTTTCCGCAAAGCCCTCGGTAAATCGCGATTTTCCCTCAAATTCGCCGTAATCCCATTCTCTCAGCCGTTTGTCCGTAATAACTTCAAGTCCGCATTTTTTGGCTGCGGCTCTTGCGGTAGTTACGGCTCTGAGCATGGGCGAAGATATTATAATATCAACGTCGCCCAATTTCTCCACAGCCTCGGCAAGCTCCGCCGCCTGCGCAAGACCTGTTTCGTTCAGCGGTATATCGGTCGTTCCGAGGATAAGCTCCTCTTTATTGTAAGCCGTCTGACCATGCCGTGTGGAATATATTTTCATATTTCCGCCGCCTTTCTCAGTTCGTCCTCCGCCGCCTTTACGACAAGACTTCCGGGATCCTCGCCGCCCATGATACGGGCAATTTCAGCCGTTCTGCCCTTAAAATCGAGCTGTGTTACCCTTGTTTCCGTCCTGCCGTCTATAATGCTTTTTTCTATCATGAGATGATTGTCCGCCATTACTGCGATCTGCGACAAATGAGTAACGCAGATGACTTGCCGCACTTTACCTATCTCCCTGAGCTTTATGCCGATTTTCTGAGCAGCCTTGCCGCTGACTCCCGTATCTATCTCATCAAATATCATTGTGTCGATGCTGTCACGGTCGGCAATAACGCTTTTCAATGCAAGCATAATTCTCGAAAGTTCGCCGCCTGAAGCTATTTTCGCTATGGGCTTCGGTTCTTCGCCCTTATTTGCGGAGATCAGGAACTCCACCGTATCCATGCCGTTGACCGTCAGCTTCCCCTTTTCATGACGGACGGCGATAACTACTCCAGCCATATTGAGAAATTCAAGCTCCTCGGAAACACGGCTTGCAAAACGTTTTGCAGTCTCCTCACGGTGATCGAAAAGAGCCTTCGCCTGCTCAGTTACCTTGTGGAGCAATTCCTCACGCTTTGCAGCAAGCTCCTTAATTTCTCCGTCGCTGCCTTCGAGCCTTGAAAGCTCTCCGCAGGCGTCGTCGTACATTTTTATAAGCTCCGCAGAATCCGCCATATACTTGCGTTTTACCTTATTTATCTCACTGAGCCGCCGTCTGAGATACTCGATACGCTGTCCGTCAAGCTCCGCCTTTTCTGCGATCTTTTCAAGCTCCGAACCAATGTCCGCAAGCTCTATCTCAACAGCGGAAAGCCTGTCGTACAGCGCCGAAAGCTCCTCCGAATCGTCTGTGAGAACTGCTATTTCGCTCTCTGCCGCAGCTATCATATCATTTGCGGCTTCATCGCTTGTAATAGCCTGAACAGCCGCTTTTATAGCGGAAACGGTACGCTCTGAATTTTGGGCGGCGGAATACTCCTTTTCAAGTTCGTCGTCCTCGCCCTCCTCCAGTTCAAGCTCCCCTATGTCCTTGATGACCTCGTTAAGGTAGCGTATACGCTCAATACGGGAGATCTCCTGTTTTTTCAGGTCGCCCAGCCGCCGAGCCGTATGCTGAAGCTCACGGAAAGTAAGTCGGTATTCTTCAAGAAGTCTGCCATCGCCGCCGAAATCGTCCAGAATATTCATGTGACGTTCGCTGTCGAGAAGTATCTGATTGTCGTGCTGACCATGAATATTTATCATCATGCCGCCTATTTCTTTAAGCAGCGACGCGGAGGCAGTCCTGTGATTTATTCTTGCAACGCTGCCGCCGTCCGCGCTTATTTCACGGGTAACGGTTATCTCATTATTTTCATGGTCTATGCCAAGCTCTGTGAGTTTTGCGCATACTTCGTCGGAAAGCTCTGTGAAAAGTGCGGTAATTATCGCCTTATCGCAGCCCGAGCGGACTATATCCTTGCTGCATCGCTGTCCGAGAACAGCGTTTATCCCGTTGATGAGTATGGATTTACCTGCGCCTGTTTCGCCTGTGAATATATTAAGACGCTTTTCCAACGGAATAACAGCTTCTTTTATAACCGCTAAATTTTTTATATAAAGCTCTTTTAACATCGACCAATGACCTGCTTTCCTACGTGCTTTTTTAGTTTAAAATATCATTTCTGAATTTTTTTGCCAATCTTTTTGCGTCAGCTTCGCTTCTTGCAAGAATAAAGATCGTGTCGTCACCTGCTATCGTGCCGACTATGCCTTCGTGATTTACAGCGTCTATAGCCGCGCACGTACCCTGAGCCATTCCGGCGCGGCATTTCAGCACGATCGTATTCATTGCGTAATCCACATCAATAACGCAGTCGGAAAAGAGACCTTTCTCTGCGGCTGCCGCAGGAGGCAGGGCATACCTGTATCCTCCGTTTTCATCTCTCTGTTTTACAAGGGACAGTTGTTGAATATCCCTTGAAAGCGTAGCCTGCGTTGCGCTTATCCCTCTTTTTCCGAGAAGCTCTATAAGCTGCTCCTGTGTGGATACGGAGTTTTCATTGATTATTTCAAGAATTGCATCACGGCGATTATTTTTCATCGTATTCCCTGCTTTTATTTTTATTATGCAATTTACGCCAAATTCACGGCGAGCCATGTTCTTAATAAGGGAACGCCCTCTCTTGCAGGGCGTTCCCTCTCCAAAATCGGTTAAGTGAACCGATTTTGGATTCACCCTTTGCGGAGCGCTTAACGCTTTGTGGGGCGTTGCCCCACACCCCACCAGAGGCGCTGCCTCTGGACTCCGCCAAAGGGACACTGTCCCTTTGGAATCCCGATATTAGTTTATTTAAATTGTTGGTGCAAACTATTTTATGGGTCTGCACATTTTACGGCACAGCGAATCGTGGAACGCGTTGTCCACCAAGTCCACAAAATTCAACGTATGCCGTCCGCGCATTATCTCGATAGACTCGTTTTCCCCGATACGATACTCCAGTTCGCCGTCCACGCTTACAACAAGGGACATCTCCCCCGCAGTACGGTCGGTCAGCCGAAGCTTTCTGTCCGCCGAAAAAAGGGTCGCCCGAGCAAAAAGACTGTGAGGACATATCAGGTTCATTTCAATACATTCAAGGTCAGGCTCGATAACGGGACCTCCTGCCGACAAAGCATAGGCGGTCGAACCCGACGGCGTACTGAAAAGTATACCGTCCGCACGGTATTTTCCTATAAGATAATCATCTGCATAGACCTCAAAATCGCATATTTTAAAGCTGCCTGACCTTGCCGAGACTTCGTTGAGAGCGGTGTATACCTTGTCCCCCTCTTTGCCGTGGATAACGACGTCCACGGTCATACGCCTTGATACGCCGTATTCTCCTGTTTTAAGCCGTTTCAAGGCGTAGAGCTGATCTGCCTCCAGACCTGCCATGAAGCCGAGAGTTCCCGTATTTATGCCGAGAAGCTTCGTTTCCGTTCCTATAAGGAGCTTTGCGCACCGCAGTATAGTCCCGTCGCCGCCGATAGCGATAAATATATCCGCCGTTCCCACAAGAGAAGCAATATCCGCAAATCCAACAAAGGGCTTATCCCCGAATTCCGCCGTATATTCACGGCTCACAACAACTTCGATCCCCAAGGAATTAAGTACATCGCACACCTCTCCGGCACACCTCAAAGCATTTTTTTTCTGAAAATTCGGGTAAAGTACCGCTTTCATCTTATCCTCCTAAAGTCGGCTGAACGCTTCGTCAACAAGCGTTCTGAGATCAGCTTTCGGCGGAAGTTCATAGTTTTTTCTCAGTTCCGCCAGATATTCGATATTTCCGCTACCGCCTTTCACGGGCGAATATGTGAAGCTCACGGGAGCAAGTCCTGTCAGACGGATAGATTCGTCCATTTCCTCCAGAACACGAACATGCACCTTTCTGTCCTTAACTATCCCCTTTTTGCCGATGCAGCTTTTCCCTGCTTCAAACTGCGGTTTTATGAGAACTGCCGCCGTTCCGCCGTCTTTGAGCAGCTCGGCGATCTTCGGAAGTATTTTCGTCAGGGAAATAAAGGAAACGTCCGCGCATATAAAGTCAACGCCGCCGTCAAGCTCCTCCGCCATGACCGTCCGTATATCGGTATTTTCCATGTTGACAACACGGCTGTCAGCCCTCAGCGTCCCTGCAAGCTGACCATGCCCCACATCAACGGCGTACACCTTTTCCGCACCATGACGGAGCATATACTCGGTAAATCCGCCTGTAGACGCTCCTATGTCAAGGCAGCGTTTTCCGTTGAAGTCGAGCCGAAAGACCTCCGCCGCTTTTTCAAGCTTCAAAGCTCCCCTGCCCACGTATTGCTCAGTTTCGGCGGATTGCACAACATCTTCGGGAAATGTTTCATCGGAGGGCTTTTTTGCTGTTCTGCCGTTGACTGTCACAACTCCAGCTTTTATCATTTCCTTGGCGCGCTCACGGCTTCGGGCTATACCTCTCGCCACAAGCTCCGCATCAAGCCTTGCCATTTCCGCCGCACTCCGATCTCACAAAATCAGCCATTTTACTGCTGCTCAGACCTATTCTGTCGAGCAATGAGCCGACCGCCCCCTGCTTTATAAAGCCCTCAGCCGCAGACCGTCTGTAAACGCCTTTATATTGACGTTCCATAAGCATACAACCGAGCTTTTCGGAAATACTGCCGTATCCGACAGATTCCTCAAAGAAAATGATACGCTTATAGTTCATTATCTCACTCACCAGCGAATCGGCGATCGGGAAAATTTTGGTAAGCTTCAGCATATTGCATTCAATGCCCTCGCTTTTCAGTTCCTTGCATGCCTTATACGCCTCGTTGAATATTCTTCCATAGGAAATAATCAGCGTATCGCTTATCACATTTCGTATAAATACGCAGTCGGAATTTAATACATTTACGTTGAAATCTGTCTCCTCAGCTCCCCTCGGGTATCTTACGGCGACAAGCTTCTTTTCATTGTACACAGCCTTTCTCAGGCATATTCGCAGCTCGTCGTAGCATGAGGGAGAATATATCGTAACATCGGGGATAGTTGTCAACATCGGAACGTCAAACATTCCCTGATGAGTTTCGCCGTCCTCGCCGACTAAGCCTGCACGGTCAATGCCGAGAACAACATGAAGTCCTCCTATCGCTATATCGTGGATAAGCTGATCGTATGCGCGCTGCAAAAACGTGGAATATACGGCAAAAACAGGTATCTGACCCATGGAGGCAAGTCCGCCGCAGAAAGTGACCGCATGCTGTTCGGCAATACCGACATCATAGAAGCGGTTGGGGAGTTTTTTCCCGAAATATTGCAATCCCGTACCGTATTTCATAGCCGCCGTAACAGCGCATATACGCTCGTCCATTTCTGCAAGCTTTAGCAGCTCTTTGCCGAAAACGGTGGAATAGCTGTCGCCGGCAGAGATCTCGGGATTTCCCGATTCTGCATCAAAACGCGATATGCCGTGAAACTCCCCCGGATTTTTCTCAGCCGGAAGATAACCCTTGCCTTTCTGCGTTTTAACATGGATAAACACGGGACGATGATAGGTTTTCGCCATTCTCATAGCCTGCTCCAACTCTTTAAGGCTGTGACCGTTGATCGGTCCGAGATAGATAAATCCCATATCCTCAAAAAGGTTTCTTTCGAGAATGGTCGATTTTACAGCGTCCTTTACACGCTTCATTCCCTTAGCCGTCTTTGTGCCAAGTACAGGTATCTCGGTAAGAATGCGTTCCACGTTCCTTTTGGTATCTATATATTTCTCGGAATTTCTCAGAGTAGTAAGGTATTTTTCAAGCGAACCTACGCTTTTGGAAATAGACATATTGTTATCGTTAAGTATAACGATAAGATTGCTTTCCCTGTCAAGACAGCAGTTGTTCATAGCCTCGTACACCATGCCGCCTGTCATAGCCCCGTCACCGATAACGGCTACTGTGTAGTTGGTTTTCCCCTGTAGCCGCATTGCTTCGGCTATTCCGCAGGAAACGGAAATAGAAGTGCTGCTGTGACCTGCTATAAAGGTATCGTGTTCCGACTCAGAGGGCTTCGGAAATCCCGAAATACCGCCCTCCTGACGTATAGTGGAAAGCTTGTCGGCTCTGCCTGTGAGTATTTTGTGGACGTATGCCTGATGCCCCACGTCCCACACGATCTTATCCTCGGGGGAATCAAAATTCCTGTGAATGGACATGGTAAGCTCCACTACTCCAAGATTCGAGGCAAGATGACCGCCTGTCTTTGATACGGTATCTATCAGAAGATTCCTTATTTCGCTGCAAAGGTATCTGCACTGCATCAGGGACAGCTTTTTCAGATCCTCGGGCAGAGTAAGCTCCGAAAGGCTTACTCTGCTGCCGTCGTTTAAATATTCGTTCATTTTAACGTTTGCGGAGAAACCGAAGGTACGGCGTTCTCTCAAGCTCCTTTTATTTTTTGCGCTTCAAAAGCTTTCCTGTCAATTCTTTAAGAAAATCATTGTTCGGTACGGCGTCAAGCCACTCCAAAGCCTCGGAAGTCGCCTTATCAGCCATTTCCTGCGCTTTCTCAATGCCGAAAACGGATACAAAGGTATTCTTGTTCGACTCCTCATCGCTTCCGACGGGTTTGCCAAGCTCCTCCGTAGTGCTTGTTACGTCCAATATATCGTCAATTATCTGGAATGCAAAACCAAGCCTGAGACCGTACTCCGCAGCGGCTCTTATTGTCTCGTTGTCCGCATCGGCGCATATAGCTCCCATAACGCATGAAACGGCTATGAGCTGACCTGTTTTACAGCGGTACAGATTTCTCAGTTCTTCTTCGTCAACATCTGTTCGGTTCTCGTTTTCCATATCAATGACCTGACCGCCGATCATGCCGTCCCTGCCGACGGAGTTCGCCAACACCGAGATAATAAGCACCTTCTGCTCGGGAGAAAGCGACTGAGAATCGGCGATTATCTCAAACGGAAGAACCGCAAGAGCGTCCCCTGCAAGAATTGCCATAGCTTCGCCGAACGCCTTATGGCAGGAGGGCTTTCCCCTGCGGAAATCATCGTCGTCCATAGCAGGAAGATCGTCATGTATAAGCGAGAAGGTATGTACCATCTCAATAGCGCACGCAGGAGCAGACGCCGTTTCCATCTGACCGCCGAGAGCCTCGCAGAAAGCGTATACAAGGGCAGGTCTTATCCTCTTTCCGCCTGCACGGAGAGAGTAGTTCATGGCGTCGATAAGCTTTACCTGCGGTCGGTTTTCATGACTGTAGTTGTTGTATTCTTTGAGTTCCTTTTCCGTGAACTCAACATAGCGGTTTAAAATTTCATTAAAATTGCTCATAATTTATTTTTCCTCCGTTATTACGATCCTTGCTTCGTCAAGCTGCTTTTTGCAGACGGCTGAGAGCTTCACGCCCTCTCCGTACAGCTCGACAGCCTTTTCCAATGGGACGTCGCCTTTTTCAAGCTCTGCAACTATCGTGCCGAGCTTTTTCATATTTTCTTCAAAATTTGCACTTTCATTCGCATTTTTACTCATAAAAACTCACCATTTTTTCCTGATCTCAGCCTCGGCGCCGCCTTTATCAAAGCGAAGCCTTACTGTCTGACCCTCCGATATATCGGCGGAACTTCTTACAAGCTCGTCACCGCTGTATACGAGAGAATAACCACGTGACATTACTTTCAGCGGACTCAGGCTGTCAAGTCGCGCCGCAGTCTCCGAAAGACGCGCCGTGTGTCTGTCAATACTTCGCACTACAGCCGTTTCAGCACGGTTTTTAAGAGCGGCGAGCTTTTCCTCCATGAGCTTCAGCCTGTTTTCGGGAGAACCTGCCGCAAGCTTTGCAGATAATGCGCCGTATTCCGAGAAACGCTTTTCCAATACCGCAGAAGCCGCTTTTTGACAGCGGTTCTCGTATGAAGCCACAGCGTCCGCCAACTGACGTATATCGGGAGCAGCCAACTCTGCCGCCGCAGAGGGAGTAGGCGCGCGCATATCCGCCGCCAAGTCCGCTACGGTGAAATCGACCTCGTGTCCGACAGCGGAAATTACAGGAACTTTGCAGCCGTATACAGCCCTCGCCACCGCTTCGGTATTGAATGCGGACAAGTCCTCCGAAGAACCTCCGCCCCTGCCCACGATTATAACATCGCAGCCTGCCGCCTCAGCTTTGAGTATTCCGCTGCAAATCGACATCGGCGCGTTCTCGCCCTGTACGACCGTATTCACGGCGTAAAGCTCGCACAGCGGATAACGCCTTGTTAAAACGTTTACAATATCCCTTATTGCTGCGCCGCTGAGAGAAGTTACCGCCCCGATCTTCCTCGGCATATACGGCAGGGGACGTTTATGCTCCTCGGCAAAAATCCCCTCGGCGGCAAGCTTTTTTTTCAACTGTTCAAGGGCGAGACTTTCCTTGCCTGCTCCCTCGGGAATAATGTCGGTTGCATACAACTGATATACGCCGTCCCTCTCATAGACGGAAATACTTCCCGATACCACCGCCGCCATGCCGTCCTCGGGCTGAAATTTCAAACGAGCCGCCGCAGAAGCGAACATCACCGCCTTGATCGAGCTTTCCTTGTCTTTCAATGAAAAATAGCAATGACCGCTTTTATAATGACAAACAAAGTTAGAAATTTCGCCCTTTACCATGATACCCTGCAAAATTCTGTCGCCTTTAAGCTTCGACGCAATGTATTTATTGACCTGTGTCACCGTTATTACGGGCATTTTTCCTCACTCCATTTCAGATAAGCGAATATTGCCGTCCCTGCCGCATTATCGCAGGAATACTGCGGTTCTGCAAAAGCGGCGTCCTTATATCGGGAAATTATTTTATCCCGAATAAGTCTGTCCGACATAACTCCGCCGGCATAAACAAGCGGAAGTCTGCCGTACTTTTCCATAGCGTATTCCGTCATGGAAATTATCGTCTCGGCAATAAAATCAAGGCAGTACGCCGCAGTATTCTCGGGAGTTTCGCCTTTATCGAGCATTGCACGGCACTTGTTTTCAACACCCGAAAGACAGCAGCAGCCGTTTTTCAGAACAGGCTTTATTTTCAAGTGTCTGTCCGACTTTGCAGCTAATTTTTCAAGCTCTGCTCCACATGGGAATTTCAGTCCGAGCATTAGACCGACACGGTCTACAGCCTGTCCTCCGTTCAGATCGAGCGACGAGCATATCTCCGTCACATTCAGAATATCCACATCATCGGGATTGCACAGCAGGCAGTCCGTAGTTCCGCCGCTAACGTGAAAAGCTATGAACGGCTGCTTCACATAATCAAGCTTATCCGCTGAATAAAGCGCAGCCAAAATATGCCCTATCTGGTGCGAAGTCGTGTACAGGGGAACTTTTTCGACAGCCGCTAAACACCTTGCAAGACCCTCTCCGCACAGAAAACACGGCATATACGAACCCTCAATGTTTCTCGGTCGAGCAGACGCCGAAACTGCTGAAAATCCGCCGAATTTCTCCGCTGAAAACAGTTCCTCAACAATATCAGGAAGCTGCTTCGTGTGGTGAAATACCGCGTCGCTCTGACGAAGTCCCAACGCTCCCTCCTTGACAGGGAGAAGCCTTTTACGCTGTACTATCCTGTTTTCCTCACTGATATATACAGCCGCAGAGGTCGTATAATTGCTTGTGTCGATACCGAGAAACTCAGGCATTTTCCGAATCCTTGGCTCTGTCGCGTGAAAATGCGCCCAGTACGCCGTTGATAAAGTTTACGTCCTCACGATAGGTATATGTGCCGGCAAGCTTGATAGCTTCGCTTATTGCCGCATTATCGGGCGTTTTATCATCATACAGGCACTCGTATATCGCTATCCTCAGTACGGCATGGTTGAGCTTGGAAATTCTTGAGAGCTTACGTGACTTGCTGTAGCTTTCGATGATACCGTCTAACTCCGCGCTGTGAGCGAGCGTACCGTCAACAATAGCTTTTACATCATCGTTGACGGTGATCTCCTCTATCTCCTCGGCAATTTCATAAAGCTCCTCAATATCGTCACTGCGCAGAAGCTGTTCAAATACCAGCTTGAACGCACTGTCTCTAACTTCACTTCTTGTCATTTTGTTTTCTCCTAATCTTTAAAATACAACGCCGCTTACAGAAACGTTCACTCTTGCCACCGCAACTCCCGTCATTGACTGAACGCTCTCCTTGACTGCCGACTGGACCTCCTGAGCGACCGCTGCGGCTTTAACGCCGTTTTTCACTTTTATTTTAACATTCAAAGCCGCAACGTCCCCCATCATTGTTACGTTTATAGGACCGTTGTTTCTCAGCTTGCTCAGCTTATTCACCTCGCCGAACAAACCTGCTACGCCCTCGACGTCGAGAGCGGCAAGCCTTGCAACGGTGATTATAACGTCCTCTGAGATCTTCAAAGACCCGTTCGCAGCTTTCTTCGTACTTTCCATTTTTTACCTCCTTACCTGTCGTTTCTCTGATTTTATCTTTTAATCAAACGTCCGAATAAAATCTTACTTTTATATTATACCATATTAAGTACAAAATTGCAACATACGCGGAAATAAATTTCGACAAATATTTTTTTAACGCGACACAGGGTGCAGCGACACGCCTCTTATACCATATTAGTTTCGGAATTGCAACAGTCGCGGAAAAAATTTGTGCTTCACAATATTAACGAGCTTGCAAGTAGTAGCGTGAATTGTCTGCGGCGACTCGCCGCTTATACCATATTAAGTACAAAATTGCAACATACGCGGAAATAAATTTCGACAAATATTTTTTTAACGCGACACAGGGTGCAGCGTCACGCTGCTTATACCATATTAGTTTCAGATTTGCAACAGTCGCGGAAAAAATTTGTGCTTCACAATATTAACGAGCTTGCAAGTGGTAGCGTGAATTGTCTGCGGCGACTCGCCGCTTTTCAACTATTTTACCTCAAAAATTCTGATATTTTCTGCGGAAACGTTTGTTTCACCTAAAATTATCTCCTTTACAGACGCTGCCTGCGCTTTATCAAGTCCCTCAGTCTTAATAACTACCTTAGCCGACTCGCCGTCCAAATAGGCAACGCAGTCCTCGAAGCCCTGCGCTTTTACCAGAGATTCTATAGTTCCCTCGGATTCAATGAGCTTCGATACCTCCACAGCGTCAAGAGCGTTGACGACCATTTCGTCCTCCGTCAGGTCTCCTCCGCCGATGATCGTCTGCAAGGTCTGTACCGCTTCGTCACGATTGTTCATCTTGTCAAGACGAGCCTGTGCAAAATAGTCAGCCGACGCAGGCTCGGCGGCGTCCTTTTCCATGTCCGCTCCGGCATTGACGAACTCCGTTTCGCCGTAGTTCACCGTGTCGCCCATTTCGGCGACCTCGACCGACTCGCCGTCCTTCGAGAGCTTGGGCGCGGAAACATAATTTATGTAGACCGCTACTCCGAGCATAAGCGTAAGACAAGTCATGATTATCTGCTTTTTTCCTATAATTATTGTCGGTTTTTTCATGGTAAATACTCCTTATTTCATAATAGTTACGTAAATATCAGCCGTCGGTATTCCGAGAGCCGCCGATGCCGCCTTGTAGACGCGCTCCTCCACTACGGGACTTTCGCAGCCTGTGCAAACGATCACTGCTCCCGTGATCTTCGGGACTTCAACGGTTTCTATCAGCGGCTCACGGCTGCTGCTCCCTCCGATCAAAACATATTTTTCCTCCTCCTCGGTTTTGTTTTCCGATTCCGAACGCTTTTCCTCGGAGACATAGACATATCTTTCTCCCGAACCTACCGTAAGATATACCTCCACCTCACCTGCCCCTTCGATTTTTTCCAGAAAGCCTTCAAGTCTTTCCTCAGTCTGACTGCAATAATCCTGTGCGGCGCTTGTCTGCGGCTTTTCGTTGGACTTTACGGGTTCTTTTTTGTCCGCCGAAAAAGATGACAGCATTATCAGAAGAAGTCCTGCAGTTCCTAATACTGCGACTGCTGCCGCAGATTTTTTATTTCTCATAATGTTCCCGATTTTTTCAGTCAGCACCTTTTATTACCTCCGTTTCAACACCGAGACAGCTTTTGATTATAAGAGCGGCTGCTTCAAAGTCCTCCGCCGTGACCGTCACACTACTAATAGATATGCTGTAATCCGCTGAAATATTAACATCTGTGACAATTGAAGCGTAATTTATTCCTGCCGCTGTAAGCTGCTGACCGAGTACGTCCGAAATATTGGCTTCTGTCTCGGTTTTCAGAGCTTCGGAATACAAATCGCCGGGATATTCCGCTTCAATAGTCTCAAAGCTCGATATATCGGGCATTGTAAAGTTTACAAATCCCTGCGCGAACGGAGCTGTCATAACAAACGCAAGGAGAAGATTCAGCAGCGACATGACCTGATTTTTAAGCTTTGAAGCCGAAACAATACTTCCTATAACGCATCTTGCCGCCGATACTGCGCATACTGCCATAACCGCCGATTTTATACCATCCATATTTCTTTCCTCATGAACTATATTATATCGTATTATATCGTAGACAATGTTTTCATCAGTATAGCCGAGCAGAGTATGAATATCACCGAATAGCATATCATAACGCTCTGCGCGATCGCAAAGCCGCTGTCTATGGATTTAAGAAGCTTTGACATCGCCTCCTCCGAAAACACGTCAGCCACAGCCTTTCCGACCCACATCACTCCTCTGTATACGCACAGCTCCAGTATTCCCGGAAGAAGCAGCATGACAACTCCGATTATCCCTGCTGCTCCGACCGTTCCGCCGATAACCTCGAAACTGCCCTTTACCGTGGAATAAGCGTCGGACACAGCTCCGCCGACGATAGGAATAAATCCCGATACGAGCATTTTAGCCGTTTTTGCAGCCGCGCCGTCCGCCTTGCCCGTAATGGAACATTTTAAAGTCACAAAACCCGAAAAAAGCGTCATGGTTATGGAAATTCCCCAAGTGACCGTTTTTTTCAGCAGATTAACAAGACTGTCGAGAGAGGTACTCGGGAATACGCTGCCCGTTACTCCCAACGCCGCCGTAACTCCCAATACAGGCAGGAGATAGCTCTCAGACAGCTTGACAATAAGCTCCGAAGCTCCCAAAAGCATCATGTGGCATACGCCTGCCGTGGTGAAGTTTCCGCAAGCGACCGATACTGCCGAAAGCACAGGCACAAAGACAAGTATAAAGCTGCCCGTTATCTGAATAGTCCGCAGAATTTCGCCGTATACAGTCATAAGCTGCGGCACGATAACAGTTACCGCCGCCATAACGCAGACCATTCCGTATATGTCCCCCGAACCGTTCACCGCCGACCTTGTGACCGACCCAAAGACGATAACAAGAAAAATACTTGACAATATCCGCAGAGGAGCTGCAAGACGTGCAGACAGCTCTCCCCAAACCATGTCCCACAAAGATTCAAATGACAAGCCGTCAATATCCGCCGCATTAAAGCCGATGTCGTAATCCGCAAGGAGACCGTCAAGCTCCTCGGTTATTTCAGCTCCGTAGTCCTCGTATTCCTCAGCATGAGCCGTAAACGCCGTTATGCTCACAAGAACCATGAAAAACGATAAAACAATAACTATGATCTTCCGCATATTTCACCTATAGCAAGCCGCTGACCTGTTCCAGTATCGCCTTTACAAGAGGCAGACTTATGAACGTCACCGCGCCGCGTCCCCAGAGTTCAGCCGCAGAAGCGATAGCAGTTTCTCCGCTGTCACGGCAAAGCTCCGAGGTTATCTGAGTTATCATACATATTGCCGCCGCCTTGAAGATCAAGGCAAGATAGCTTTCGGATATTCCGGCAGATGTGAAAATATCGCGTATTTCCGCCATCATCGGAGATGCAAAGGCGGCAAAGCTCCCCATGACCGCTGTACAGGCGGCAGTCGCAAGGAGCATGGACTGCTCACGGCAATGCTGCCTTAGCAGTACCGACAATATCGCTGAACACAGGCAGAAAGCCGCTGTAATAAGGCATCTGTCAGTCATAAGCCGAACACCGTTTTTACTGTCTCGAAAAGTCCGCCGATCTCCTCTACGATTATGACAAGCACAACTATCAGACCTGCAAGCGTAGTCATCATTGCTTGTTCTTCACGCTCCGCCCGTTTAAGAACAAGATTAAGTACTGCGACTATAATGCCTGTCCCGGCTATTTTAAATATTAAATCAATATCCATTCCGCCACCCCGCTACAGCACAAGTATTCCTGCCATAACACCAAAAAGAAGTCCTGCCGCCCGATACAGTCTGCCTTTTTTCACCAAAGCGTCACGCCTCATTCCCGATACGGCTTCAAGCTCAGACATAAGACTGCGTATTTCCAAAAGCTGCGCGTCCTTATCGCTTCTGCCGAGCATTGCTCCGAAGCGGTAAAGCAGTTCTTTTTCCTCTTTGCCGATATTCTGCTCATTGTCGAGGGCGTTGTTCCAAAGCCGATGAAAATCCTCGCCTGCTATGTAGTAATTCGGCAGAGACTGAATAAACCCAAGACGCTTTAATTCCTCGTCTTTTTTCATATCCCTGCAAACTCCGTATACATCTTCGCATCGGCTTCCGATAAGAAACGCCGCCCTCTGAAAAAGATGCCCTACCGCTCCGCAGGACTTCCGATCGTCACGAAGCCTGTCTGCCAATGAAAAGCCTATTACAGCTCCCACCGCCGTAAATATCAGCGCCGCCGCCACTCTAAATATCATCGCCGAGCCTCCTTATCTCCCTGATTTTTCCGGGACTGCCGCCGCCCTCTAAAATTACGGCATATCCAAAAATACCGCTGTTCAGCAGCGTTTTCATTACAGACCTCTTTTGCAGATCCTGAAAGCTTGTGCCGTGTACCGTTGCGCAGAACTTCACACCGCAGCCGACGTTCTCCCCGATAGCCGCAGCGTCCTCGTCTGTGGAGATCTCATCGCAGAAAATAAAATCGGGCGACAAAGTTCTCACAGCCGAAACTATACCTTTAGCTCGGCTGCACCCCGTAAGAACATTTGTGAGCATTCCGACATCATTTTCAATGATTCCGCTGTTTGTGCAGGCTATCTCGTTACGCTCGTCAACCAAGGCAGCTTTTCGCGTACTGCCGACCATTCGGCACAAATCACGCAGAATGGTTGTCTTTCCTGAGTTCACTCCTCCGCATATGACTACTCCCTGACCGCTTTCTGCAACCAGCTTGTACACCTCGTCCGCACAGCCTTGAACGTTTCTTGATATACGGAAGTTCAGACCCGTTATATCCGTCATGCACCCCTCGGAATTGAAGCTTCCCGAAAGTCCCACACGCACTCCCCTCCGCAGCACGAAAACTCCCTCACAAAGCTGACGAGAGCAACTGTGTATGGAATAATGCGACAATGCGTCCACTATAGCCGATATGTCGGTCGGCATGACTGTGACAGCCGACGTATTTCTCGGATTTGCAGTAAGACCTGATTGCGTAAGATACATTATTTTATCGGGAAAAACCATTGCCGCCGCTCTGCCCGAGTTCAGGCGAAGCTCGCTTACCGACTGTCTTTCGGCTTGTCTGACAGCTAAATACGCCGAACGTATACCGGCAGTAAGGTACTCGGCTATTACCTCATAGCTTGTACTTTCCGTCAATTCAACCACTCCTTTCCATACATCATATGCGCAATATTCCTGTGTTATGACATAAGAGCCTGTTTAATATCTCAACGCACACGCCGAGACACTAAACAGGCTCAAAAAAAACAGCCCACCGAAGTGAGCTGTAATTTTTGGAAATTATTCCTTTACACCGCCGAGTGCAACACCGGCAATAATGAATCTCGAAAGAAGAACGTATGCAATAATGATCGGGAGGATCGAAAGTGCGATTGCAAGGTAAATCAGACCGAGATCCTTAACCTTATCAGATGACTGGAGAGCCGAAACCATCATAGGAAGTGTCTTTTTCTTCAGATCAACGTTGATAAGGATCATGTTAGGCGTATAGAAGTTGTTCCAGCTTGCGATGAATGCGAAGATAGCCTGAACTGCGATAGCGGGCTTCATCATCGGGATAGCAATGGAAACGAACGTTCTGAACTCGCTGCATCCGTCGATACGAGCCGCTTCAACGATGTCGAGCGGGAACGACGATTTCATGTACGATCGCATAAAGTAGACGACCGCCGGAGCTGCAACAGCAGGAACGATAAGGGGCCAGTATGTATTTGTCAGCTTGATGTCAGCCATGAACGCTACGAAACCTGCCGATGTTACCTGTACGGGAACCATCATAACAAGGAGGATAACCGTGTAGGAAATTTCCTTGAGCTTAAAATCGTAAACGTGAACGCCGTAAGCTGTCATTGCCGAGAAAAATACTGTAAGGAATGTTGAGAAAACCGTTATGAACAAGCTGTTCTTATAACCGTGAAAAGCATTATAAGCGAGCTTTAAGTTCTGGTTTGTTGACATTGACTTGAAGTTCTCAACGAGATGAGAACCGGGAATAAAGCTGATGCTGTTGGCGACCTGTGAATGCTCTCTGGTAGCGTTGATAATAAGAATGTAGATAGGAAGCAAACAAACGATCGTCAGGAAGAGAAACCATATAAACAGAATAGTGGACTTCATTCTAATTTTAAAAGTGTAGTTGTCCTTAGGTTCTCCGTAAACTGATTTCATTTTACTCATATTGAAAAACCTCCAAACTGTTTACTTTCCTGCTTGAGCTGCTTGGCGATCTTCTTTCTCTGCTTCTTCTTGGCGATCTCATCCTTATCACGTGTAATGTAGAATGAAATGCAGCCGAGAATGAGAGTAACAAAGAACAGAAGAACAGACGCAGCGCCGGCATAGCCCATCTTATTCTCATCCAACTGGGCGTGGAAATAATCGTAAATGAGAACGGCGATCGTGCGTATCTCCTCATTCTTAGCAGTACCCTTATGGTAGAGGTAAGGAATATCGAACATCTGGAGACCACCGATCATGGAGGTTACGAGTGTGTAAGCCATAATAGGCGTAAGGAGGGGGAGAGTGATCTTGCGGAAAACCTGTCCCGAGCTTGCACCGTCAATGCTTGCAGCTTCAAAGAGTGAGGGGTTGATACCCTGAATACCTGACATAAGCATGATCATGGTGTTACCGAACCACATCCATGTCTGAATGAACATAACAACGCCTCTGGACTGCCATACGCCTTCTACAAAAGGAATGGTGTCGTAAAGTTTCGAAGTCGCATCTCGCTCAACAACACCGATCTTGCTGAGAAGAATGTTAAGTGCGCCGGGGTTAGTTTCTGACTGACCACAAAGCTGAAGGAAAAGAACTGCTACAGATGCAGCCGTAATAACGTTAGGAAGATACATAACGACCTTGAAGAATCCCTTGCCCGGAATCTTAAGGTTAGCCTCTGTAAACCATACGGCAAGTGAAAGTGAAAGTGCGATCTGCGGAATGAAGTTGCCGAACCAAAGAATTATGGTATTCTTGAAAGAAGAATAGAAAGACTTACTGATAACGGATTCACGGCGTCCGCCGCCGAAAAGCAGTGTCTTATAGTTTTCAAAACCGACAAAATCCTCAGTTCCCGGACCGTTGCCGTGGAAACTTACAATAAAGGTGTTGATCAGAGGATATAACTGGAAAAAGAAATAAACAAGAAAAAACGGCAGAATGAATAAGTAGCCGTATTTTGCATAGCTGATAGATTTAATACGTTTCTGCGCAGCTGATGCCATAACACACACCCTCTCGGTATTTTATTGATAAACAAATATACACCTACGGAATACACAGAAGTATTCCGTAGGGTATAATATTATTTAGCTATTCTGACGAATCAGTTGGCAGAATTATTCAACGTCAATAGTTGTGATGTCCTCAGCAACCTTGTCCTTGAATGCTTCTACTGTCTCATCCCAAGACTTGCCGCCCTCAAGGTACTCAGTCTTTACCTTGTCGATAAAGTCTGTCTTGATTGTAGCGTCATAAGGAGTGATAAGACCGTTGAAGTCGATCTGCTTAGCGTTGTCAGCCAGCTCAGCGAAGTAGTTCTGACCGTCCTTGAAGTTGCCGGAGATCTTCTCGTTGAATACTGTGTTGCTGCTGATAAGCTCATCCATAACAACCTGGTTGTTTACATACTCAGGCTTCTTAACAGCGTACTCCTTCATCTGAGCCTCATCAGATGTAGCAGAGATGATGAAGTCGTGAGCTTCCTGACCGTTGTCTGTTGCAGGATTTACAACGATCCATGTACCGCCCCAGTAGTAAGGTGTGGGTCCCTGAACGAGATTCCAGTTACCGTACTCAGGACCGCCTTCTCCGCCTGCAGCATCGAGGAAGAATCCGCCGAAGCCCCATGTGGATACGAAGTAACCCATAGCGTTGCCTGTTGTACCTGCTGCTGTCCACTCATCTGTCCACTGACCGTTCTTTGTAACGCCGTTGATATCCCAGAGTGCCTTAGCTGTATCAGCGAACTCCTTGCAGAAGTCGTCGATCTGGAGCTTGTTGTCTACAACCCAAGGAGTTGTACGTCCGCAAGCGTAAGCCTGCCACATACCGCCGAGAGAGTCAGCAAGAGCAGCAGAGCCGCCGGACTTCTCGTTTACTTCCTTAGCTGTCTCAACGAACTTAGACCAGTCAGCAACCTTCTCCTGCATAGCGTCGGGAGATGTTACGCCGAGGTAGTCCTCAGCAAGTCTTGCATTGTAAGCGAAACCGCCTGCTGCAGCCTGCCATGAGATACCCTTACGAACTCCGTTGGAGTCAAGACCGATAGTATCTGTATAGCCGTAGATGTTGGGGAAATCAGCGTCTGTAAGACCGAGCTTGTCAAGTGCAAGTGTCTTAGTATCGTCGTTGATGTACTTCAGAGCCCAGTCAGCCTCGCAGAAGTAAACGTCGAGATCGCCGCCGTCGTTGAAGAGCTGATCGTAGTTCTCGGAAGCCTCGCCGCCGCCTACACCGAAGCTGATGAAGTTAATGCCCTCAACCTCGTTGTTAGCAAGCTGATCAGCAACTGTCTCGAAGTCAAGACCCTTCCACTGTGCGAGAAGGTAAGGAACATCGTTAGCGTCCCAAGCAGCTACTGTGAAAGTTTCGCCGCCCTGTCCAACAGAAGGATCCATTGTGCCTGCCTGATCGTCGGGAGTGCTCTCGGAATCGCCGCCCTCAGGTGCAGAAGTAGCGTCCTCAGCGGGTGTGGACTCGGATGATGACTCAGATGAGCTTGAGCTGGATGAAGACTCATCCTCGCCGCAGCTTACAAATGCAGTTGCAGCCATAGCAAGAGTAGCAACTAATGCTAATGTCTTCTTAAGTGTGTTCATTGGTATTTCCTCCTTAAAATATGTATTACACTCCCGTAATAGTCGGAGCGTAATATGTGAAAATGTGAATGTTTTTCCGGCATCCTCAACGATCCGCATTGACCCTGCGAATGTCCTCGCCGAAGCTCACGCTTCTCATTTTTCAGCCGGACGTCCATATCGGACTTATTACAAGACTTTAAGTCTCTGTAATGTCTTGGAGCTGCACACGACCCTCGTCAGTTTACGAAGTATACGTGCCGCTTGTGTAATTAAAATATACCCTATTTTGCGCTCAAAGTCAATCCTTTGCAGCATTCTTTAATATTTTTTGAGCAGTCTGTACACTTTCAACATTATTTTTTTGTTGATTTTCACATAAAGTTCTTCAAAAGGTTACAAAACGGTAACTGAGTATTTTGACTCTATTTCACAATACAAACATGTTTGTTTTATTGCTTTTGAACAACGCTTCCAACTAATTACCAAAAAATAAGGGCTGTATTTGGTTACTTTGTAGACCGTTCGGCATATAATTTCAATATGCCCGACGCATCGGACGCATCTATAACGCCGTCGCCGTTGAAGTCGGAGTAGTCAAAAATTGCTTTTTTCAGAGAACCGCCGCCGCCAGTCAGCGTTTGGGAATAGTGCCTAAGTACCAGACTTGCATCGGAGGAGTCCACAACGCCGTCAAGGTCAACGTCGCCTACCTCCGATATACGGTCGGCGGAAATATAGCTTCTTTCTGTATAGTTCTCAAAGTCAACAGTCGCCGAGATAACGTCATATCCGTCTATTTCAAGCGACTCGGTGTACGGGACGTACTCTCCGCCGTTCATGGAGTAGTAAACCTGAGAATCGTCCTTTACAGAAAGTTCGACTGCTTCTCCAACAGGCACAACGCCGCTCATGTGGCTGAAATTCACAGAATTAACGGGACTTCCCAGCACCTTTAGCGGAATATTTCCCATAGCAATCGAAAGCTCCTCCAAAGAAAATGCGGACTTGTAATAATCAAGCATGGACTGCGCATTTTCAAGAAGCTCCGTTTCTTCGGGGTAAATACCGTCGAAAAGGTCGATCTCAAGCTCTTTGAGAAGTTCCTCCTTTTCCTCTGCCGTATACGTGTAGTCCTCGCCGCACATATCGTACCACTTTGCTCCGTCGGAGCTGTAAAAGCTCTCGTTTTCGCCCGTATTCGACTTTATGCCCTCATATGTCGTGAAACTGCCGAGACTTATTTTCTCCTCAAACTCATTTGAATGCAGATACAAAACTGATTCTATAGGTATGACATAAGGCGAATCGGGACAATAAAGCTTCACGACCGCCGAAAAGCTCTCCCCTGCCCCGATAGGCACGTCCTCGGCAAGGTCGATATTAAACGTACCCGAGATGTCGGCAGTTCCGCTCGTGACCTGCGAGGGCTGTCCCGAGGTCGGGTCCGACAAGTCGCTCAAACCGCTGTATATCGTGATCTCATATTCTGTTTTCGGCTGCGGAAAGTTTATGGAAACAGTTTCGAGCTGAACAGCTTCGTCCGATGTGAAAATATTCGCCATATATGACGGCGCATTTTCTCCCGCAGAATCCGCCGCAGACATGGACTGCACGGGAACGTATGTATCATGGTGGAAATTGACGGTATGCTCCTCTGAATCTTCAAGCTCAAAAACCGCAAATTCGCACAGCGACCTGTCATCGTAGGAGATCCACATATATCCGTCATCAAAGTTATAGTCGCCCCAACTATTCTTTACGAGCCATGCTCCGTCGATTTCGGCAGGGACTTTAAAATTTTCTTTCGGGAAATTATCGTCCCAACCGGCAATAGCCACGGAATGACTTGCAAATCGGGGCTTTCTTGCGCTTCTCGTTGAAAAATGCTCGCTGTCGTAAAGCTTCTCTGAATCCGACTGAAAGGAAACGTCTACCGCAAGTCCGTTATATACGAACTGCTTTATTATATTATTTATCTCATCTGTGTTTGACCTTTCATCATTATAGTCAAACATATACGCATTTTTTAGATGATAGTCGCTGTCAAACTTCAATGCGTCCACCGCAGAAATATCATCAAAAAAATCAAAATCTCCGTAAGGGAGCTTCCTTTCGCTCACAGGTCCTATCCATTGCGACCACAGATTTGCCGCAAGATAGCTCGTTCCGCCGATGCTGAATATCTCGGAGGCTTCACCGTCCTTCTGCACCTGATCTTCGCCGTAATACGTGTAAAACGCCGTATGTGCTTCCGAGAGGTCCGCCTGCGGATAATATTTTATTATGCTCGTTTCCGCCGAGGCAATGGCAGAATGCGCCCAGCACGTCCCGTGAGTTCCCTGACTTTTCACCGACGTCATGCCGTTTTTTTCCCGAAGGTCAAAAGTCTCAGGCAGACTTTCGCCGCTGCCGTACATATTGACCATTCCGTTTATATCGCCGATCTCAGGGAACATAACAGGTTCGCTGCTCCCCATTCCCTCACACATACGAAAAGTCGGAGCAGACAGGGAAAATCCTCCGAAAGCCGCTTCTTTAGGCACAGTCTCGGGTCTGTAGGAAACGCCTGCCGCCGACGAATACAGCGGTAATGCCGAAAAAGCCGCCGCTATTGCCGCAGCGGCTATATGTCTTAGCCTTTTAATAAAAATCACTCCTTGTTCAAAACTCTGCTTTCAGCAAATCATATATATGATGATTATTTGAAAACAGTATAATAAGCGATGCCGAACCATTCTCTTACCCAATATGTCGGAAGAAGCCACAACGCAGTCGGCGCAGGGATATTATATGCTCTCAGACCCTCACGGCGTGCAAAAATATCTCCCCTCAACTGGTGAAAGCCATCGGTAACAATAGTAATATCGCTGCAAAGTCCCTCTTTTTCGATAATTTCCTTTGAAAAACGGATATTCTCCCGAGTATTGACGGACTTATCCTCCATAAAGATACGATCTTCGGAAATTCCCTTGCCGATCAGATAATTCCGCATAACATCGGCTTCGCTGGTTATTTCGTCGCTGCCCTGACCTCCCGATACAACTACGGAAACGTCCTCATGATCTATGAGATATTCATATGCCGCATTGAGCCTGCGTTTCAACATAAGGCTCGGCTCGTTGGCTCTTATCTGACAGCCGAGGACTACGAGCGTTGTCGGTTTGCCCTTTGGCTTATCGTTCATTGCGCCTATCATAAAACAGCTTATTATGACAGCAATAATTACTCCCAGTCCGAAAAGTCCTCCGAAAATACAGACAACTCCCCTGCCTGCCGAACGTTCCCACAAACGCGAAACAAGACCGCAGAATCTTACCCAAAAGAAAGATACCGTCATAAGCAGTCCCGATACAAGCGCGCCTGCTATGTTTCCGACATTGATTATGCCGCTTCCGATAGGAGCGATAAATAATATTAACAAAATTAAAAATATAAACGTCATTGCCATTCTGAATCCGATTTTTGTTTTCATCATCCTAAAACCTCTTGTGAGAGTTATTTCTTCTTTGATGTAAGCTTCATTATTCTTTCAACCGACTTGACGGAGGCGCTTTTGCTTCCCAGATGCGTCGGAACAGCGTTATAAAGTCCGTGGAAATCCGAGCCTCCCGTAACGATAAGATCGTATTTTTCGGCGATTTTACTAAGCTCACGGCGGTATTCTTCATCTGCCGAATAGTGACCGATCTCAACTCCGTCTATCTTGCCTTTTTCTGCAAGCTCCACAAGAAGCTCCATATTGCCGTACTGAGCAGGGTGAGCCATAACTGCCGCACCTCCCGCAGTATGTATGAGGTCTATGACAAAATTAACATCGGGATACTCCCGTTCAACATAGCAGCAGCCTGTTTTGGGATTAAAAAGCTCCCTGTCAAGATCGCCGTAAAACTCCAGAGCGTAGCCGTAGTCTATAAGGGCGCGCATGATATGCTGCTTGAAAATACTCTTGGCAGACGTAGTATGCTTCAGAATACTTTCCATTGTTATGGGAAATTTCGCCATAACCTTTTCGATCATTTCCTTGGAGGTCTCACGGCGTATTTCGCAGCTCTTCATGCAAAGCCCCTCGAGCCTGTCGGGTTTGACGGGGTTGTAGCACAAAATATGTACTTTCGAGCCTCTCTCCTTATCCCATGCGGAAAGCTCGACTCCTCGCAGAATTTTTACTCCCTCACGCTCTCCGAGAACGTGCGCGCGCGAAAAAGAAGCCATAGTGTCGTGGTCGGTAATGGACAGCCACTCTATGCCCGTGCGCTTAGCCTGTGAAATTATATCCTCAATGCCGAGAGAACCGTCGGAAAGCTTGGTGTGACAATGCAGATCGCAGATCATAATAAACCTCCAAATTGAAAGAGTGTCGAAAACAGGATAACCTTACACAAAATATATATGTATCTGTTTTTATAAAGTATACTTGTTGATTTTTTAATTATATCACACTTCACGACAAATTACAAGCTTTTTTGTGCATTTTACATGATATTTACTCAGACATTTTTTGTAAGAACAAAAATGTCTATTTCTGCAATGCGGAATACAGTTCGCTTTTTTTGAAACCTGTTTCTTTCGCTACGGCTTTGCAGGCTTCAGTAGGCTTTTCGCCGCTCTCGATAAGCAGTCTGACCTGCTCCATAGCCTCGTCAAGCGTAGGCATTTCGCTGTCGGTAAGACTTTTCCCCTCAAGAACGATGACGTACTCTCCCCTCGGCTCGTTAGTCTCATAATATACGACAGCTTCCTCCAACGAGAGCCTGAGAACCTCCTCGTGCAGCTTTGTAAGCTCACGGCAGAGGGCGACCTTTCTGTCCGAGCCGAAATGATCCGCCATATCTTTGAGGGTCGCTTTCAGCTTATGCGGAGCTTCGTAAAATATCATTACAGCCGTTTCGTTTCTCAAAAGCTCCAGACGCTCCAAACGCTCTTTCTTTGCCGTCGGAAGAAATCCCTCAAAAGTAAAGCGGCTGATGTGCATTCCCGATAACGCAGCGGCAGAAGTCACCGCAGACGGTCCGGGAACGACCTTAACGTCTATTTTATTTTCACAGCATAGCCGAACAAGAACCTCTCCCGGGTCGGAAATACACGGCATACCTGCGTCCGTAACAACTCCGCAGCTTTCTCCCGATAAAAGACGGTCGATGATGCGCTGTGCGTCCTTTCGGCTGCTATGCTCATGAAAGCTTACCAGTTCGTTTTTTATTTCACACCTGTTCAGGAGCTTTAAGGTAACACGGGTATCCTCGGCGCAAATAAAGTCCGCTTCTTTGAGTATCCTCATCTGCCTTAAAGTTATATCTTCCATGTTTCCTATAGGCGTGCCTATTATGTAAAGTGTACCGCTCATATATATCCTTTCACGTCAATATCATTCCTTGCCTGTATCGTAGATTTTCTGTAATTCCTCGGAAAATCCGCTTTCGCTTCTTATGTACAACTGCGGCTCTATCTGCATGAACGGCTTTGAACCCTTTTTGCCCTCCGCTAAAAACAGCCACGGCGCATCGTCGGCGGTTTTGGAGACAAAGCGCAGTCTTTTCGGCTCGATATTGTTGCTTTTCATTGCAAACAGCACGTCCGAAAGACGTTCGGGACGATTGCAGACGCACAGCCTGCCGCCAAATTTCAACAGTTTTTCCGCCGCCCTGCACACGTCGTCAATGTTGCACATGATCTCATGCCGCGCGATACGCTGAGCTGTTATCTCGCTTTGAAAGCCTGCGTTGTCCGCCTTATACGGCGGATTGCAGGTCACCAGATCAAGCTGACCGAGGGGAGCGTTTTCCCATAGCTCCTTCAAGTCCGCACAAATCGGGATAATGCCCGAAACGCCGCTTTTCTCCATGCCGAGACGAAGCTGCTCCACAGCGCCCTCCTGAATATCCACGGCATAGGTTATTTGCGGCGGACGGCTTTTCTGCATGATAAGAGGTATTATCCCACAGCCCGTACCCAGATCGCATACCTTATCCTTTTGCCGATATTTCGAGAAATCCGCCAAAAGAAAGGCGTCTGTGCCGAAACGGTGATCGCTGCTTGCGCATACATATATTTTTTCGGTGAGCTTTTCAAAATTGTATTCCATCAGACAATAGTTCCTCCGCCGACAACAATGTCCCCGTCATAGAAAACGACCGCCTGTCCGCTTGTTACCGCGCGCTGCGGCTCGTCAAATTCAACCGTATATCTGCCGCCCGTATATGACAAAACGGCAGGACGGTCGTTCTGTGTGTAACGGGTCTTGGCGGTTATACGCATAGGCTCGGTTATTTCGGACACTGAGATAAGATTTACGTCCTCCGCAATAAGCGTTTTCGTGTATAAGTCGGCTTCGTCGCCCAAAACAACGGTATTTGAATCCATATCCTTCCTTACAACATAAGCAGGCTTGCCGAGAGCAATTCCCAATCCCTTGCGCTGACCTATTGTGTAATTCATAAGTCCATTATGCCTGCCTAAAATATTATTGTTTATGTCAACAAAATCTCCTGACGGAGAGCTTTCTCCGCTGAACCTCTTTATAAACTCCGCATATTTTCCATCGGGAATAAAGCAAATATCCTGACTGTCAGGCTTATTTGAATTGACAAGACCTGCTTTTTTCGCAATTTCCCTGACCTGTGATTTTTCAAGACCTCCCAACGGAAAAAGAGTATGCGCAAGCTGCTCCTGAGTAAGCGAATACAAAACATACGTCTGATCCTTGCTTCTGTCAACGGGACGCTTCAGCAGATAACGTCCGCTTGCTTCGTCATACTCACGAACGGCATAATGACCTGTTGCAATATAATCGAATCCGAGTTCCATAGCGCGTCTGAGCATTTTATCGAACTTCACATGTCTGTTGCACTCTATACACGGATTCGGAGTTCGTCCGCAAAGATAGCTTTCGACAAAATGTTTCATTACCTTTTCACGAAAACAATCCTTGAAGTTAAACGTAAGATGCTCAAAACCCAGCCGCCTTGCAACGCTTTTTGCATCGAACACATCTGACAATGCACAGCATGTTTTTTCGGTGTTTTCAGCTTCTGCAATATCTTCGTCGCCAAACATTTTCAGCGTTACTCCCATGACCTCATAGCCCTGCTCCTTTAAAAGCAGAGCCGCAGCGGAACTGTCAACGCCGCCGCTCATTCCTACCATAACTTTTTTCATACGATCAGTTCCTTTATTTCATCAAGTCTCATTATGTAATGATCGGCGGTTCTTTCAAGCTCCGCCCTGTCGGGAGCGGCTGACTCGTCATATACCGCCGCTGTTCGGAATCCCGCTTTCTTCGCCGTTTCAACACAGTGCAGCGAATCCTCGACAACAAGAGTTTCAGAGGGCAGCGTGCCGAGCAGCTCCGCTCCGCCGAGAAAAATATCAGGGAACTTCTTGCCGTTCGGGTACTCCTTATCGGTCAGCAGAAAGAGCGACCTGTCAAAAATCCCCAGACGCTTCAAAGCCGCCTCCGCAAGAGCCTTATAAGTCGCTGTCGCTATTCCGTATGGGATACCTCGTTTGTCGAGCAGATCAAGCAGCTCCAACACTCCTTGTTTCAAAGGGATATTCTCCTCGTATTCTATACGCACAAGCTCCTCAATGCGGTTTATAACGTATTCACGGCTGCATTTAAGACCAAACTCGCTTCTCAGCACCTCCGACGACTGAAAAACGGTCATTTTTTTCAGCCTTTCGGAAATTTCCCTCGGAGGGTCGGCGATACCGTTTTCTATAAGAAATCTCCTGTCTATATCATACCATATCTTCATGGAATCTATCAGCGTTCCGTCTAAATCGAAAATTATTCCCTTTATCATGGCTATTCTGCATTCTCCTCGCCAAACAGAAATTCAAGATTTGTAGGCTGATGCTTTTTCAGCCATTCTTTTTTCTCCTTATCGGTGGTATAGTCCTTTCCGGCAGATTCGTCGTTTCCGCAAAGCATTACCGCCTGACTGCCCATTTCATTGTATATCCACTCAAAAATTTCCATATTGTATTCGATGTTTCCAACCAACGGGTCAGCCACATGGACAGTTCCCGAATCATAGTCATATCCGTAAACCGTGAGACAGTGCTGATAGGGATTGAACCAATGCTCCTCGCCGCAGCCCAAAGTAAATTCGTATTCCGCATGGGTCTGCCGCTGACCAATTGTTGACCATACTATCACAGGTCTGCCCTCGCCTATCTGACAGAAAACCTCCTCCAGCGGAACGCCCGTCAGATCGAGAGCGTACCAGTCAGAACCGAGATAATCGAAATAATCATTCGCCGCCTTTTCGATAACGGGAGCGTTGCAGCCGTAGCCGTAATTTGTCCGAGGGTCGCCCAGATAGACATCGTTCATAGTGTAATAGCCGTTTATATCCATAGGCATAAACGTATCGCAAAGCTCCGTCTTATCAATGCCGAAGCCGTAAAAATTAAGAGTCTGAGCAAGAGCCGTTATTTCGCAGCCTGTTGGAAGCTCAGGGGTCTGCATGACCGTTTCAAAGCCCTCTATGACCGAGGATCCGGCAAGCTCTCTGCTCTTATGCAGGGAAACGTTTACTTCAACAGGCGGAGGCGGTACATTTGTCGGAGCTTCGGTAACGGCTTCTGTTTCAGCTTCGGTAAGCTCCGCAGCCTGAAATTCCGCAGGCTTGGTGGAGGAAACGCTGTCCGAGCCGCTATATTCTACCCTCTGAACCGTTCTGCCGCAGGAAACAGCAGAAACTGCGAACATAACGGCTATAATTGAATAAATAGTTTTCTTCATGCTTTCTCCCGAATCATTTCTATCTTTACTCTGTAATCCAGCCCCGCAGGACATATTTTTTCCGCCGCAAGACCGTAAATATCTGTCGCCGCCGCTTCAAGCTCCGCAAAACGATGTGCGTCGCAGCTAAGTCTGCACAGCTTGGCAAGGGACGTACCTACGGGTATTTTCTTTTTTTTTTTGCCTCGGCAAGTATTTCCCTGCCTCTTTCATTGAACGCAATAACCCTTGCGTATGGCGGAGCTGTCTCCGTATCGGTTCTCGTTATTCCTATAAGCAGGGACAATATGACGCGTTTTATCCGAGCCATTGTATAACGCTTTGATTTTACCGAATCAAGCAATTCTTCAAGAGAAGCCGCTTCGCTGCGGCATATCCGTTCGGCAAGTCCGTTGGAATCGCTTATTTCCGATATTTCTTCGATCGAAGCTGTACGTATCCGATAAAGTATTACTCGCTCGAGCCTTTTCAATGACGCTATGCCGCCCGATCTCAGGGCATTTTCCCATATCTCGGGCATTACGCCGTCCACGCTCTCTCCCGATAAAATTCGGCTTCGTATATAAGACGCGCTGACGTGACCGTTACCGTCCTCCATACTGTCATGAGCCGCACCGCTGCGCTTTACGGTAAACGGCTGTATATCGCTGTTCAAGGACTTCAAAGCGCGGATATATTCCACTCCGAGCAGATTATTCGGCTCGGATATTATCTCAGCCGCTTCTTCGTCCGTGCTTTTCAGCGTTTCACACAATGCACGAGGATAGGTAAAGCCTTTTTCCATAAGTATGCGGACTTCATCGGAATGCGCCAAGCTGTCGGCTTTGTTCATGGCATGGACAAGCTTTTCAACGCTGCCGCATTCGCTGCCGAACGACAGCTCGTCCACTACGCCGAGATTATGAAGCAGATAAACTGCTCCCCATGCGAATTTTTCCGCTGAGGACAGACAATATGCCGTCGGAAGCTCGATGACAAGATCTGCGCCCGATCTTACCGCCAAATTCGCCCGTGTAAATTTATCAAGGATCGCCGTATCGCCACGCTGGACAAAATTTCCACTCATTACGGCGATGATGTGAGTTGCGCCGTTTTTTCGAGTTTCATCTATATGATAGCGATGACCGTTATGAAAGGGATTGTATTCACAGACTATCCCACTGATCTTCATATTGCAGTCCTCCTTTCAGCCCTGTCGCTCATAATATTATAACGTTTTCGGAGCTAAAAAGCAAGACATTTTGCAAATATTTTGCATTTTGTTCAAGGATAACATGCAGCGGTAAGAAAAATCGTGCAGATTATTTATTTTTGTCCTGTAAACGGCTTATCTGCTCAAACCTAAAATTCAAGGGCTGACACAGCTTCTGTCAGCTGCATCAGCCCATTGTATTTTTATTTTTGCTTCATAAAATACTGCGAATTACTTAGTAATAAGAGCTAAAGTATCTCTTGCGATAAGAAGCTCCTCGTTTGTGGGAACTACCCAAACCTCAACCTTTGAATCGGCTGCGGAGATCTTTGCAAGCTTTCCTCTGAGACCATTGTTTACGGACTTGTCAAGCTTGATACCGAAGAAGTCCATATTTTCGCAGACCTGCTCTCTTACGTCGTATGCGTTTTCACCGATACCGCCTGTGAAAAGAACAGCGTCGAGACCGTTCATAGCAGCGGCATAAGAACCGATGTACTTCTTGATCTCATAAACGAGCATCTCGGATACGAGCATAGCTCTCTGATTGCCGTGCTGAGCAGCGTCCGTAATATCACGGTTGTCAGAGCCTACGCCTGAAACTCCGAGGAATCCTGATTTCTTGTTCATGTAATCGCTCATTTCAGCAGGTGTGAAGCCGTGCTTATCCGCTACAAAAGTAACAGCAGAGGGGTCAACAGCTCCCGAGCGAGTTCCCATAACTACACCGTCAAGAGGGGTAAAGCCCATTGAAGTATCAATTGACTTTCCGCCATCAACAGCTGTAATGGAAGAACCGTTTCCGAGGTGACATGAAACGATCTTCAGGTCTTTGATGTCCTTGCCCATAGCCTCTGCAAGAGCAGCGGAAACAAAGCGGTGAGATGTACCGTGGAAACCGTACTTTCTTACATGAAGCTTCTCATAGTCATCATAAGGGAGACCGAACATATAAGCCTTCGGAGGCATAGTCTGATGGAACGCCGTATCGAATACGACAACCTGCGGCACATTTGCAGGAATTACGCTCTTGCATGCACGGAGAGCAAGCGCGTGAGCGTGGTTATGTACTGGAGCAAGCTCTCTGAGTTCATCGATCTTGTCAATGATCTCGTCCGTAACGATAACCGATCTGTCGAACATATCCGCACCCTGTACGATACGGTGACCGACAGCCGAAATTTCGTCCATGCTGTCAATTACCTTTGCATCGCCTGATGTAAGAGTTTCAACAAGCTTCATAAAAGCTTCTGTGTGGGTGGGGAAAGAGCAGTCGGCGTTAAGCTCCCTGCCGTCTGCCGTTTTGTGAGCGATATGACCGTCAATGCCTATACGGTCGCAGTTGCCTTTAGCAATAACACTTTCGTCCTTCATATCAATAAGCTGATATTTAAGAGATGAGCTTCCTGCATTTACAACCAAAATAATCATGTTTTAATTTTCCTTTCAAAAAAAATATTTCCATATATAATTATATACTTTTTTCGGAAAAAATCAAGTCTTTTTTGAGAAATTTTAAAATTTATACTTGCTTTTGACAGTTTTTAGCGTTCAATTTGCCGACAATAACGAAAAATAACGCAAAATTCAAAAACAAACAGCAACGTCAACGCCGACATGAAAAGACCGTGCAGAATAATTCTGTACGGTCTTTAAGAGCATGTTTATTAAACGGACGGGTCGGGAGAGGGTTCTGACGATTCGCCGTTATTTTCGTTCGGAGTGATCGGTTCTTCTGCAGGCGGTTCGGGATTAACCACCGGCGGAACATCAACGCCCGGGTCAATGGGGGGAGTTGTCACAGGGGGAACGTCAACGCCCGGGTCAACAGGAGTTGTTGCAGGCGGAACGTCAACGCCCGGGTCAATGGGGGGAGTCGTTACAGGCGGCTCTCCTACACCAGGATATTCTCCTCCGCCCTGATAACCGGGGTCGGGAGTAGGAGTTACGGGGTCTTCAACAACGGTGGTGGGGTAGCTTTCGCCCGGCATAACGCCTGTAGGGATACGTCCGTTCCAAAGGAAGCCCGAACCTGTCGTTATACGGATATTTACTGTACGGGCGGTAGTTGTTACGGGTTTTTCGGTTGCCGCCTCAGTGCTTTCGGTCTCATCGCCTGCAACTGTAGTTACAACGCCCGGAGTAATGCTCTGAGGACTTCCGCCCTGACCTCCGTTTATAACGTTTTCACGTCCGATACTCGCCATTATCTTCTCCGAGGGGGTTATCGGGAACAGAACGAAGAAAATAAGTATGATCGACGTAAGAAGAACAAATCCGATACACGAACATACGGTTATCTTCGTGGATTTACTCAGTCCTGCTATAAAGCCTGATTTACTGCTCATAAATATCATCACCTTTTATAATATGACATAAGTTTACATTTTATTAATTTTATTATACCTCTTTTCATGTGAAAAGTCAAGCAGTAAATAGTGAGAATTATGTGAAAATTGAACTTTTCTCCGTATAAATAGCTTTGCCAAAGAAAAAAGAGTCCCCGAAGGAACTCTCTTTTCTTTATATCATTATATTTAAGGGATGGGCTTATTTTGTCACTTCGGGAAGTGAAGTAATTATCTTAGCGTCTATCTTCTGGATAGCAAGCGCATCGCTCGGCAAGATGCCGTCTCCTCTGTTGCAGCAGTCTGCGTTTTTAGCGCCCTGCTCCGAAAGTCCGTACTTGTCGGGATTCCCCAAAGCCTGAAGAATAGCGGTCGAGTCTGCAATAGTTACCTTGCCGTCGCAGTTTGCATCGCCGATAAGTCCGTCGTCAACGGGGTCTGTGGGAGTCGGCTGTGTTCCCGATTCTGAGTATACAATGTAGAAAAGATTTGCCGTATCTGCCTTTGTTATTGCATGCTGACCTGCCGCAACGTCTACCGTAATGATACCGTTGCCCGACGCCGTATACTTTGTTCCGTCAACCTTTACAGTTGCCGAGGGTTCTACGAATACAAGTGTGAGCTTTCCGCCGTTTGCCGCATTGAAAGCGATGTTTGAGGCGGATTCCATTTTCAGGCACTGAGTAAGAGTTTTGCCGTCGTAATTAACAGTTCCCTTACTTGTTGAGAGGTTGCCTGTGATAGTGTAGAATGAGCTTGAAGTACCGTTTGCTGTAAAGTCATGAACATATCCGCCCTGAACAGGTGTTACGGGTGTTGTGGGCGTTGTGGGAGTTGAGGGCTCTGTGGGAGTTACGGGTTTTGTCGTAGTCTGAGCAGGTGTGGGAGGATCAACAACAGTACCGCCCGATATTTTCATGTTATCCATGCAGCCGCCGTCCGTCTCAAAGAGAGAGTTAAGAGCTGTGTAAAGGGATTCGCCTGTTGCCTCTGTCAAGCTGTAAGTACCTGCGGGAACGTATGAAATAGAAGCGTTTGTATCAAAGTTTGCATACTTATTGGAAGAATTTACCTTCTGGCTCTTATCAGTTACAACAGTCGCCTGCATATCCGAGCCTTTCTTGATGCTGATATAAGCGTCATTGTAGCTCTTTACAACACCGCCCGATGTAACTCTGCACGGGTCTTTACATTCATTTACAAAGGCATTGTACTCAGAGAAGATGAATGCGTTTGCACGTGGATTCTGACAGTAGCTTGTCTGACCGTCGTATACGTTGTTGTACATGTGAATGTCAGCCTGACGAGCGAGAGGTCCTCTCGATTCGCAGTTTTTCCAGTAGTTGTGGTGATATGTAAGGTGGTACTGGAGACTTGTATCCGATGAACCTACGAGGTTTGTCTTGTGATAGCCCTCATAGTAGCAATAGCTGTTTGTGAAGTACTGACCGCGTTTGAAATCGCATGCGCCGTCGCCCTCAGCCTTGTCTGATTCAGCAGGGTTGGCAACCTTTGGTACATAGAATTCGCAATTGTGTACCCAGCCTCTTTCAACAGGAGTTGTAAGTTCGTCCCCTGTCTGAACGCCCTCAAGACCGATACAGTCCTCGGGAACGTTTCTGAACGCAATGTTTCTTACTTCAAAGCTTTTACCAAATTCGGGAGCAGCAGACTCAGCCATGAAGTGGAAGCCCCAGCCGTTGATTACAGCGTCATTGCCGACACCCTCGATCGTGATGTCCTTGCCTGATTTCATTCTTGCCATGAAACCGTTGTCGCCTACCGAACCGCCGTTGCCTGTCGAGTCGTATTCCGTAAGACCCGCAGGAGCTTTAACATCTCCGACAATTCTGATAACGAGGGGAGTTCCGTCCTCGGCGAGCTTCTTGATAATACCCTGATTCGAGTTGCATGTTCCGCCGTTGGAGGTCTTGCCGCCGCCGACGTCCTGACCGACAGAGTTGAGAATATTACCGATACCCTTTACAGTTGTGCCGTCTTTTGACGTAACCGTTACAGTATCCTTGTTTTCGTCTGTAATGTAGAGAACCTTTGCATTGACTTTAAGCTCGCCGCCGTCCGTGTATGCGCCAACGCCCTCGTTATAATTGAAGTGTGCATAACCCGAACGATCCTGCGCGCCTACAGTAATGCCCGATTGTACGACCTTGCCCTTTGTTGTGTCAAGAGTGATCGAATAAGTACCCGGTTTAAGTCCGAGAAGATCGACTCTCACACCCTCTGCAACATCTCTTACAAGATATTTAAGATCGTCGCCCTTGAGAGAGCCTGTTGACGCTCCCGAATATGAAACGCCTGTAACGCTTGCGTCGCTAAGACCTGAACATACAAGGTATGCCATTTCGTTCCAACCGCCTGCATAAACGACCTTTACATCTCCCGAAGGAACAACAGGCGCAGGAACATCGGTTACAACAGGCGCAGGTGTAGTTTCAGCAGGAGTTGTCTGTACAGGAGTAGAGGGTTTAGTCTGAGGAGGAGTTGTAGTAGGGGGATTCGATACGTCCTCCTTGAAGCCCGAGCCGATAGCTACTATAGAATCGTCATAAGATATAAGCGCAGACTTTAAAGCTGAGTTTACCGCATAGGACGCATCGTCCACGGAGTCATCAAAATCCCACTTGAAGTCGCCGCCGTCAACACGGCCTGCCTTTGCTTCGAGAATAGCGGGAACGTCCTCGGCAGCGTCGAGATTGTAGCTGTACATTCCGCTTGCCGTGTCGAAATTATTGTAAGTTGCGCCGCCGCTTGCAGCCTTTACGGACGAGGGAACTTGCTCGTCCCTCGACTTTGCGTCATAGAAATCGAACTGCGTATTGTTTGCGCTATAGGGAACGTAAGTACCGCCCTCGATGATATTGCCGAAAGCCTTGATCATTCCGCCAACTTCGCCGCTGAACGTACCCTCGCCTGCTGCGTCCGTACCCTGACCTGAGATCATCATAGGATTCTTGCAGTTGCGGAAATAGTTGTTTTCAGCGAAAATATCGGAATCTGTCGTTGAACCGATACCATACTTTGCATTGCCGTCATAGTAGTTGTTGTAAACATGAACAGTTGCAACTCTTACACGGGGGTGACGGGAATCGGAATGGTCGTACCAGTTGTGGTGGTAGGTGATGTAATTTGACGTATCAGAGGCATTTGCGCCTTGAAGATTACACTTTCCGTTATCAAAGAAGTGATTGTACGAATGAGTGATGTGGTGGGACTTCTTTGTATCGAGCGCGCCGTCGCCCTTTACCTGATCGGCGTCAGAACCTGCGTCGCCGTAGAAATAATCGCAGTTATGTACCCAGCAGTATGAGTCGCTCTGCTGGAGTCCGATATTGTCTCCCTCGGAGCTGTTGCAGTTCATTGTACCGAGGTTTCTTACCTCAACATCAACGCAGTTTTTCAGTACGATTCCCCAGCCGTTAGCTGTTGCGTCGCTGCCGATGCCCTCGATAGTCATGCCGGCGGTTACTGTGTCAACCATGAGGTCGCCCTTTGGCATATTTGCAGGGTCGGTAATATTTCCGATAAGTCTTATGGAGATCGGGCGTGTTTCCTTGCCTTTTTTGTAGGCTGTAACGATATTCTGGATTCCCTTGCACTCCACGTTGCCCTTGCCCTCGGCGTTGAGGGAGGCTGTAACGGTGTCCTTGGTTTCCTCTGTAACGTAAACAACTACAGCGTTGTCTTTAAGTGTTCCGTCAGCGTTGTAAGCTCCGGGCATGTGACCGTCCTCAAAGGCATAGCCGCTTCTGTCGTGTGCATAAACACTTGCCGTACCCTCAGCAGCCTTTGAAGTATCTTCCTTGCCGTTGATGATAGGCACTACCTTCATTGTGTGGCTGCCTGCCTTTAAACCGATCGCGTCCGCTCTCATGTAGCCGCTGTACTGTCTGATAAGCTCGCTGTCGATCTGTGTGCCGTCAACGTAAACGTTGTAGCCTGCCGCGCCCGATACAGCTCCCCATGTTGCGTACATTCCCTCTGCGTAGCCGACAGTCGCGTTGATCTTCACGCTTGCCTCGGCAGCAAACGAAGCCGTGAGCGAACCGAGCATAGGAACAGCGACGCTGCCTATAGAGCCTGTTACCGCAGTAACGCTCATTACAGCGGAAGCCGCTGCCGCCATGATCCTTTTCTTCTTAATTGAATTTCTCATTGTTTTTCCCTCCGATAAGTTTTTTTAAATATAATGATATATGACCGAGAACTCATTTTCCCGACCGTCTGATTTGTCAGCCCCTTGCTGACCTTGTAACTATATTATAGTCCATTTTTTTCCGAATTACAATGATATATAATACTGATTAACTGACTTATTGTGCTTTTGAGTTATTCTGTAGAATTTAATTTATCATTTCCATTCTGTATAATAACACTCCATTTTTCATAATATAATTAAAACAAAAAGTAACATTATTTTTTACTAAGTATCAAAAAAGCTGTACAGCATAATGCTGCACAGCTTTTCTGTAAATATGTTAATCTTCGATCAACGCTAACTGTATTTCATTGTCAATAAATTCAATTCTTCCGATCTCTTTCCCTGCTGTACATTCTATAAAGTTCAGTGGTATTGGTTCTGCATGACATATTGACAACACACCGTTTTCATTGCTGAGTACCATATCGTGATCCCAATATACATAATCAAATACGGCTATATCTTTGCTTTGCGTATCAAAATAAGCAATATGTGAACGATGTATACCTGAACCCCATGAATATGTAAAGTACAGTTCATTACTGCCGTTATGGTCTATGTCAGCTACTGCAAATGATGTAAGTCCCCAGCCGCCAAAACTTTCGCCAAGAAGATATATCTCATTTTCGTAAAGTAAAAATCCTTCGCCGTATATATGTCCTCCGCCGTCATTGTCAAATTTAAAAATACGTATATCATATTTATCTGTTATTTCCTGCGGAGTGACATTATAACAGTCTCCCCTTCCGTCGTTGCCGTATTTTTCACGGAAAAGTTCCATAAACTCTTCCACGCCGTCCGTTGACGGTGTAAGCTGAAATACATTTCCGTAGGTAACGGGATTTACTGTGGTCTGCATCGGTTCTTCCGTCTGAATCGGCTTCTCTGTTTGTGGAATCTCTGTTTTTTCGACTGCCTCTGTCCGAATCGGTTCTTCCGTATTAATTTGTTCTTCCGTCTTGATCGGTTCTTCCGTCTGGAGCGATTCCTCTGCTTTGGAGCTTTCTATCTCTTTGATTGCCGTGGGCTGCGTTGTTTTGACCAGATAAGTCGTTTTAGCAGTTTTAACAGTTTCAACCTTTTTTTCTGCGCAGGTTGCAGGAGCAGCTGTTGTTCTGACAGGCGATACCTGTTCCGATATGCTCATATCAGATGTTTCTTTACTATCCTCCGCGTTTGTTGCAGAAATCAATAAAGAATTGCTGTTCTCTGTTTCGTCGTTAAGATCGGGCTTTTTCATATTCAGCGAAATAATCGAAAAAATTACCGCCATTACCAAAAACACCGACGACGTTGTGGCTATCAATGAAATTTTTCTGTTCATAAACCCAACTCCTTTCATTTCTTCGGAATCTGTAAATTTTTCTGTCAAAGTATTTTTTTCGTTGACTTTCTCCCTATGCTCATTAAGCCTTTTGATAACGTTTTCCGTCATTTCCTCAGAACTTTTCATATCTGAAGCCCTCCTTTTCAAGCTTTGATCTTAACGCCTTTTTCGCATTATAGATAAGATTTTCTATTTGGCGACGTTTTTTCTTCATTATTTCCGCTATCTCCTCATTACCCATATCTTCAAAGTATGACAAATACAATACCTGCCTGTAATCCTCTTTAAGAGAACTTATAGCTTTATGAAGAATTTTTTTCTGCTCATTCTTTATCAGTTCGGATTCAATATCGGTCATATCAGGTATATCGGCGCATTCCTGAAACGATACAAAATGAAAACGTCTGTGCTTTCGTATGTAATCAACAGCAGTATGTCTGCCAATAGAATACAGCCACGTTTTAAATGAACTTCGAGCAGAAAAATCAGGTTGTTTAATAGCGATACAAACAAAGGTTTCTTCTGCAATATCTTCCGCAGTATTCAGATTATTGCAAATACTGTTAAGATATAATATCAAGCCGTCCTTGTATTCCGCTATAATATCACCTATTGCATAATCGTCACCATCAAGAAAACGGCGGTAGCTACTTGCACCGTTATCCATAGAACACCTCCCTATACTAATCTCTGACCAAACCCATGAAAATCTTCACCGCCATCCACTTGCTGCTCGTCGTCAAACGCCCTTGTAAGGCGACAGCCTGCCTGCGGTCGTTTTCCTTGATCAGCAAGCGCCTGCCGATAAATCTTTTCATGGAACCGATCAGAGATCAGTATTAATTTTCCTTTCTACTCATTAGTCGTAAGTTTTTCTGAAAACTCTAAGTAAAATAAAAAGTCCTGCATAAACCGCAGGACTTTCATCAATTTTCTTTTAGCAACAATATAACGTTTCACAAAATACCAAATATATTAATCAACGGATTTCAGCGATTCAGCCATATTGATACGCTCCAGCTTTATTGCCATAAACAGGTTGACAATAAAATTAAAGGCAAAGGTCAGAAGAATGCTGTAAACATAGCTCATGGGCAGGATAATGGTGCTGAAATCCACTATATCCACCTTTATACAGGAGATAACAAAGCTGTGAAGCGGAACTCCGAGAAGTATACCTGCAATTATACCCATAGCCGTAAGCGCAAGATTTTCTCTCAGTACATAAGCGGACGTTTCTCTGCGGAAAAAGCCGAGTACCTTGATAGTCGCTATTTCGCGTGTACGCTCGGTTATATTGATGTTTGTAAGATTATAAATAACGATAAACGCCAAAGCCGCCGCACATACTATTACAAGAAGTACAATATAGTCAAGACTGCTCATCATTTCCGCCATGCGTTCTTTGGTGTTCTCGAAAAGCTCTGCGGAAATTATATTTTTACTTCCTCTGAGTTCAGTCGTCAGCTTTGTGTGGTCGTCATTATCGGAGAAGTTCACAAACGCCTTGTTAAGTCCCATTTCCTCCCCTAACTGAGCTTCATAGGTCTCTTTTGAAATATACACGTAATTATATGCGTGATTTTCAAATACTCCCGTGACTTTAAGGTGCAGCTCACGCATATTCTCATCACGGAGGGTCATATCGTCCCCTGTCTTTACATTGTATCTCTCGGAAATGCTGTGACTTACAAGAGCCTCGCCAAGCTGCGGACTATCGAGAGGTTTACCCTTTTCATCGCGAAAACACATGAAAGAGCCGATTTTTTCAAAGTCCTCGGCAGCTTCAAGGTCAATACTTTTTACCCTGTTTCCGTAGAGCAGATTCCACGAACTGTGACGGAGCATGAGAGAGCTTTCCGTCTTTTCGTCAAGAAGCGTGCGTACTGCGGAGGTTTTATCCGTTTCAAAGGTAACAGCGGCGTCTGCAATTTGTATCTGCTCGAATTGTATGTCCGCAAAGCCTGCAATAGAATCCTTTAAGCCGAAGCCCGTCAGCAAAAGAGCCATACAGCCGCCTATACCCACGATCATCATGAAAAAGCGTCCCTTGTAGCGAAAAATATTTCGCGCCGAGACCTTGTGAAGAAATTTCATTCTGTTCCAAATAAATGGAATGTATTCGAGAAGCACACGCTTTCCGGCTTTAGGCGATTTCGGTCTCATAAGACCTGCGGCTGTTTCCGAAAGCTCCGCGCGGCATGATACCCATGTAGTCCCGAGGGAGCATAAAAGAGAGGCAAAAACAACGATGACGGCAAGCTTCAGGTCAAAATAATACGGAATATCAAGCGGAATGTATATAAGCTTATAGGTCATCCAGATAATGGCAGGAAACAGAAACGTTCCCAATGCGAATCCGACAATACAGCCGATAAGTGAAGCCGAACCCGAGTAGAACATGAATTTTCCCATAACAGCCGCTTCGGAATATCCCAAAGCCTTGAACATTCCTATCTGAGTACGCTGTTCCTCGACCATTCTGCTCATAGTCGTCATACAGACCAAAGCCGCCACGAGAATGAAAAATATCGGGAAAACCTTTGCCACCTGTGCGACTATTTCCGAATCGTTTTCAAAAAGCGCATATCCGATATTCGTGTTTCGGTCAAGGACGTATACGGAAGGACTTTTCAGATCGGCGATGTCCTGCTCCGCATCAGATATTTCCCGTTCTGCGTCGGCGATCCTTTCGTTAAATTCCGCAAGACCGCTTTTGTAATCGGCAAGTCCGTCGTTGTATTCCGACAGACCGTCCTCATATTCGGCAAGACCGTCGTCGTACTCTTTTTTGCCGTTTTTCCACTTCTTCAAGCCGTCCTCATATTCTTTAACGCCTTTTTGAAGCTCGGCTTCGGCTTTTTCGTATTCCGAAAGACCTCGCTCATATTTATCCCTGCCCGATTCAAATTCGGCGCGTCCTGCTTCAAGCTCCGAGCGGCTTGCGTCAAGGACCGACTGCTGCGAATCAAGCTCGGCTTTTGCGGAATCAAGCTGCGACTTCGCCGTTTCAAGCTGTGCAAGACCGTCTTTAAGCTGAGACTGCTGCTCGTCGGGCAGATAGTCAAGCATCGCAAGAAGTTCGCCGTATTGGCTGTAAAATGCGTTTTCCTCCGCTTCATACCCTGCAAGTCCCGTGTGGTATTCGTTCCATGCCGAATCAAGCTGTGATTGTCCCTCCGAAAGACTTGCTTCACCCTCAATGAGCTGTTTTTCACTTTCGTCAAGAGCGGCTTTCGAGCTGTCAAGGGTCTTTTTCGACTTTTCAAGCTCTTTTTTTCCGTCGTCTATTTTCTTTTTCGAGGCGTTCAATTCCTTTTCGCCCTCGTCAAGCTCCTTTTTGGCGGAATCAAGGTCTGATTTGGCTTCATTAAGCTTTTTTTCGGACTCGTCAAGTTCTTTCTGAGCATCGTCAAGCTCCTGCTTTCCTTCGGCGCGTTTTTCCTCAAGCTCGGCTTTACCGTCGGAAAGCTCCGCTTCCGCTTCGGCGATAACGTCATCGTAACGCTTATTCGCAGTCTCCTCCGCCAAGCGTTCCCATTCCGATTTTTTCTCCTCGATAAAGCTGTCGTAATCGTCCGAATATATAAGCTTATCGTGGTCGAATCTGATAAATATCTCGGTATAGCTGTCCGTATTGAACGCCGCCTCGGGAAGATACACAAATCCCGATACCGTGCCGTCACCGACTGAGGTAGTTCCTCTTTCGTGATTGATATAAAATGAAGACTCAACAAGCGCAGTAACGGTATAGACCGTTTCACCGAGGGTATCTGTGACGTTTTTGCTGTTTTCGCCGTGAACCTGTATCTTGTCGCCGATTTTCAGTCCTCTGTCGTTTTCTGCGGCGCATTCGTTTTCTTTTGTCGGCAGCTCTCCCTCAACCAACAGCAGATCGTTGATATTACGGGGCAGCATATGGGTTTTCATGACAAATTCACGATTTCCCTTTTTGAAAAGCACGTCAAAACTGATACTGCCCTCTGCATAACGTACATCGGGCTGCTGTGAAAATTCTTTAACGCTGTCGTTGTCCCAGCCCAGAGTTGAGATTAATCGGTAGTCATAAAACTGATTTTCATCTAAAAATTTATCCATCATATTGACCATAGCAGGCGTGGTATCGCGAACTCCCGCAAAAAATCCCACTCCGAGGGCAATTATGGCAAGTATAGCTGTGAACCGACCGAACGTATGCTTTATCTCACGCAGGGCGGTTTTTCTCATAGAACGACCCATAGCTGTCACCACTCGATGTCGGCAACGTCGGTTATACTGCCGTTCAATCTCATGTCCGAGACTTTTCCGCTTTTTACGGTGATTATCCTGTCAGCCATAGCGGAAAGCGCGGAGTTATGGGTTATAACTACAACGGTCATGCCTGTTTTTCTACAGGTGTCCTGCAAGAGCTTCAATACCGCCTTGCCCGTATTGTAATCCAAAGCTCCCGTTGGTTCATCACAAAGCAGAAGCTTTGGATTTTTTGCCAAGGCTCGCGCTATAGCCACTCGCTGCTGTTAGCCGCCCGAAAGCTGGGCAGGGAAATTCTTCATTCGTTCGGAAAGTCCCACCTGTTTCAGAACATCGGCGGCGTTCAGCGGATCGCGGCATATCTGCGCCGCCAATTCAACGTTTTCAAGGGCGGTAAGATTCTGCACAAGATTATAAAACTGAAACACAAACCCTACGTCGTATCGGCGATATGCGGTAAGCTGCCTTTTGGTCATCTTGGAAATATCCGTACCGTCCAGTACGGCGCTTCCGCTTGTGAGGGTATCCATTCCGCCGAGAATATTCAGAATAGTGGTTTTTCCTGCTCCTGACGCTCCCACGATAACGCAAAATTCGCCCTTGTTTATTTCAAAATCCACGCCGTTAAGCGCATTTATCTGTGTTTCTCCCATCTTGTATATTTTTTTAACGTTTTTAAATTCCACATATGCAGCCATAAACCTCTCCTTTCTTACTTAACAAACAAGGCACGACCCTGATCGTGCCTTGTGAAATTTTATCAATAATTATTTTTAAGATTTATAAGGGTCTTCGGCGTCCTTGTACTGATTCAACGCTCCGGCATGAGTAGCTATCATTTTCCAGCCGTCGCCCTTGACCTTTACAAAGCAGGCTGTTTCCTCACCCTCGGCAGAATCGGTTTTTCCCTCTGTCTTGTACTTGAATGTGACCTCGTAGCCTTCTTCAATTTCAAGATCGACCTTTATATCGTAATAGGTGTATTTATAGCAAAGCTCCGCAAAAAACAACTGCTGCTCCGTAAGAGGACGGTTGCTGACCTCCTCCATATAGGTAGCTTTCGGGTCTTCGCCGTAAGTCTCTTTCCAGTAATCCATTGTTGTCGTAATGTCGCCCTCTGTCTGTGTACGCAGTTCATCGTATTTTTCCGCATCTTTAAGCCCGTCTATGAATACCTGCGGCGTTATGGACGCAATTACTTTGTCGGGATCGTTGTTATTGAAGCCGTCAAAATAGTCCGCAAACGGCTGAACTACCTCTGCGGCAACAGGCGTGTCACTCAGAGCCTCAGTTGCGATCTGACTTACTTCGCCCGATGACGAGGAGCTTTCTTTTTCGCCGCAGCCCCAAAGCATAAGCGAAAGTACGGACGCTATTACTGCCGTAATTTGTTTTTTCATGTTCTTCTCCTTAAATCGCCCCGAACGCCTGTTTCAGCGTAGAGGCGGGTATTATTTCTATACTGTAGTCTTTCTGATCTATCGAGGAGGCGTTCTGCCTTGGAATTATTACCTTTGTAAATCCCATTCGTTCAGCCTCCCGTATCCTATGAGATACGTGAGAGACCGATCTCAACTCGCCGCCGAGACCTATTTCGCCGAAGGACAGCAGTTCATCGTCTATAGGCTTGTCCATTATGCCCGAATACAGAGCCATTGCAACGGGAAGATCGGCGGCAGGCTCGTCAAGACGAAAACCGCCCACTATGTTCAAATAAATATCAAGACCGCCCATAAATATCCCCAGCCGCTTTTCAAGAACGGCAATAAGTATGCTCAGCCTGTTGAAATCAAAGCCTGTAGCCATTCTTCGGGGGGCAGAATAACTCGTTTTCGCCGCAAGAGCCTGTACCTCCGCAAGTATGGGACGGCTGCCCTCCATTACACAAGCGACACAGTTTCCCGAAACATTCCTCGGTCTGCCCGAAAGAAGCGTCATCGAGGGATTTTCCACCTCCGCAAGACCCTTATCCAGCATTTCAAAAACGCCTATTTCGTTTGTAGAGCCGAAACGGTTTTTCACCGCGCGGAGCAGACGATAGCTTTGATGACGCTCGCCCTCGAAATACAGAACGGCGTCCACGATATGCTCCATGACTTTAGGACCTGCGATCGCTCCGTCCTTATTGACATGCCCCACTATAATTATGGGTATCTCCTGTTTTTTTGCGGTGTGCATAAACAGGTTCGAGCATTCCCTCACCTGCGTAAGACTTCCCGGACTTGACGATATACGTGAAATACTCATGGTCTGTACCGAGTCGATAACGGCAATATCGGGCGAGCATGAGGAAATGGTTTCCGCAACAGCTTCGGCATCGGTCGCAGTAAGGATATAGAGGTTTTCCGTATCAACTCCAAGACGGTCGGCTCGGAGCTTTAGCTGCCTTGCGGACTCCTCGCCCGAAACGTACAGTACGGAATGCTCCTCCCCTAAAAATTGGCATATCTGCAAAAGCAGCGTACTTTTTCCTATGCCGGGTTCTCCGCCCAAAAGTACAAGAGAACCTTTGACAAGTCCGCCGCCGAGAACTCGGTTAAGCTCTCCTATGCCCGTATCGTAACGGACGTCCATGTCTGCGCCTATATCTTCAAGTTCGAGAATGCTGTCGGAAAGGTCGGGTATCGAACGCGAGGAGGACGCTGCGGAGGAAGCTTCGGAAAGCTCCTCCTCCAAAGTGTTCCACGCTCCGCAAGAGGGACATTTTCCGTTCCACTTAGGACTTTCGCCGCCGCATTGACTGCAAACGTAAATATATCTTGATTTAGCCATATCAGTTAAATACAGCTAAAACGCTGTTTTCGTTCAAAAGATGCTTTCTTCCGACCAATGCGATGCTGTCGGATTCAACGTAGTCATTAGACGAGAAAGAGGTATTGGCGATGCTCCAGTATTTCTTTCCGTCTTCTTTGTCTGCAAAGAAAACATAGTTTTTTGTGTCGAAGCTCATAACGCCTGACGCGCCGTACTTACCGTCCATCTCAACAAGATTGCCGTCCGAAAAATAATACACCGAGCATTCAGCTTCGGGATTTGAGCCGTCTGAAATTATCAGCTCGGGAACTTTATCGCCGTTCAGGTCGCAAAGGTCAAAGGCAGGGTCTGTTCCGTCCTCCGCGGTAAGCTGCATGACCTCGGTAAGCTTATCCGTGCAAAGGGATTTCTGTTCGGGACTTATTACCGCCTGCCAGCTTTCCGAACAGCGCAGAGCGTATTTAATAACGCTGTCTCCGAAAGTATAGCGTCTGCCTGCATCGAGACATTTCAGCTCCGCATAGGGCGCAAGAGCCGCCTCGTATTCGGGCAGGGACGCATCTTCGCCGTTTATTTCGTGATAAATTTCCGCGCCCAAAGAGGCTGAATCCATATTGTCGCTGTATGTCAGGACAGTATCGAACGCTCCGTTGAGGTGGGAAATAATATTGCCGATCACAAAGCCGCTTCCCTGATATTCGTTTTTCATCATATTGTTTTCGGGACAATAGGAGACAATTCCGCAGAAGCCCGTTTCGCCTATCTCCGAAAGCTCCTCGTTGTCATAGGTATAAACAGTGCATTTTGCCGTCGATTCGGAATTAGGGGAAATAATAAGCTCGGGAGAACCGTCGCCCGTTATATCGAAAATGTCAAACGCCGAATTATCGGAAAAAAGCTCGGAGCCTTTAAATTCCGTCAGTTTGCTTTCATAAGCGTCCTGCCAGCCGAAAGAAACGCTTTCGGGGTCGGTTTTTTTGAATATCGTATTTCCCGAAGAATCCGCTCCCGCTTTGGAGCAGCCTGTCAGTGCGGCGGATACGGCGGCTGTGAGTAGAAATAGTCTGCTAATTTTTTTCAAAGAAAAATCCCTCCAGTTGTCAAGGCGGCAGCATTATTCTTTTCACGGGTGAGTCGAGTACGTTTTTAATGCTGCGGCAAAGTCCGACATGATTTCAAGCAAGAGATCATGAAAACTCTTACATATAAATAATATGCTAATTTATATTGTACCATGAACGGCACTTTATGTCAAGACAGCGAATTGCTGATAAAATATTGTGGATTCTGTTATTTTTTGGTCTAATTTCAGAGATTTTCACATACTATTCACAAGCAGATAATTAGGAGGATATTATGAACGAAGAAATTGTTAATATTATTGAAGAAAACGCAGTATCGGAGGAACTCCATCCCGAGGACAGCACGGAGAACCTGAGAGAAGAAAACTTCCGAAGAAAAAAAGAGGGCAGGCTCGAAGATACCGCCGCAGTTCAGGCGGCAGTCTGCCTGATACTTTCGATCGGGATCGTACTTCTTAACGTTTGGAAGCCCGACATGGCAGGCGACCTTTTTAACATGGTGAAAAGCCTTTCCGTATCCGAAAAGCCGCTTTTTGAGAATCCCATAAATACGCTTATCGAATTTATCAGTGAATTATGCCGAAAATAAACATAAAATTCTCATTTCTGCTTTTTAATGCGCTGATGTTCATGTTCAGAGAAAGCCGCCTTATACTGGGGTTTTACATCGCATGTCTTATACATGAAGCAGGGCATATCATAGCGGTACGTCTGACAGGCGGAGAGGTACACCGAATTGATTTTAGCTGGACAGGTATAAAAATGACTGCTTCTCCGCCATGTTCCCTAAAAGCCGGAATACTCGTGCAGCTCAGCGGTCCTGCGGCGAACCTGCTGACCTTTCTTATACTTATTTTATCAGGAAATACAGGGTATCTTGCGTTATTCAGCCTTGCGGAGGGACTTTTCAACCTTTTGCCGTACAGCTTTCTCGACGGCGGCGCTGCTCTCGATATGATCGCGGAGGGCGCGGCAAACGAGCCGTTGCTGCGTAAGATATACACTACTCTGAGGATAACCGTCACGGCAGCGATAGCGGCATTTCTCATCTTCGGCTTACTTTAGGCAACACCGCACAGAGATTGTGCGGTGTTACCTTTACTCGCCGTATAATATTTAATAAAATAACAAATAATAATGTCACGGAAATCAATTGTAAGGTTTACAGTAAATTTATACAGAGGATTTTGTTATCCTATACTTTTTGTTAAAGAGGTAACTTTTGGTGTCAATTCTCGTGAATTGGACTGTGGAAATCATGGAAACTAACAGCATCATGCAGATTCTGAGATTTCCACAGCCCAATTCGCGACAACAGAGATTCCAAAGGGGTCACCCCTTTGGCAGGGGGTGCAGGGGGACAGCGTCCCCCTGCGTAAGTTTCCCGTAAAAACTTTAAAAATTGATTTTCGTGTAAAAATGTGTTCGCTTATTGACAAAACTGTGAAAATGTGGTACAATCAAAGTGGAAAATTATGTCAGTCGAAGGATTCCGTCTGTTGCTTCTTTCCGTTAGTTGAGGAACTTCGGCTGAATTTAGGATGATGTTAAATGATCTGGCTTATGATAGGGGCTATGTTCGCAGGATCGCTTTTTTTGGCATGCTGTACTGCATACGGCATTGTTAATCTGAAAGACAACCCGTTGGAGCATTACGTTAGGCGAGCTTTGTCCTGCGCCGCAGTCGTTACGGCAGCCAATGCAGCCGCAATGCTCATGCCCGACGAAACTTCGGCTTTGTTTGTTTTCGGGATCTACAATATTTTTGAAACGTTTACCGTTATGTCTCTGCTTTCGTTTGCTCGTCACTATCTGGGACATTCCGGCGGTCTCGGCAGGATAAGGCTGCCCGTTTTCATAATTGCAGGCGTTGACAGCCTGTTTATGCTCCTGAATGTATTCTTGAAGTTCTCGTTTAAAGTGGAAAATTTCGACGCAGGCTTCGGGAAAAGCTTGTTCAGAGTTTGCGACTACGGTCTGCTTTATTGTATCCATTCGGGTTTTGTTGTATCCATGATGACCGCTGTGCTTATAATGCTGCTGCACAGAATGCTTACCGCTCCGAAGGCATACGCTATAAAGTACAGCTCGGTGTTCCTGACGCTTTTAGCGCTCGTTGCCATAAGTATACTTCATATCTACCTGAAACTGCGTTTCGATTATTCAATTGCGCTTTATTCCGCAGAGGGATTTATAATTTTCTATTATTCCCTGCTTTACGTCCCGAGAGGTCTCATGGAACGGCTTATGTTCTTCACTGTTGCAAATATGAAGGACGGTATGATCTGCATTGATATTGACGGCAGGATAGTTCAGGCAAACAAGGCTGCAAAGGATTTCTGCGAGGCGGATATAGACGTTCAGACGCTTGAGGAACAGGTCAGACGCTGGAAAAGAGACGATGTTGACGTTGAAACGTCTGTCCATATATGGGAAACAACACGGCGAATTTCAGGCGAAAAACGCTACTATACGATCGAGTACAGACGTATTTACGACAGTTACGCAAAATATTTAGGGTGCTTTTTCCTTGTTCACGACAGGACGGAGGAGGTCGTTAAATTCAACGCCGAAAACTACCGCGCTACCCACGATAAGCTTACGGGGCTTTACAATAAGGAATACTTCTTTGAACTGGTGGAAAAGCTTCTTAAAGATAATCCTGCGGAAAAATATAATATTATCGTTACGGACGTTAAAAACTTCAAAATCGTAAACGACGTTTTCGGCGTTGACGAGGGCGACAGACTGCTGAAAAAAATTGCCGAGATAACAATGAAATTCGGCGGAAACTACTGTATCTACGGCAGACTTACAGGCGACCGCTTCGCCCTGTGCATTCCGAAAAACCGATATTCCGAGGAAAAGCTTCTCAGATGCTATTCTGTGGCTGATTCCTTTATTGAAAACGCGTCCTTCAAAACGCATATCCATATCGGCGTATACGAGGTCACAGACCGAAATATCAGAGTTTCCGTCATGTGCGACCGCGCCAATCTTGCTATCCGCACGATAAAGGACAGCTTCCGAAGCCGTGTCGCCTATTATCAAAGCGAGCTGAGAGAGAACTTTATCGGCGATCACCGCATTATCAGCGAATTTGAAACGTCAATTGCAAACGGGCATTTCCGCCCGTATATCCAGCCTCAGATCGCCGCCGACGGAAGTATCAGAGGCGGAGAAACGCTTGTCCGCTGGCTTCATCCCGAAGAAGGAATGATACGTCCCGACAAGTTCATAAAAATATTGGAGCAGACAGGTCTTATCAGCCGTCTTGACAAATATATGTGGGAGCTTGCCTGCGTACAGCTAAAACGCTGGACGGAAATGGGACTTAAAAAGAGCTATTTATCAGTTAATATTTCTCAGAAGGACTTCTATCTTCTTGACGTGTTCGAGATAATTACATCGCTTGTGAAAAAGTACGATATAGCGCCGAAAAGACTTCATCTTGAAGTCACGGAAACAGCTATCATGGATAATCCCGAAAACCACCTCCGACTTATTGCCAAGCTGCGCAAGCACGGCTTTATTGTGGAAATAGACGATTTCGGCAGCGGCTATTCGTCGCTGAATATGCTGAAAGACCTTGACGCCGACGTGCTGAAGATAGATATGGGATTCCTACAGAAAACGCAGAATCAGGAGAAAAGCAGAACTATTCTTAAAATGATTATTTCACTGGCAAAGTCGCTGAAAATGGAGGTCATTACCGAGGGCGTGGAAACTATCGAGCAGGTAAGGTTTCTGGCAGAGTACGGCTGCGACGTCTATCAGGGTTACTATTTTGCTCAGCCTATGCCTGTGGACGAGTTTGAGAGCGGCTACCTTAACAAACGTTTCAGAATGAGAGGGAGCAGCTAAAAAATGAGTATTTTAAACAGAAACGAGGAGAAATCCCTGAGATTCTATATCGGCGACGTTTCGGGAAACGACCCGTTTTACGGCGACCCTAAGGCTTATGTAACTATCAATTCACTGTTTTTCCCCGATATACTTTCGGAATCGGCAAGAGCCGCCGAGGGAAAACGGTTGAATCCTGCGGTTATTTCCGATATACCTCGGCTTCTGAGCTTTTTTGAGGGACTTTTTTCCGCTTTCGGCAAGACACAATTGCAAAAGGAATATAACGTATTTCGTGTTGAGAGAGCGGCTGATTTTGAGTTGTGCCGCCGTTTCGGGGAAACGATCTCCATGACCTCCACATCGACGGCAGGATTCCTCGATTCATACCGTGACCGCAGAGGGATAGCTCTCATGCGGTTCAGACTTCCCGAGGGAAGCCATTGCATAAACGCTGCGGAAACGCTTGATTTTTATGCAAAGCCCGAAGAAGCCGAAATACTTCTCCCACCGTTCATGGGACTTGAAATTACGGAAGTTCCCATGTCCGACAAAGAAAAAAGAATTACCGACAGTGACGGTATCTCACCAAAAATTTCGGTTATCGCCGCAGCAACAGGTTTAAAAGAACATAAGAAGTCTGCGTGTACCGATATATCGGCGTGTCCTGCCGGAATAAGGGTCTACAAAGCTCTTAACAGAGGAAATATCCCCGACCCAACAGATGTACGGGAATTTTCGGACTGGAAGAATAATTTCCGCACAGAGATCTATTCTATGTTGAAAAGCTATACTTAGGAGCATTCTATGAGCAATTTCAGAAAACAGCATATGGATATTAACTGGTACGAGATAATCGACAGCGAAAGTACATATCCGATCGCAGAAGCGTCTTTGAAAGAAAAGGCGTCTGTAATAGGACGCGTGGGGCTGCTTATGCTTTCCTCGGGAACGGCTGCATGGCGCGTCCGTGCGTCCATGAACAAGGTCGCAAGAGCATTGGGTATCTCATGCACCGCCGACATCGGTCTGCTTTCCATTGAATACACCTGCTCGGGCGGTGGAGAGGTCTGCACAAATGCACTTTCCCTGCGTACTACAGGCGTTAATACCCATAAGCTGTCATACCTTGAATATTTTGCGGACAATTTTGCCGAGCGGACGGAAAAATACTCCGCAGAACAGTTCCACCGCATTCTTGACAAGATCGAAAATATGCCCACGAACTACAAGGCTTGGAAATTAGGTCTTGCCGCCGCATTTGCATGCTGCGCCTTTACGTTCCTGCTCGGCGGCGGTATAGTTGAAATGATATGCGCTTTTTTCGGAGCGGGCGTCGGAAATTTTCTGCGTAAAAAGCTGCTTGAAAAACATATCACGCTCCTTGCCAACGTCACTGCTGCCGTTGCGTCCGCCTGCTGTACATACGTTCTGCTTATCAGGCTTGCAGAAGTTTTACTGGGAATATCGGCAGTCCATCAGGCAGGGTATATCTGCTCGCTGCTGTTTATCATACCCGGCTATCCCCTCATCACAGGCGGTTTTGACCTTGCAAAGCTTGACCTGCGTTCCGGACTTGAGCGGATAACCTACGCTCTGCTCATAATCGTTCCTGCAACGCTGACAGGCTGGATAACAGCGTCCGTTTTCGGCTTTGCGCCGGGAGAATTCAGCGATATTTCGCTTTCCCTGCCGCTGACTGTCTTACTTCGCCTTGTTACAAGCTTTGTCGGAGTTTACGGCTTCTCGCTGATGTTCAACAGCACGCGCAAAATGGCGTTCACCGCAGGTCTGATAGGCATGATCGCCAACACGCTTCGTCTGGAGCTTATCGACTTTACGGGCATTCACCCTGCTGCTGCGGCTTTTATAGGAACGCTTACAGCCGGACTTCTTGCTTCCGCCGTAAAACCGCTGATAGGCTTCCCGAGAATAACTCTTACCGTGCCGTCAATAGTCATTATGGTTCCGGGAATGTTCTTGTACAAGGGAATATTCTTTATGGCGAAAAACGACATCGCAGAGGGCGGACTGTGGCTTACCAAAGCCGTACTTATCATAATCGCCCTGCCTTTGGGACTTATATTTGCACGTATTCTGACAGATAAAAATTTCCGCAAAAGCTCTTGATGTAATTTTTAAGGGGACGTTTATATGAAGAAAAAATTAAAATCCTTCGCTAATATATTTATATGCTTGCTTTTTTGTCTTTTAATGCTTACGGGCTGTGAAAAAAACAAAAATAACGACAGCAGTACGACTGACGATTATTCGGTGAACAATATAGCATTTTACTCTGATGTGGAAACTGCAAAAGATTTAATGAATAAATACGACATAGCATCTGAGTCGGAAGAAGTCAGCTATTCAGGGCAGATCCAAACATTGATCGAATATAAAGACGTTATGTTGTATGACGAAAAATGGGATCTGACCTTATGCTTTACAAGTCTTGGTTTGATCGGATTCAACTACCGCAGTCACTGTTCTGCCGAAAATATTGAACAGGAATACCAAAAATGGATACAAAAAATAAGCGATATTTACGGCGAACCGTCAACTTCAGACGAGTATATCGCTGATTGGTACAATTCTCCTCTCGGAGAAAAAACATCAATTCTTGTAATGCAGCTTACAGGCAGCGAATCGGAATATGGCATTCAGATCTCATTTTTTGCCGATGATACTGACTCCGAGATGAGTAAATAACTGCCCAACAAAAAAACAAGTCCTGCGATGCACATTTACATCGCAGGACTTTTAATATCACTGTCTACAAATTTTATGGATATTGTTTTCTGTATCTTTTGCCAAAAGGTAATCTCTTGAACCCTATATCGTAAATTTCCCTGCATAAAGCTATAAGAATATGGATTCTGCTGTACACAGAAAGCTTTATGCAGGAAAATTTACGACAGCAGAGATTCCAAAGGGGTCACCCCTTTGGCAGGGGGTATGGGGGACAGAGTCCCCCATTAAAGTTGTAGATAGTGATTTTAATTAAAACAACGGAGCAACAAATTTCAGTATCTGCCCCGTAATTTTGTAATACAGACTTTCTTTTTTTATCGTTTCGGGAGTTACTTGACGGCAAAGCTTCAAGGTCTCGTCGAAATCACGCTCAATATCGGGAATACACGAAGTCCTGTACATATACGCCGCACACTCAAAATGATGATAGAGACTGCGGTAATCGAGATTTATCGTACCCACAACAGCCTTTTCATCGTCGCACACAAACACCTTTGAATGGACAAATCCGGGCGTATACTCATAAATCTTGACGCCTGCCTTGACAAGCTCCTTATAATGAGTCTTGGCAAGAGCGTATGCGCCCTTTTTATCTGGGATACCGGGAAGAATTATCTTCACATCGATCCCCCTCTGCGCCGCATATTTAAGCGAATTTTCAAGCTCTCCGTCAAGTATAAGATACGGCGTCATAATATGAACGTAGCTTGTTGCACGGTTAAGAATATCCATATAAACGTTTTCCCCGACCTTATCGTCGTCAAGAGGACAATCCGCATACGGCATAACAAATCCGCCGCCCTTTACGGACAGCTTAGGTTTCAGCCACTCGTCCCACTCTGCATTTTTTTCATTGATATTCCACATCTGGAGAAACATCAGAGTAAAGCTCGGCACAGCTTCCCCTTTCAGCATGATCGCCGCGTCCTTCCAATGTCCGAAGCGTTCACGGCGGTTTATATATTCATCGGCAAAATTTATCCCCCCCGTATAAGCCGTTTTTCCGTCTATAACAAGAATTTTACGATGATCACGGTAATTGTAATAGGTGGACAAAAACGGAGTTATAGGAGAAAACGCCTTGCATTTTATGCCGAGTTCAGCCATTCTTTTAGGATAATCATGAGTAAGGGTGGACATCTCGCACATTCCGTCGTACATTACGCGGACGTCCACGCCCTGAGCCGCCTTTCTGCGCAGTATTTCAAGTATTTTTCCCCACATATAGCCCTCGTCGATAATGAAATACTCCATAAAAATGAAGCTTTCCGCATTTTCAAGCTCTACCATAAGCGACTCGAATTTTGCTTCGCCGCTCGGGAAATATATCGTATCGGTATTTTCATATATCGGGAAACAGCCAGTGCGGTTGACATAACGGCAGAGGTCGTCCGTTCCCGAATCGCTCAACTGAACGTCCTCCATGACAGACTTCTTCTGCGGCAGTATCCTTTTAGTTTCCTTTATAAGAGCGCCCACTCGCTTCGTTATGGCAAGATGTCCGAAATCCTTCTGTGTGAGGTAAAACAGAATAGTTCCGGGAATAGGGAACAGGTAAAAGATCATCATCCACGTAAGCTTGGCAGTAGAATCCATTTTGCTGTTAAAAAGCCAACATATCATGACTACGGTAAAAACCGTGTAAAACGTCCTTGAATAGGGAAGTATCGCCTCAAAATGTATGAACATTGAAATAAGTATGAATATTTGCAGGGCGATAAGCAGTATTATCATGAAAAATCGGCTGAATATCAGCTTGAAAAATCCCTTTTTCCTCTTGGGTATGAGCCTTAATATACCTTCATCGGGTATTTTTTTATGAAACATTTTATATATCCTTTAATTAAATTAAACGCTTTATATTATACTTAAACGACCTTGATTCCGCCGTCCTGCCTGATACCGAGAATGCGGCAGCTCCCTTCTCCGAATATGCGGTCAAGCTCCTTGGCGTAGCCTTTTTCCATATATTTCGGGACAAACGCCTGTATCGTTCCCGCAAATCCGCCGCCGTGAACTCTGACTGCTCCGCTGCCTCTGAGATAGCGTCTGCTGATTGCAATGCCGACCATAAGCTCCCTGTCCCCTGCTCTTTTCGGAGAATGCAGGTTTTGAAGAAGCATTGCCGAGGAGTCGCCTGATTCGTTTACAAAGCTGAAAAAATCGGTCAGCCTGCCGCTTTCCAGAGCCTCGCCCTCAAGCTCCGCACGTCTGCTTTCATCAAAAAAGTGAATCGCCCTGAGTACGGCGCGGTCAGTGCATTTTTCCCGAATTTTCGGGAGCTTTTCGTAAAACTCCTCCTCGTCCGCATCACGGAGAAACTCGACACCCAACTGCTCGGCGACCGTCCTCATATCATTCGGAATTTCAGAATAATCATCTCTGAGGTCGCTGTGACTGCCCTTTGTGTCCACAATGCAAAGACTGTAGCCCGATGTGAAAAAATCGTAATTAATTGAGCGAATCAACGGTATATCGGGATATTTGAAGTCTATAAGCGTGAATCCTCCTACGGAACTTACCATTTGGTCCATAAGTCCGCTCGCCTTGCCGAAGTAGACGTTTTCCGCATACTGACCAATTTTTGCTATCTCAACAGCTCCCGCTTTTCCGTCGTTGTAATATTGGTCAACGATAGTCGCGATAAGCACTTCAAATGCCGCTGATGAGGACAATCCGCTGCCGCTTAAAATGTCCGACGTCGTATAGGCGTCAAATCCGCCAATTTTTACGCCCATTTTCTTAAATTTTGCAAGCACGCCCCGAATTATCGCGCCGCCGTGTCCTGTCTCGTCATCGTGCGGATAAAGTTCGGAAAGGTCAATGACATCGGGCTTGTGACCCTCCGATTTGACCCGAACCACGCCCTCGTCATGAAAGCCGACTATCGCAACCGCGTCTAAAGTTACAGCAGCCGCAAGGACGCATCCGTGCTGATGATCGGTGTGATTTCCGCCTATTTCCGTTCGTCCCGGCGCGGAAAAAACATGTATCTCATCACGCTCGGGATAAAGCCTTGAAAACTTTTCGGCTGCGTTCAGGTATCTCGCCCTCTGCCGCAGCAGCTCCATATCCGATCTGCCGTAAATTCGGGAAAAAACCTCGTCCAATCCGCCGTTTGAGAGTGCGTTTGAAAGCTCGTACACGGTCATAAGCAAAACTCCTTAAACTCATTATGTTTCTGTTCAATAAATTTATTATAAACCATTTTCCGAAAAAAATCTACAATTTTGGGAAAATTTCTTTCGCAAACGGCTATTTACGTTTATTTTAACAAATCAAATCGTTATATTCCGTGCGTTTTGGATAAATTTTCAAAAACGCTTGACATTTAAGAAAAAATGATGTATACTTAAATTATAATAAAACCAGCAATTAATTAATCAGTTTTAAGTTAATCAGGAGTGATAAAAATGTCAGAGATAAAAATAATTTCTCCGCCGCTGCCGAATATTCCGTGGCAGGATAAACCCGTTGGCTGTACATCTCCCATGTGGCGGCACAGCGAAAACCCTATCATACAGCGTAACCCTCTCCCCGATGTAGCGCGTATCTTCAACAGCGCAGTCATTCCGTACAATAACGGATTCGTCGGAGTTTTCCGAGGTGAACAGCGTGACGGAGTTCCCCATGTGTACTTCGGTACAAGCAGCAACGCCCTTAACTGGAGCTTTCAGGAAGAAAAAATTAAGTTCACAGATGAAAACGGCGAGCCTTTTCAGCCAATTTACGCCTACGACCCGAGATTAATTAAAGTAGAAGATACTTATTACATAATCTGGTGTCAGGATATGTACGGAGCGGCTATCGGCATGGCGAAAACAAATGATTTCAGGACGTTTACACGGCTTGAAAATCCCTTTCTGCCCTACAACCGCAACGCCGTGCTGTTCCCGAGAAAGATCAACGGAAACTTCGTCATGCTGTCACGCCCCTGCGATAACGGTCACACGGCTTTCGGAGATATTTTCCTCAGCGAAAGCCCCGATATGGTCTACTGGGGCAGACACCGCCACGTTATGAGCAAGTCTGAAAACTGGTGGGAAAGGCTCAAAATCGGCGGCGGCGCAGCTCCTATCGAGACAAACAAGGGTTGGCTGATGTTCTATCACGGCGTAGTTCAGACATGCAGCGGATATGTTTACAGTGTCGGAGCGGCGATACTCGACATTGACGAGCCGTCAAAAGTCCTCCACCGCTGCTCACGCTACGTTCTCACACCCGAAGAATGGTACGAGGAACGCGGTTTTGTGCCGAACGTCTGCTTCCCATGCGCGACCCTCCACGACTCCGAAACAGGCAGGATTGCTCTGTATTACGGCTGTGCGGACAGCTATGTCGGGGTAGCCTATACCACCGTTGACGAAATCTACAGCTATATTATAAAGTATGACAATCTTTCTGAGGACGATAAGTCTCTCGGCAAAAGATAAAATATTTATAAATATCCTGTCGCTGAATCGGCAGGATATTTTCGTTTTATTGCACAAAAAATACTGTTTATAATTGTACACCATTGACTTGATTTGCTGTTTTTTTAGATTTTTTGCAAAAAACACTTGCAGTTTTTTGTGAAATGTGATAAAATAGTATTAATAATTATTATCAAATGTTATGCTTTAAGGCAAAGGAGTTCTGTATGGCTAAGATAAAGGCTGCTGTTATTTTCGGCGGAGTATCGCAGGAGCATGATCTGTCCCTTGCGTCTGCCGCCGAGGTCATCCGCAGTATCCCCACCGATGAATACGAAGTAATGGCGGTGGGCATTACCCGTAAAGGACGCTGGCTATATTTCCCCGGCGATCCCGATGAAATAGCCGACGGAAGCTGGGAAACAAATCCCGACTGCACTTCCGCCATTCTCTCCCCCGATCCGCTCCACCGAGGTATCATCATTATGGAAAACGGCGATGTCTCTATAAGACGGCTGGACGTGGCTTTCCCCGTTTTGCAGGGAAAAAAAGGCGCTGACGGCACTATTCAGGGACTTTTGGATATGGCAGGAATACCGTATGTCGGCAGCGGACTGCTCTCCTCGGCTTCATGTATGGACAAATCCCATACGCACATGGTACTTGACGATTACGGAATAAAAACCGCCCCGTGGAAGCTGATAACCCAACGAGACCTCAGCAACATCGAGGGAAAATGCCGAGAGATCATCAGAGTGATCGACTTCCCGATGGCTGTCAAGCCTGCAAACAGCGGCTGCAGCGCAGGCACAGGCACTGCTCATGACCTGAAAGAGCTTATAGCCGCCGTAAAAATAGCTTTCTCCAACGATAACAAGGTCGTCGTTGAAAAATACGTCAGCGGACGCAAGCTTGAAGTGGCTGTTTTTGGCTACGATTCGCCGTTTGCGTCAAATGTCGGCGAAATTCTCTCCACCGACCGCGTTTACGACCCCACAGAAGTCAGAAAAACTTCGGGAAACGATTTAGCTATACCTGCGGACATTCCCAAAGACGTTTCGGAGTTCGTCCGTGAAACTGCTGTCAAGGCGTTCAAAGCAATGGGCTGCAAGGGTATCGCAAGAGTTGATTTTTTCCTTACCGACGAGGGTACGCTTCTGCTGAACAAGATAGGCACATCTCCCGGACTGCGGCTCAACAGCGTCTACCCGAAGCTTATGGCGGATATGGGTATGGATATGGAGGAGCTGACAAGCAGACTCCTTGAAATGGCGATCGAAAACGCCGACAAGTCTTACTAAGACTACGCCGCCGTTTCTTTGGCTAAACGCCTAAAAAATCCTTCTTGAATAAAAGGTGATATATTGAAAAATAATGTAATGATCTCCCTGACAAGCATTCAATGGCAGGACGGCGAACGCACCCAAACTGAGCTTGTCACCAAAGCAAAACGCTCTAAAGAAGGCAAATTTGACATTATTTCCTATGAGGACACCGAAGCTACGGGCTACGAAGGCTCTGTCACCACCATTAAAGCGGACGACAGCTCGGCATATATAACGCGTGAGGGTACGGCAAATTCCGCCCTCTCGCTCGAAGTCGGAAAAAAACACTTCTGCCAGTACGAAACGCCTTTCGGCTGCCTACAGCTTGGGGTGTATACTCACAACGTTGACAACACGATCACAAAAGACGGCAAACTTTATCTCAAGTATTCCCTTGATCTGAATGCCGCCCCTCTTTCAGATAACGAAATAATCATGACTATTAATTAACAATATTGAAAGGATAATACCAATGTCAGACCTTATTAAATCGGCTTCCGAGCAGCTTCGCGAGCTGATAACCGAAGCCTTGGGAAAAATGGTAGCCGAGGGTACTGCCCCCGCCGAACCGCTCCCCGATTTTACAGTTGAGATCCCAGCCGACAAGTCCCACGGAGATTTTGCCGCAAATACCGCAATGGTATGCGCAAGAGCATTCAAAATGCCGCCACGAAAAATCGCCGAGCTTATCTGCGAAAAAATCGACCTGAACGGCTCTGTTTTCGACCGTGCGGAGATCGCAGGTCCGGGATTCATGAATTTTTTCCTTAATAAAAAATGGTTCGCCGATGTAACGCAGAATATCCTCTCTGAAAAGGAAAACTACGGCAGGATAAACTTCGGCAAAGGCAAAAGAGTTCTGTTGGAATTCGTTTCCGCCAACCCCACAGGTCCTATGCACATCGGCAACGCGCGAGGCGGCGCTATCGGCGATTGCCTTGCAAGCGTTATGGACTGGGCAGGCTATCATGCGGAACGTGAGTTCTATGTAAACGACGCAGGCAATCAGATAGAGAAATTCGGAAAATCCCTCGATCTCAGATTCATGCAGCTATGCTCCGAAAAAGGTCGCGCTGCTGCGGAAAAATGCCCCGATAACGAATCGCTTTTCAAGTACGTCTACGACCTCAGCGGCGAGGGTATGGATTTTGAAATGCCCGAGGACGTTTACCTCGGCATGGATATTATCGAGCATGCAAAAAATTTCCTTGACCTCAACGGCGATTCTCTTGCTTCCGCTCCCGAAAACGAGCGAAGAAAAGCTCTTGTTGACTACGCTCTCCCCATTAATATTGCCGGTCTGGAGCGTGACCTCAAAAAATATCGTATCGTTTACGACAACTGGTTCAGAGAAAGCTCCGTTCACGAAAAAAACGAGACAAAAGCCGTCGTGGACAAGCTTTTGGAGAACGGAAACGCATATGAACTTGACGGCGCTGTATGGTTCAAGGCGACCGATTACGGCTTGGACAAGGACTTCGTTCTCCGCCGCTCAAACGGGCTGTACACTTATATAGTCCCCGATATTGCCTACCACTACGACAAGCTTGTCACACGTAATTTTGATAAAGCGATAAATATTCTCGGCGCAGACCACCACGGCTACGTACCTCGCCTTAAAGCGGCTCTTACGGCTCTCGGTGTGGATGCTTCAAAGCTCGATGCAGTTCTTATGCAAATGGTTCGGCTTGTCCGCAATGGCGAAACGGTCAAGCTTTCAAAGAGAAGCGGCAAGGCGATAACGCTTGTTACGCTACTTGACGAGATACCTATAGATGCGGCAAGATTCTACTTCAATCTCCGTGAAGCAAATTCGCAGTTCGAGTTCGACCTCGACCTTGCAGTTGAAAAGTCCTCGCAGAATCCCGTATTCTACGTGCAGTACGCGCATGCAAGAATTTGCAGCCTTATGACGAATCTTAAAGCCGAGGGTATCGAAGTCCCCGAAATTGCCGACCTCTCCCTCCTCAGCGACCCCAAGGAGATCGAGCTTATTCGCCACCTTGCGTCTTTACCGAGCGAAATAGAGCTTGCGGCAAAGCAGTACGACCCGTCAAAGCTTACGAAATATGCGGTCGATACGGCAACGCTCTTTCACCGCTTCTACGACGGTTGCAGCGTGAAAAACGCCGAAACTCCCGAGCTTATGAATGCGCGTATACTCCTCGCCTGCGCCGTTCGTCAGGTCATCAGAAACGTGCTGTCTATACTTAAGATAGATTGTCCCGAAAAAATGTAACTTTTTTGTAACCTATATGTTACCGGATTAAACGAAATTTGTTAGTTTCTTACAAATTTCAAAAAATATACTTGTGCAATGTTTAAGCTTTTAAGAGAATTTTAACTGTGCTTTCACAGAACTATCACAATAACATGTTACAATTTGTAATAAATCGGAATTCTCTTAAAGCGTGATAAATTTATTTCAGAAGGGATTTTTTTACTATGTCCAACAGATTATTTCAGGGTTTAGTTCACCAGATGAGAGATACAATAGATACCACTATGGGCGTGGTTGACGAAACTGCTACTATCATTGCATGCAGCGACCTTGCCAAGGTAGGCACTACAAACGAGTTCGTTTCTCTTGATCTCAGCGATTCCCACGATATTTTTATCCGCGACGGCTACACCTATAAGCCTTTCGGCTCTCGTGTAAAACCCGATTACGCCGTTTTTGTCGAGGGAGTTGACGACGCTGCCGCAAAGTACGCAAGCATCCTCGCTATCACTCTCTCGAATATCAAGCAGTATTACGATGAAAAATACGACCGCAACAACTTCATCAAGAACGTTATCCTCGACAACGTACTCCCCGGAGACATCGTTATCAAGGCTCGTGAGCTTCACTTCAACGCCGAAATAAGCCGCGCCGTATTCCTTATCAGAATTGTGTCAGCCAACGATATATCGGCATATGACGTTATTCAGAACCTGTTTCCCGATAAGAACAAGGATTTCGTTTTCAATATCACCGAGTCCGACATCGTTCTTGTCAAGGAGCTTAAATCGACTGTCGATTCAAAGGACCTTGAAAAGCTTGCACGTTCTATCTCCGATACCCTTTCCTCCGAGTTCTATACAAGAGTAAACGTCGGAATCGGTACTTCCGTTGTGGGCGTAAAGGATCTTGCGCGTTCGTTCAAGGAAGCTCAGATGGCTCTTGAAGTCGGCAAGGTATTCGATACGGACAAGGTCATCGTAAGCTACGATAACCTCGGTATCGCGCGTCTTATATACCACCTTCCCACGACCCTCTGCGAAACCTTCCTCCACGAGGTGTTCAAGGTGGGCAGCATAGATTCCCTCGATCACGAAACGCTTTTCACTATACAGAAATTCTTTGAGAATAATCTGAACGTTTCCGAGACTTCCAGAAAGCTTTTCGTTCACAGAAACACTCTCGTATACCGACTTGAAAAAATCAAAAAGCTGACAGGTCTCGATCTCCGTGAATTCGACCACGCTATCATCTTCAAGATAGCTCTTATGGTCAAGAAATATCTGTCCGCAAACCCTGTTAAGTTCTGATTCGGTCAGACAAGGCACATTGTTTTGAGCCGTGTCTTATAACTCCGAATTGTCCCCTCCTCTTCTTTTAGAAAGGATGTGTAATTTTGGTTGAGCTTCAGAACGTATCCGTGACCTATGCCGGCGGCGTTGACGCTTTGAACAACGTCAGCCTCAAAATAAACGACGGCGACTTTGCTTTCGTCGTAGGTTCTTCGGGTGCGGGAAAAAGTACCATGATAAAGCTTCTGCTGAAAGAAATAGACGCTACAAGCGGCGTTGTGACCGTAAACGGCTACAATCTCAGCAAGCTGAAAAAGCGTAAGATACCCGAATTCCGCCGCACTCTCGGCTTCGTTTTTCAGGACTTCCGCCTTATACCGTCCATGACCGTCTACGAAAATATCGCTTTCGTTCTCAGAGTTCTGGACGCGCCTTTAAAATACATAAGAAAGAGAGTCCCCTACGTTATAAGCCTTGTGGGACTCCATGCAAAGACAAATTCATACCCCGACGAGCTTTCCGGCGGTGAAAAGCAGCGTGTCGCTATAGCAAGAGCCTTGGTAAACGACCCACAGCTTATCATTGCGGACGAGCCTACGGGAAACATAGACCCCGAGCTTTCCTACGAAATAGTCGAGCTTCTGAAAGGCATTAACGATCAGGGAACGACCATACTTATGGTTACCCACGAGCATGATCTGGTTCGTCACTTCGGCGGAAGAATCATCAATATAACAGGCGGCGAGATCGTTTACGACGAGGTTCTCACGGGAACTAACGCGGAGCTTCTCCCCGAAGTTGAGCTTGCTCAGGCTATGGAAAACGCCGAAGTTCAGCAGTCCGACGAATATTCTATGCCTGCCGGCGACGGTTCAGACTACGGCAACCCTTACGTGGACGACGTAATAGCAGCCATTACAAACACCTCTAATGATAACGGAGGTGTGGAATGAAAATAAGCGGTATAAAATACCTCGCCAATCAGGGCGTGGAAAACATATGGAAAAACAAAATGATGGCGTTTGCCACATTCTGCGTACTGCTCATTTCTCTGCTGCTCGTAGGCTGTTCTGCCCTGTTCTACATTAATATGAACTCCATGATACTCGGATTGGGAGATCAGAACGAAATAGCCGTATATGTTGACACCGACACTCCGCAGGAACGTGTCGATGAAATAGGCGAACAGCTCAGAAATCTTGATAACGTGAGCAATGTCAAATACATATCAAAGGAAGAAGCCTACAACCGTATGCAGAACCAGATCTCTCAGGGCAAGGAGATCTTCAATTACATAGACGATTATCAGTTTATGCCCGATGGATTCAGCGTTACAGTTGCCGATAACGATCAGATTCGTGCAACGGTCGATGCCATCAAGCGTATAGAAAATATCCAAAAAGCGGATTCTTCACCGCAGGTCGCAGAATTTCTCCGTGAGCTGAGAAGAGTCGTTACGCTTATCGCAGGCGCGGTCATCATCGCCCTCGCAGCCGTTTCAATGATAATGATCTCCAACACAACTAAAGCAAGCGTTTACGCAAGACGTGAGGAGATCCAGATCATGAAATACGTAGGCGCAACTAACGCCTTTATAAGAACTCCCTTTTTCGTTGAAGGACTTGTTACGGGCTTTTTCTCAGGCGCAGGCGCATTCTTTATTACATGGGCGGTCTATCGTTCAGTATACAATATCCTTATGGAGCAAGGAATGCTCATAAACGCTTTCGGTGCGGGCAGTATAATTCCCTTTGCAGACATAAGAGTTATCTGCGGACTTGTTTATCTCCTCGTAGGCGCTTTGGCAGGAGCTTTCGGAAGTACCGTCAGCACACGCAGACATCTCGATGTGTGATTGAACGGTTCGCCGCAGTTTTAAGGCAACACCGCACAGAGATTGTGCGGCAGATGTGCAGTCAGATTTTTCGTCAGATTGTACAGAAACGATGCAGGAATACTGTCGTATTTCAAGGAGTTTATGTGCGATATGACGGAAAATATGCAAGCAGATGGCGTACAAAGCCGTTAGGCGGTCTTTGTGCGGTGTTGCCTTAAGTATATACGACTTTTAACCTTTGAAAGGAGCATCATACCGATGTACTATTTAAAACACATCAAAAAGGTTCTCTCATTTCTGACTTGTTCGGCAATTTCGCTCGGCATAATAGCCGCTTATCCCGGCTCTGCGGAGGACGGAAATTACGCCGAAGCCGCAAAAACCATTGCGGAAATACAGGAGCAGAGAAAGGTAAATGCCGAAAAAATTGCCTCTCTTGAAAATAAGATCTCCGATCTTGAGGGAGACAAGGATAAGGAAAAACAGCAGCAGGCTTACCTCGAAGAACAAACGAGCATTATTCAGGATAATATCAACCTCCTTAATGCCGAACTTGAAGCTCTTTCCGCCGATATTAAAACAACTGAAACCAATATCGCCAACCTTGACGCTGATATAATTACTCAGCAGACTGCGATAGACGAGAATATCGAACGCTTCAAGGAACGTCTGTGCGCCATGTACATGACGGGCAGCGATACTTCGGCTTCTATCGTTCTCGGTTCTTCAAGCTTTTATGACATGATGTCGAGAGTTCAGATGATAAACAGCATGGCTGAATACGACGATAAGCTCATAAACGAAATACTCACCGAGATAGATAATCTTGAAACCTCCAAAAGCAATCTCGAAACCGAAAAGCTCAGCCTTACAATGAAGCTTGAGGAACAGGAAAAGCGCAAGGAGGAAAAAACTGCCGAGATAGAACAGCTTAACATAAAAATGCAGGAAACTCAGTACGAGATCGACCGCATTGCCCTCGAGCAGTCCGAACTTGAACGCAGCAAGGAGGAAATTCAAGAGGAACAGGACGCACTTGACGATGAACTTGCGGCAATAGAGGCAGAGATACAGCGGCAAGCGGCAGAAGCTCAGAGACTTTGGGAGGAAAGACAGGCTCTTCTCCAACAGCAGCAAAATAATAACAATACCCCGAACGTAGGCGGCGGAAGCGTTCCGGCAGCTCCGTCACAGCCTATACACGTTGCCGTTACTCCTGCTGAAAGCGGATTTGCGTGGCCCGCTCCCGGATTCAGCTATATATCCAGTCCTTTCGGAGCAAGATGGGGCAGAAATCACAACGGCATAGATATAGGCGACGGCGGCATCATGGGCGGAACGGCGGTAGCTTCACAAGCAGGCACGGTTATTACAGTAGTAAACAACTGTACCCACAATTACGCCAAAAACTACAGCTGCGGCTGCGGCGGAGGTTACGGAAACTACGTTGTTATCTCCCATGACGGTACATATTCCACACTTTACGGTCACTTGACTGCGGCGTGGGTATCTGTGGGCGACACCGTTGAACAAGGACAAGCTATCGGCGCTATCGGCTGTACAGGTCACTCTACAGGCGCGCATCTCCACTTCGAGATACGTGTAAACGGCGGTGCGCAAAATCCGCTTAATTATGTCGGTCCTTGATAAAAAGGAATAATTTATTAATTATAACAAAAAATACGAAGCAGGAGGCAAGATCAACCGTCTTGCTTTTTGCTTCGATTTTTGAACCTGCACTCGATGAAAACAGGTTCACCTATGGAGAAAATGTGTATGAACAAAAAAATAAGCCTTGGACTTACGCTCAGTCTTATAGCCGTTTCTGTTGCGGTAACTTTTATACTGACATCCTTTTTTTCGCTTCAAAGCTTCAATACAAAGGTCGTAGACGTCAACGAAAAGGCAAAGAAATACTCCGCGCTTCAATCTCTTGACACTATCGTCAGAGAAAACTATTTAGGCGATATTAACGAACAGTCTCTCGAGGACGGCATTATGAAAGGCTACGTCAACGGTCTCGGAGACAAATATTCACGCTATCTCACAGCAGAAGAACATCTTACACAGCTTAACAACGATTCGGGTACGCTCGTGGGTCTTGGTCTGACTCTTTCGGAGGACGAAAGCGGATATATTCGTATCTCTGAAATTCTCAGCGACTCCCCTGCCGCTGATTCGGGTATCATGCTTGACGACCTGATAACCACCATAAACGGCATTGACGTTAAAACTATCAGCTTTTCGGAAGCGGCTGACGCTATGAAAGGTGTAGAAGGTTCTACGATCACCCTTACCGTCCGCCGCGATGGAAAAGACACCGAATATACCATTGTACGCCGTTCAATAGTGGTCAATTCCGTTGAATCCGAAATGCTCGGCGGACTTATAGGCTACATCAAAATAAACGGATTCAAAAAAAATACTCCCGAACAGTTCATAGACGCTTTGGAACGCCTTACCGCCAACGGTGCGGAGGCTCTTGTAATAGACCTCAGAGATAATGTCGGCGGACTTATTACGTCCCTGCAAGGCTGTCTCGACCCCCTGCTTCCCGAAGGCGTGATAGCCGTTGCAGAGTACAAAGACGGTCATTCCGAAACGCTGGTATATTCCGACTCCTCGGAAATTGATCTGCCGATAGTTATACTCGTCAATCAAAAAACAGCAAGCGCAGCAGAGCTTTTTTCAGCTTCGCTCCGTGATTTCGGCAAAGCCGTACTGGTCGGCGAACAGACCTACGGAAAAGGCGTTATGCAGAATATAATTGAGCTTGACAACGGCGGCGCGTTGACGCTTACTGTTGCGGAATGTAAAACTGTATACACTCCGTGCTGCAACGGTATCGGTCTTACTCCCGACTACCCCGTTGAAAACGGCGACGACGGCATTGACCTACAGTATAATAAGGCTATTGAAGTCATAAATCAAATGAAAGCTCAGTAGAATAAGAGCCTGTTTAATATCTCTTCGCGCACGTCTTTTCGGCAAAATTTGCCGATTACTGCGTTGAAAAATCTCACCATACGACAGTATGCTTTCGCTTTTTCGCCTTGTACTCGACAAATTTATGCTCGAAAATCCACACTCGCCGAGATATTAAACAGGCTCTAATATTCCCGTTCTGAAAAAAATCAGGACGGGAATGTTTTTATAAACTGTAAACTTAATATATACATAGTTTTAACATATGCTGATATATGGTTTTTATATTGTGTTAAAATAAAAAAATATATTAAAAAGCTATTTGCAAACTGAGAAAAATATGGTATAATATAAGTGTATTTGTATAGGATAAATAGAATGCGGTACTTGCGAAGTATAATGAGCCGCTAAGAATTGAGATAAATTGCCATGCAAATGCAATATATCTTTTTGGAGGTATTTTTATGAACGAAAGAGAGCTTTATACGCTTTGGTGCGAGAATGCAAAAGCCGATCCCGACCTTCAGGCGGAGCTTGTTAGCATAAAAAATGACGACGAAGCTATAAGAGACAGATTCTACAGAGACCTTGAATTCGGCACGGGCGGTCTGCGCGGCGTTATTGGCGCAGGTACGAACCGCATGAATATCTACACGGTTATGCGCGCAACTCAGGGCTTTGCCGACTACCTCAATCAGGAATATGCTTCCCCGAGCGTTGCCGTTTCCTACGACAGCCGTATAAAGAGCGATGTTTTCTCAAAGGCTGCGGCGGCAGTCCTTGCAGCCAACGGGATCAAGGTACATATATACCCCGAGCTTATGCCTACCCCCTGCCTTTCCTTTGCAGTTCGCAAGCTGAATTGTCAGGGCGGCATCATGATAACCGCAAGTCATAATCCCGCAAAATACAACGGCTACAAGGTTTACGGCGATGACGGATGTCAGATAACTCTCCGCGGCGCTGAGATAATCCTTGAAAAAATAAATTCTCTCGATATTTTCAATGATATAAAGTCCTCCGATTTCGACGAGGAAGTCGCAAAGGGCAATATTAAGTTTATCGGAAATGATGTTACGGAGGCGTTTTACGAGAACGTTCTTGCAGAGGGCATCAACACCGACCTTTGCGCGTCAAGCGGACTTAAAGTTGTGTACACTCCCCTCAACGGCACGGGAAACAAGCCCGTCCGTGAAATTCTGAAACGCATCGGTATTACCGACGTCACTGTAGTCAAGGAACAGGAAAATCCTGACGGAAACTTCACTACCTGCCCCTATCCGAATCCCGAGATACGTGAGGCTCTTGAAGTCGGACTCCGCTACTGTAACGAGGTCAAACCAGACCTTCTTCTTGCAACCGACCCCGACTGCGACCGTGTGGGAATTGCAGTTCCCGACGGCGACGGCTACGCTCTTTTCAGCGGCAACGAAGTCGGAGCAATGCTTCTTGAATATATTGCCGACCAGCGTATCAAAAAAGGCACTATGCCGCAAAATCCGATCGCCGTTAAAACTATCGTTACGACCGATATTGTCAACTCTATCGGCAAGGAGTACGGCGTTGAGATAATCGACGTTCTCACAGGCTTCAAGTTCATCGGCGAACAGATCGGACTTTTAGAAGCCAAGGGTGAGGAAAACCGCTATATATTCGGTTTCGAGGAGAGCTACGGCTACCTCTCTGGCGGCTACGTTCGTGACAAGGACGCCGTAAACGCTTCCATGCTTATCTGCGAAATGGCTGCATTTTACCGCACTCAGGGAATTTCGCTGCTTCAGGCTCGTGAGAATATGTACAAAAAGTACGGCATGTTCTATCAGACCCTCTACAGCTTCACCTTTGAGGGCGAAAGCGGCATGAAAAAAATGGACGAGATAATGACTACCCTCAGAAACGACCCTCCTGCGGCTATTGCCGATATTCCTGTTGTAAGATTTGACGACTACAAATCGGGAACGTCAAAGGATATTTCCACGGGCGAGGTCAAAGAACTTTCGCTCCCCAAGTCAAACGTGCTTGCGTTCTTTCTTGAGGGCGGCTCTAAGGTGATCGTTCGTCCCTCGGGAACTGAGCCGAAGATCAAGACATATCTCACCGCAAAGCAGCCTACACGTCCAGAAGCCGAAGCTCTCGAAAAGAGACTTCATGACGAGTTTTCTAAGAATTTCCAGTAAATAATCAACAGAGCAAAAGTTAAATATGAAAAATATTTACAATGCTCTTGACAAATCATCAGGGATATGATATAATATAATCCTAATGTATGCTTGCACTACTGTCTAAGGTAACTGATGGGCTGCACGATTTACAGAAAATAAATATAAATGAGGTGAAAATCGTGAAAGAGGGAATCCATCCTAACTTTGTAAAGACTACTATTACATGCCATTGCGGAAATGTGATCGAAACAATGTCCACAAAGGAAAATATCAAGGTTGAAATCTGCTCAAAGTGCCATCCTTTCTATACAGGAAAGCAGAAGCTTGTTGATACAGGCGGACGCGTTGACAGATTCAAGAGACGTTTCAACTTAGATAAGTAATTTCAATAAGCCGCTCACCCCGAGCGGCTTTTTGGTACATACAAGTTTTTCGCCAATTTTCGAGGTTTTCTATGAATTATTTTACGATCGAACGGCCTGCAAGCAGTTCGTTTACCGAAAAAAAATCCGAATTTATCGGCTATATTGCGCCCGTTAAAACAAATGTCGAAGCGGTCGCTTTTATTAACCAGATCAAAGCCATGCACCGCAAAGCTCGCCACAACGTTTACGCTTATATCCTGCGTGAGGGCAATATTTCCAGATATTCCGACGACGGCGAACCACAGGGAACAGCGGGTATCCCTGTGCTTGAAGTTTTGCAAAAGCGTGGGTTGACAGACGTGTGCCTTGTCGTTACACGATATTTCGGCGGTATCCTGTTAGGCGGCGGCGGACTGCTCCGCGCATATTCCCATGCGGCGTCCATTGCCTGCGATGCCGCTCACATAATGGATATGCGGCTTTGTCATCGTCTGAAAATCGAGACCGACTACAACTTATACGGAAAAATAAGCTATATTCTTCCGAACTTCAACATTCTCACCGTTAATTCCGACTTCGCCGATACGGTAACTCTTGAAATTCTCGTAATGTCCGAACGCCTTGACGCTCTCAAAAAAGAACTGACGGAAGTCACCAACGGCTCGGCAAATGTAACAGACGAGGGCGAATTATTCGAGGATTTTTCATCAGTTATTACAAACTTTTGATTTTTGCGCAGAAAAATAAAGGATATTTTTTATTTCGACAGTATAAGTTAATTAGAGCTTTAATTTGAAAAGGAGTGAAACAAAATGACTGTACGTGAAAAAAACGAACGGCTTGAAGCGGCATCACTGTGTAAATTTGCTTGCATGAGTACAGACGCCGAAATGACAAGGCGCAGGCGTGACGAGGAAAAATGCCCTTACCGTACTGATTTTCAGCGTGACCGTGACCGCATACTCCATTGCAACTCCTTTCGCCGATTAAAACGCAAAACTCAGGTTTTCCTGTCACCTGTGGGCGACCATTACCGCACACGGCTGACCCATACGCTCGAAGTCTCGCAGATCGCTCGGACTATTTCAAGATGTATGGACCTGAACGAGGACCTGACCGAAGCAATTGCTTTAGGTCACGATCTTGGACACTCCCCTTTCGGACATTGCGGCGAATCCGTGCTGAACGACATATGCCCTCACGGATTCAAACATTATCTCCAGAGCGTCCGTGTGGCGGAACGTCTTGAAAAGGACGGAAAAGGACTGAACCTGACCTATGCTGTCCTCAACGGTATAGAGTGCCACACCAATATGACCGCCGCAACCCGAGAGGGCTGTGTTGTGCGGCTTGCGGACACTATCGCCTACATAAACCACGATATTGAGGACTCTATACGTGCAGGAGTTCTCAAAGCAGAACAGCTCCCGAAGGACTGCACCGACGTTCTCGGAGAAACGAAAACAAAGCGTATTACTGCTCTCATAGCTTCGGTTATTGCTCACGGCGGTGAAAAAATTGACTTTGAACCAAATATCCGCAAGGCTCACGACGACCTGAGAAGCTTTATGTTCAAGACGGTCTACACCAATCCTGCCGCAAAACAGGAGGAGGGCAAGGCTGAACTTCTTATACGCAAGCTTTACAGCTATTTTAAGGAAAACTCCGCAAAGCTGCCCGAGCTTTACCGTGAAATAGCCGAAGAATCGGATCTCGACCGCGCAGTCTGCGACTATATCTCAGGCATGAGCGACGAGTATGCCGTTGATCTTTACACTGAACTTTTTGTTCCCAAATTCTGGAAATAAACTGCATTGCAGCCCGTGTGAACATTGCCCGTAAAGGAGTGTGAAATATGGCGGTAAACGATGAATTTACCATGGCTCTCAGAAACGCCAATCCTATAGATACTGTTATAAATTCCTATGTTCAGCTAAAAAAGCGAGGCAGGACTTTCGTCTGCAACTGCCCGTTCCACTCGGAAAAAACGCCCTCGTTCACCGTTTTCCCCGATACGCAGAGCTTTTACTGCTTTGGCTGCGGTACGGGCGGCGACGTGATAACTTTTGTAATGAAAGCGGAAAATCTCGATTTCATGGAGGCTGTCAGACTTCTTGCCGAACGGAGCGGTATGGAAGTCCCCGAAAGAAACAAAAAATCCTCCGACAACGCTCACAGACGAACGAGAATTTACGAAATGAATCGCCTTGCCGCCAATTTTTTCTATAAAAATCTTCTGAACAACAACGACAGATCGGGTCTCAACTACTTCATAGAACGCCGTCTAAGTCCGCAAACCATAAAAAAATACGGTCTCGGCTACGCTTCAAACTCATGGGACGAACTTTGCCGCATGCTGACCTCGAAAGGTTACTCCGAAAATGAAATTATCGACGCATGGCTCGGCGGACGTTCTCAGAAAACGGGCAGGCTCTTTGACTTGTTCCGTCACCGTGTAATGTTCCCTATAGTTGACATGCGCGGAAACGTTATCGGATTCGGCGGACGAGTTCTTGACGATTCTAAGCCGAAATACCTTAACACAGGCAAAACGCTCGTTTTTGACAAGGGGTCTAACCTTTTCTCAATGAACTTTGCGAAAAATTCCGACAGCAAACAAATAATACTCTGCGAGGGCTATATGGACGTTATAGCTGTCAATCAGGCAGGCTTTGAGAACGTCGCGGCTACTCTCGGAACGGCTATAACTCCCGATCAGGCACGGCTTATCAGCCACTATGCCGATGAGGTCATTATCGCCTATGACAGCGACGGGGCAGGTCAGGCGGCTACAAGAAAAGCAATATCTCACTTTTCGGACGTGGGGCTTCAAACCCGTATCCTCCGCATGGAGGGCGTAAAAGACCCCGATGAATATATAAAAAAATTCGGCGCGCAACGGTTCAGAATGCTTATTGAAAAATCTCATGACGCCAATAATTTTCTGCTCGACCGCTGCGAAACCGACCTTGACATTGAAACTGAAGCCGGAAAGGTGGAGCTTTTGAAGCGTGTATCAAAGGTTCTTGCCGATATTCCTACAGCGCTTGAACGTGAGGTCTACATTTCAAGGACGGCAAAAAAATATGATTTTTCCGTTGACGTCCTTAAAACCCATATTGACAGCCTGATCAGAAAAAATAACTATAATCAAAAAAACAGTCAGTGGCGGACTATCAAGACACAAACGGCTATGCCGAGGGACGACATCAACCCCGAGGCGGTGAAGTTCAAAAAAGAAGCGAAAGCTGAGGAAACTATCATCTGTATGCTTTTGCGACACCCCGAGGACGCGGCAAAAATCAGAACCGCAGCTCCTCCCGATACTTTTGTTACCACTTTTAACAAAAAAGTATACGAAGCGATACTCAATGCGGCGGAGACCTCGGATAAATTTTCACTTTCCCTTATCGGAGATGAATTTTCTCCCGATGAACTGGGTAAAATATACGGCATACAGGCAAAAAACCGTGAAATGACAATAACCTCTGCGTCCCTTACGGATTGTGCGGAGGTTCTCCGACAACACAAAGATACACCGACAGACGGTAATATTTCCGACGACGAACTGATAAATATGTTTCAGGCTAAGAAGCATTGATTTATTTCGGGAGGACACTCCCCCGCTGCAAAAATATTATCAGCTTTAACTGATGATATTGCAAGGATCAAATCAAAAATTTCATCCAAATCATTAAAATACAGGAGGATGTATAATGGATAACAAGAAAAATACCATAGACGCTCTTATCGAACAAGGACAGGCTCACGGCAAACTTACAACAAAGGAGATCACCGATGCCCTTGAGGAGCTTGATTTTGACGTTGACCAGATCAACAGCTTCTACGACCGCTGTGAAGCTCTCAATATAGAGATAGTCGAGGACATGAACGTTGATACGGACCTTAAGATCGGTCTGGATTCCACTATAACCGACGATCTCGAAATGGCGCTCTCCACTGAGGGTATCGCCATTGACGACCCTGTAAAGGTGTACCTCAAGGAGATCGGACGTGTTCCGCTTCTTGCAACGGAGGAGGAGATCGAGCTTGCCCAGCGCATGATGAAAGGCGACCGCTATGCTAAAAAACGCCTTTGCGAAGCCAACCTCCGTCTTGTTGTAAGCATCGCCAAAAAATATGTGGGCAGAGGTATGCAGTTCCTCGACCTTATTCAGGAGGGTAACTTAGGTCTTATCAAGGCTGTGGAAAAGTTCGACTACACCAAAGGATTCAAGTTCTCAACATACGCAACATGGTGGATACGTCAGGCTATTACAAGAGCTATCGCCGATCAGGCAAGGACTATCCGAATCCCAGTTCATATGGTGGAAACTATTACCAAGGTCAAAAAAGTCTCCTCGCAGCTCCTCCACGAAAACGGTCACGACCCAAGTCCCGAGGAGATCGCAGATAAACTCAATATGCCCGTGGACAAGGTACGCGATATAATGCGTGTTGCGCAAGACCCTGTATCTCTCGAAACTCCTATAGGCGAGGAGGAGGACAGCCACCTCGGAGACTTTATTCCCGATGACGACGCCCCTGCTCCTGCCGAAGCTGCCTCCCATACGCTTTTAAAGGAGCAGCTTAACGAAGTCCTCAACACTCTTACCGAACGGGAAGCAAAGGTTCTTAAACTCCGCTTCGGTCTCGAGGACGGCAAAGCTCGTACTCTTGAAGAAGTCGGTCAGCGTTTTGACGTTACACGGGAGCGTATACGTCAGATCGAGGCAAAGGCGCTCCGTAAGCTTCGCCACCCCAGCCGCAGCAAAAAGGTCAAGGATTTTCTGGACGAATAATGCGGTTGTTACATAACCCTTGTATTTGTTAAATCAATTTATCAGTATCAAAGGAGTTGCCATGAGTATCTTTAACCTGTCAAAAGAACCGCCCGAGCTTAGTCGGGATTGGACTGTCTTTCAGCAGTTTGTCGGTAATATAGGCGCTTTTACATATATCGCCAAAGATAAGACCGCCTATCTCGACGACGCTGCCTGCCGCATGCTCTCATGCTCGGGCAATAAACTGAATGAATTTGAGTTCTTTAATCTGCTGGAGAAAATTTCCAAAATGCCCGTCGAGGGTCAGAAGCACATTTACCGCTTCACTACAAATAATACGACCAAATTCATTAAAATGAACATCTACGAATCCAGCGATGAATGGCTGGGCTTCGTTCAGGATTTTACACGGCAGATCTCACAGGTACAGGAAAACTCTTTCATGGAGTACGACCCTGTGACAAAGCTTCCCTCGTATCCTTCGTTTTCTCAGCATATAAAAAAGCTGCTTCCCGATGTGCAGAATGCCTGCCTTGCCACTCTTTACATCAACGGCATTGAAAAATTAGGCTCTTTCCTCACCGTTGACAGCACAAACTGCTGCATCGCTTCTGTTTCCGAGGTTATCAAGGGCTTTGCAGGGAAAAATGTCTTTATCGGCACAAAATCGGGCTACGAGCTGCTTGCTTTCTTCAAGGACTGCGACAGAATGTTCATATATAACATTCTCAACAGTATGGACGAGGCTGTAAGAAACTGCGTGCTTACCGATGATTTCGGCGAAATTATCGACATTTCCGATAAAAGCAAGCTCAGTCTGTCCATTGGCTGTTCTTCCTATCCAAACGAAGCCACGGATTTCAATATGCTGGTGAATTACTCCGAATTTGCCCTCTATGAAGCCCGTACAGACTGCCGCCACGTTATAAACTGGTTCTCGGAAGAAAATTATATCCGTGAAAAGGACGCTTACAAAAACGCTCAGATTTTCAACAGAATGATTATGGATAATCAGCTGACATATCACGTTCAGCCTATCGTTGAGACTACTACCGGAAACATAGTGGCTTATGAAGCTCTTATGAGAAGCGTCGGCGATGTTAAAATGGAACCCAAGCAGATACTCGCTATTGCGGCAACTCAAAATTCCCTGTACGCCATCGAAAAGCTCACCTTCTTCAATACCCTGAAGCTCCTCAGCGAAAATCAGCAGGTTTTCGAGAATAAAAAGCTGTTCATCAACTCTATGTGCGATTACACTCTCAACGAAGAAGATTTCAACGAGCTTTACCTGACCTACGGAGAACTTCTTGAAAAATGCGTTATCGAAATAGTGGAGGACAGCTCCGCTACTCCCGAAACTATTGACCTTATAAAAAAACGTCTGAGCTTTACTCATGCGCAGCTTGCCATTGACGACTACGGCACAGGCTACTCCAACAGCACAAATCTGCTGAAATACCGTCCCGATTATGTGAAGATCGACCGTTCTCTCATTTCCGACATTCACAACGATATGAAAAAACAACAATTGGTTACGCAAATAATCGAGTTCTGCCGTGATAATCAGCTTCGCACGCTTGCCGAGGGCGTTGAAACATCTCAGGAAATGAAAACTGTTATCCGACTCGGTATAGACTACATTCAGGGCTACTACACCTCTAAGCCGAAGCCGCTTTTCCTTGACAGCATTTCAAAGGACATCAAGGACGAAATTATCAAAACAAATCTTGAAATTCGCCCGACAGGTTCAAAAAAGATCTATACGGCGCAGAACGATACGGAACTTGATCTTCTTAAACTTGCTCTTGAAAAGTATACCGATATACACATATACCAAAGTAAGCTGACTATTGTCGGAGACCCTGACAAGGCTGTGAAAATGAACATAACTATTATGGACAATCATAGCTGCGAGCTTACCCTTAAAAACGTCAATATCGTCAGCGGAAACGGCAAACCGACCATTTCCGTAGGCGAATACGCTCGTCTTGTACTCAATGTTTCAAGAGCAAACAAACTGGGATATGCAGGTATTTACGTACCAATGGGTTCGCAGTTTGAGCTTAGGGGCAAAGGCTCTCTGACTATCGACTGCTACGCCTCTTACGGCATCGGTATAGGAAACGATTACGACCACGGCTACGGAGATATTGCCGTTGATATGGAAGGCTCTCTTGAAATTATATGCAACGGTCTGGAAACAGTATGTATAGGCGGCGGCTATAATGAAGATGATTCTGAAATAAAGCTTAATTCCGGAAACATCAAAATATATATGTACAGCCACAACGGTATTGCGATCGGAAGCTTCAACGGCGACGCAAATATCGAAATGTCCGAAAACTGCAAGCTCGATATGACTATCTCAGGCATAAAGATAACAGGTATCGGAAGCTGCCGCGGCATCGCAACAATTGCAAGCTCCGCTGATATTTCGCTTTCATGCAGCGGCGCTCAGGCGGTCGGTATCGGCGTTCTGGAGGACGGCGAGGGAAGCATTCTTATCCGCAAGGGCAAAATAGGAGTGAAAATGAATTCCGCAAAGCAATCCTGCATCGGAGCTATCGGCGGAAGCGTCAACACTAAGATCATGAACGCCGAAATAACTATCGACTCCGAGGGTGACATTGCGGTAGGTATCGGCGACTGTCAGGGCAGCGGAAACGTATTTATCATGGATTCCGCTATCAACATGAAAATGCTCTGCGCCAATCCCCGTGACATCTGCTCGGGTTCGGGAGATGTTCAGATACAAAATTCAACCATTAATTCTCTCGTCAACAACAAGCGCATAGAACACAAAAGCAACTGACTGCTGACAAACTATAACGAGGGATATATACTCGCAAATAAAATATGAAAGGTTAGAAAATATGAAACTTGGCATGGTAGGTCTGCCCAATGTAGGCAAAAGCACTCTTTTTAACGCACTCACAAACGCCGGAGCGGAGTCCGCAAACTATCCGTTCTGCACCATTGAAAAAAATATCGGTATCGTGTCCGTACCCGACGAGCGTCTTGATAAGCTCGCCGAAATGTACGAACCCGATAAGTTTACTCCCGCAACCCTTGAATTCGTTGACATTGCTGGTCTTGTAAAGGGAGCTTCAAAGGGCGAAGGACTGGGAAACAAGTTTCTTGCCGATATAAGAGAGGTGGACGCTATTGTTCACGTTGTACGCTGCTTTGAGGACGACAACATCGTTCACGTTGACGGCAGCATCAATCCGCTTCGTGACATTGAAACTATCAATCTCGAACTTATCTTCTCCGATATTGAAATGGTTGATCGCCGTATCGACCGAGCAAAAAAGGCTGCTAAGGGCGATAAAAAATTCCTTGCGGAGATAGACTTCCTTGAAAGGCTCAAAGCTCACCTTGAAGCAGGAAAATCTGCAAGAGGCTTCGATTTTACCGAGGACGAGCGCGAACTGATAAAGTCCACTCCCCTGCTCTCGGCAAAGCCCGTTATCTACGCCGCTAATCTCTCAGAAGCCGATTTCTCAGGCAACATCGAAAATAACGAGAATTTCTGCAAGGTACGCCGTCTTGCGGAGGAGGAAAACTCTGCCGTACTGCCTATCTGCGCTCAGACAGAAGCCGAGATAGCCGAAATGGACGAAGAGGACAAGGCAATGTTCCTTGCCGAGCTTGGACTTGAAGTTTCGGGTCTTAACCGTATTATCAAGGAGGGCTATGCGCTTTTGGGACTTATTTCGTTCCTTACCGCAGGTAAACCCGAGGTCCGCGCATGGACTATCAAAAAGGGAACGAAAGCTCCCCAAGCGGCAGGAAAGATACACACCGACTTTGAAAAAGGCTTTATCCGCGCGGAGGTCGTAGCCTTCAACGATCTTATGGAATGCGGCTCAATGGCTGCCGCTAAGGAAAAGGGACTTGTCCGTCTTGAGGGCAAGGAGTACGTTATGAACGACGGCGACATCGTTCTTTTCCGTTTCAACGTTTGATCAGACTATAGCAGTTCATTTTTGCCCTGTCTCATTTAAGTCGGAACAGCGATGCAGAAAAACTGCTATCATCACTGTTTTTTACACAGATTTTACAAAAAATCGTTGCAATTTAAGTCGAAATATGATATAATATAGTCGTAGGGATAAAAATTTGGGGAAGTCTTGTATTATCAAGGCTTTTCAAAGCGTATGTTTTAGAATGGGGGAATTTTATGGACATACTTATCTGGGCGATACTTATCGTGGTTTTCGTCATACTGGAGCTTTGCACCGTTCAGCTCGTTTCGATATGGCTGGCGGCGGCTTCGCTGATAACCATGATATGCGCCGCTGTGTTTGACGATATGCCGCTGTTAGGACAGTTCGGGGTATTTGTCGTTACATCGGCTGTCATGCTCTGCATATCTGTTCCGCTTATCAGAAAACGGCTGAACAGAGAACACATAGCAACAAATTCCGAGCTTAACGTCGGAAAGTCCGCAGAGGTCATCGAGGAAATAAACGCTGACAAAAATTCCGGTCGCGTCACTCTCAATGGGGTTGATTGGAGCGCAGTCTCGGAAAAAGGCGACGTTATTTCAAAAGACAGCATTGTTACAGTCACAGCCGTCACAGGCTCTAAGCTTGTTGTAAAATTAAAAGTATAGGAGATTATTACTATGGAAAAAATTGGACCTATGATTATTCTGGCAGTTGTCGTATTTGCCATTATCGTTTTTATCAGGTGCTTCAGGATCGTTCCGCAGGCGCATGTTTTTGTAATTGAACGTCTCGGCTCGTTTAAGTGCGAATGGCAGACAGGACTTCACATTCTCGTTCCTTTCTTCGACAGAATCGCAGGAAAGGTTTCCTTAAAAGAAAAGGTGGTTGACTTCAAACCGCAGCCCGTTATCACTAAGGATAACGTTACCATGCAGATAGATACGGTCGTTTTCTATCAGGTCACTGACGCAAAGCAGTACATCTACGGCGTTGAACGTCCCTTGGCGGCAATTGAAAACCTGTCCGCTACAACGCTCCGAAACATCATCGGTGAAATGGAGCTTGACGCAACTCTTACCTCCCGTGACGTTATCAACACAAAGATAACCTCTATCCTCGATCAGGCTACCGATCGCTGGGGTATCAAGGTAAATCGTGTTGAGCTGAAAAATATTCTCCCTCCCCGTGAGATTCAGGACGCTATGGAAAAGCAGATGAAGGCTGAGCGTGAAAGACGTGAAAAGATCCTTCAGGCTGAGGGTGACAAAAAGTCTCAGGTACTTGTGGCAGAGGGTGAAAAGGAATCTCAGATCCTCCGCGCACAGGCTAAAAAAGAGTCTCAAATACTTGAAGCCGAAGCCGAAAAACAGGCTATGATACTCCGTGCGGACGCTGTAAGGGAGCAGAAGATTCTTGAAGCTACAGGTGAAGCTCAGGCTATCGAGCTTGTACAGCAGGCTTTGGCAGACAGCCTTGTTAAGCTGTCGCAGGCTAACCCCTCCGAAAAGGTAATTCAGCTTAAATCCCTTGAAGCCTTTGCAAAGGCGGCAGACGGAAAATCCACAAAAATTATCATTCCCAGCGAAATTCAGGGACTTGCCGGTCTTGCGGCAAGCCTAAAGGGTATCGCTGAAAATGATGTAAAACAATAAAATTATTTATCCCTACAACAAAACCCGAGAACATTAGTTTGAAACTTAAGCCCCGAAGCGATTATTGATAATTGCTTCGGGGCGTGTTGTTAATATTTGATTACTCGTATAAATCAGAATTTGTCGAAATGTTTATGCTGCAATTCAAGTTCATATAGGCGATATATCTTTCTATAAAAAGAGTTAGTAAACATCATTTTGAAAAACAGTCGTTCGGATGTTTTTAATTCATTGACAAGATAATCGGGAGTAAGAGAATGTTCTTTTTTACATACAATGTCAGTTCCCGTAAGAACACTTTGAATATCATCTATTCCCCAAACTTGTGTAACACCTACATCATTTATTGGATTTTTATATTTTGAAGCTTTCGCGCCAAAAACAGTATAAATGTCCATAAGAATATTTAATGATTCATATTTATTAGCCAATTCTCTGAAAATTGCATTGACCTGTTCGTTTTTGAGGTACATGCTTATCCCTTCCAGTACTACGATAGCCTGTTTGCTGTTAGGAAGGCTTTGAAAACTTTTGGGATCAGACGCATCGAAAGCAATCATATGATAATGCTCGGTTTCTGTAAAATACTTTTTGCGTATGTTTATGACATCGGCAAAATCTCCGTCTATCCAATTTGAATACGGAACATTTATCCTAATACACCTGCTGTCCAAACCGCACCCTATATGCAGAACGAGAACATCTTTATTTTTACGAAGAAGCGATTTTGTCCAGTCATCAAAAATCCTTGCTCTCATTGCCATATTATAAGTTAGCCATTTTGATCTTGATTTTCCTTTAATTTCAAATGATTCGGAGTCCCATATTTTTTCCGCCATAGTATCTTCAAGTATGATACCTTGTTTGCTGACTTTTGATTTTCCATAAAGAGGAATGTATAATGTTTTATTTATTTCATTCATTGTAAGTACCCCAATCATCAAATTCCGATATATCTTAGTAATAATTATACATCAAATTCGTTACATTGTCAATAGAAAATCATAAGTGCTATGGCGAAAACTTCTTTATGAGTACCGTCTTTGTCCTCGGGCTTTTTATTTTAGACTTAATTTATAGACAATTCATACGCCGCCATGAGATACGGCGCTATCCCTTTCGCTTCATTTTCGACTATTCGCTCGCTGAGATAATATTCCGCTGAGCCGTCACGGTTTTCAACGCCGCCAAGACCTCCCATAAGGCAGATATTTTTCAGCATGGGTATGTCACCCGAACGGTCGATATACTTCTCGGTCACTGCCGATAACGCCGCTTTGCCAAGCTCCGCCGTATCTTTTCCCACAGCTCCCAGCCTGTGACCTTTCATAGCTCCGTAGGCATAGAGCAGAGTTCCGCTTGTCTCGGGATAATTTTTCTCATGCTCGGGACGTGACGGAAGCTGCAAAAGCATTCCCTCATCGGTAAGACAATGACTGAGTGATATTACCAGTTCTCTCAGCATTTCGCCGACCTCGCAGTCCCTTGTTATCTCGTATAAGTCCGCAAGACCTGCGCAGAGCCAACCGTTGGAACGCAGCCAAAATTCCCTTGAAAGTCCCGTTTCACAGTCTGCCCAGAACATCTTTCTGTCCTCGCTGTAGCCATGAAAATAAAGTCCCGTTTTTTTATCACGCATGATAAGACGAATGTTCCGAACCTGAGACAATGCGTCCGAAATTATTGCCCTATCTCCTTTAAGCTTACCATATGACGCCAAAAACGGAAGTGCCATATACGCTCCGTCAAGCCACATCTGATTAGGATATATCGCTTTATGCCAAAAACTGCCGCATTCAAGCCTCGGCTGGACTGCAAGCTGTCCGCTGTACAACCGTTCATATGCCTTACGGTATCTCTCGCAGCCCGTCAGCTCGTGAAGCTTTATCAGATTCATGCCGCCGCAAATATTATCAAGATTGAAGTCCGAAGCATTCATCGTGGGGATAACTCCGTCAGCATCAACATAGCTGTCCGTAAACCTTGCCGCATAAGCGATATAACGCTCGCCGCCGTACATAAGCAATGCCCGTATCATGCAGCCGTCCATGTAATTCCACTTAGGCTGCTTGCGGAAAATGAAATTCTCCCTGTTCCATTTCGGATTCAACGGGTCTGAGCTAAGAACAAGCCTTTCTATATATTCACGAGCCGTTCGCTCGATAATGGTTTTGTCCGTCATCCCGACAAACCTCCTGCGGTAATTCCGCTTATAAATTTTTTCTGAGCAAGTCCGAAAACTGCAATTGACGGTATCAGACCAATGACAGACATCGCCAGTATCTTGCACTGCTCATAGCCGTTGCCTGTACTGTCGGCGGAAAGTCTCAGTATCAGGGACAGCGGATACTTCTCCACCGAGCTTATCATAATAAGCGGCGTGAGGAAGTCGTTCATCGTCCACAAAAACGTAAACACCGATATTGACACGATAACTGGACGAACACACGGCACAAGAATATACACAAGAAGCTGAACCGAATTGCAGCCGTCTATTCTTGCCGCTTCGTCAAATTCCTTTGGAACTCCGCTGAAAAAGCGCGTCAGCATGAATACGAAGCTGCCCTCCGCTGCAAATAAAGCAGGTACTGTAAGCGGAATATACGTATCGAGCGCGCCGAGCCTGCTCCACATAAGGTACATAGGCATTATCGTAACTATGGCAGGCATAAACATAGTTCCAATTAAAAGAGCGAAAAACAGCCGCTTAAACGGAAAATCAAATCGTGAGAAGCCGTATGCCGTAAGTACGGAGGATACCACCGCAAACAACGTTTTAGGAATTATTACAGCAAATGTATTGAGAAAATAATGCCCCATCGTGTGACCCGTGACGGTCTGCCACGCTCTTGCATACACCGAAAGATCGACGCTTTCAGGCATGAACCACGGTGAAGAAAATATCTCGTCGTTAGACTTTAAACTCGCTCCCGCAAGCCATAGCAGCGGATAGATCATCACTGCTGCCCCCACGGTCAGCAGCAGATATGCAGCCGCTTTTTTCATATGTCCTCCCTGTGCCGCTTCGTAATGCCGAACGCCGCCGCTACAACTGCCGCAATAAGCGTGAACATAACCCACGATAAGGCGTTCGCATAACCCATTTCCCGATATTTAAACATTTCGTCATATATTAGCATTCCGAGTGTGTACGTTCCTTTAAGAGGACCGCCCCCTGTTATCATATATGGCGCGTTGAACTCCTGCATTGCCGCAATAATCTGCAATATAAGGTTAAGAAAAATAACGTTTTTCAGCAGCGGCAGCGTTATGGAGAAAAAGCTGCGTATTTTTCCGCAGCCGTCAACCTTTGCCGCTTCGTAGTATTCACACGGAATATCCCGTAATGCGTTGAGAAAAATTATCATAGTCGAACCAAATTCCCACAGGCGCAGAAGAACTATTATCCCCATAGCGTGAACAGAATCGCCGTACCAGCCGACAGGTGCAAGTCCGCAAAGCTCCAGAAGCTGATTCACAAGTCCGTCCGAAGTAAACAAAAACTGCCACATTATCACTACCGCAAGATTCGAGCCTAATATCGAAGGTATGTAGAAGATCGTGCGGTATACGCCTATCCCTTTTATTTCCATATTGAGCGTAAGCGCCGCAAGCAGAGAGAAAATAAGCTTCAAAGGCACAAGTACCGCAGTATATTTCAACGTGACCGCCGCCGCATTTAAAAAGCTGCTGTCTCCGAGCATTTTTCTGAAATTTCCGAATCCCGTAAATTCAGGCTGACGTATGCCGTCATATTCGGTCAGCCCCAGTACGAACGAAGAAACGAAAGGATACAGCGTAAACAGCAGAAAACCTGCCAAAAACGGCGTTATCAACAGCAGCCCCGTGTATTTGCTTACACCCACGGGATTACGGTATTTCTTTTTCATTTTCTTATCCTCTCCAGATATTCCGTTATCGAAACATACATCTCATGGGCGGCTTCAGCAGTATCGGCTGCATTGTAGGAAACCTTTTCTATAGCGGTATTGTAGTATTCCTTCATCTGCGCAAGCTCCATATACGGACTTATGGTCATAGTATCGAGCTGTTCGAGAAGCGCATCGTTTTCCTGCGCAAGACCCGTAAGCCGACCGCTTTTTTCAAGACTTTCTTCGGCTGTCCGTGACGCCGGTATTCCTCGTGTCGTCCCAAGCAGCGAAGCCGCCTCCGTATCATTGAGCATGAAATCCATAAATGCCGCAGCCTCGTCGGGATTCTTAGTATTCCTCGATATTGCGTACAGCAGGGACGGCTTTATCATCCAACCGCCGCTTTTACCGCTGTCGTCCGAAAGCATTGGTCCTGCTTCAAGAACCCCCTCGGAAAGCGTCATTTCATACTTTCCCACAGAACTGCCCCATTCAAGAACGCCTGCTACTCTGCCGTCTATAAATTCGGGCGACTGATAAAGCGCAGCCGTACCGTCCTCGTCGGTACGCATATCTATCGTGCGGATAACATGTCCGTCCTCCAGCTTCTTGTAAAAATCAAGAGCATCTTTAATATCCTCCTCGGTAAAGCCGAGTTCACCGTCAATTGTTATAAACTGCTTTCCAGTCTGCTGCTGAACGTACACGACCGCCAAATACCAAGCTGTTCCTCCAGACTGTATATCGACATCAAGAGGATAAATATCCTCCTTGTGGAATTTTTCACCCAAGTCGATCAGCTCCGACCAAGTCTTTGGATACTCCGCCCCGAAATGCTTGTATGTCTCGGAATTGTAAAAAAGTCCCCTGCCGCTTACCGAAACGGTCACGCCATTAAGCACGCCGCCGACCTCCCCAAAAGACAACACATCGCTGTCAAATTGAGTTAGGTCGAGATAGTCCGTAAGCAGCTCAAGGTCATAAAATCCCTTGCCGTCGGACGAAAATGAAATGAGCCAATCGTAGTTTATCTGCATAATATCAGGCTCTGTTCCGCCGCTGAGCTGTGTGCCGACTTTTTCCGTCCAACCGTCCCAGCCGCCGTATTCGGGTACTATCGTAATATCCGGATGCTTTGCATTCCAAAGCTCGATAGCGCTAAGGGTAGCTTCATGACGGTCGTCCCCTCCCCACCATGAAAAACGCAAAGTACATTTATCAAGCGTACCATCCGGCGGAGTAAATCCTGATCTGCTTCCTCCGCAGGCTGAGAGAGAGGCGAGACATCCTGCTGCCGCCGTTAATATGTATTTTTTCATACTCTCAATCCTTAAATATAATGATATATTAATTATATACTATTTTTTTCTGAAAATCAAGAGGTCAGATGTTAATGTATGTGTCAAGTAAAAGTAGGCAGTGAATCATGATGTTGTATAATAAAACTTGACACAATCCGAACAAAGAAGATATAATAAAACAAAAAGGAGAGTGTCAGAAATGGGAACAGGAAAACAGTATTACGAAGAATTCAAGAAGCAAGCGGTAAAGCTTGCAATGGAGGTAGGCAACAAGAGTGCAGCGGAGGAGCTGGGGATACCCAAGGGAACCTTAGGAACTTGGCTGAGGAAGGCAAGAGCGGGTGAAATAGATACCGGTTCAGGAACAAGAACGGCGGATGAGTCGCTTAATCTCGCACAGCAGCTGCAGGCTGCAAACAAGCGAATCAAGGAGCTTGAAAAGGCAAATCGTGAGTTGGAAGAACTAAATGAATTTCTGGAGGAAGCCTCGGCTTTTTTCGCAGCGAGCTGTCGGAAGTCAGGAAAGAAGAACGGTTAAAGTTCATTACTTTAAAGGCAGATGACGGCAGAATCAAGGGAAAAATCAGCTTGTATTGCAAAGCCTTAGATGTTACAAGACAAGCATACTATGACTATCTTGACCGAAAAAGTAAGCCATGGAAATATGAGCCGCTTGCTAAAGAAATGATGAAAATTCATAACGAGGATACATATAATGACACATACGGCAGGGAACGTATGTACATAGCGTTGAAGCTTAAAAGCGAAGCCGGTGAGATTTCTGTTCATATACCAAGCGAAAGTACAGTCCGTAATGTCATGGAACATATTGGATTGATCCATAAACCTCGCAGAAGGTTGTGTCTCAAATTAGTTGAAAGTAGGCAAATTCCTATTCCTGTAGAAAATATTGATAAAAGAAGCAATAACAGTTTCATGAATAATTTTATCTTTAGAAAAACAAATAGATTTTCTTGCGAGACGTTTGATTCGTGTTCTTAAAGTAAGGTGATCTCGAGAGTGAATATCAAACCGTGTAAATGCCAATAATAGCCACAGAAAGAAAGTGGAGGAAAATGGTATGAAAACAAGAACACACGGATTAAGCGAAAAAGAAATGGAACTCGTAAAGTATCTGATGGCAGACTGCCAAAGC
>JAGAQC010000029.1 GCA_017622925.1 Ruminococcus sp.
GTCGTCCCACGTTGTATCAACATGAAAATAATGACCGCCGATTTTTATGATGTTCCAGATATGATTGCTGCTGTTTACCTGACAAGTCTCGATACCCGCTTCGTGGAGAAGAAGATTATACGCCCTTGCATAGCCGTCGCAGACTGTAACTCCCGTTAAAAACGGCGAAAGGTCGTTGTGATCCTCAGCCGCCGCATAAGTTTTCGGACTGTACGAAACGTTTTCGCATACCCAGTCATGCAGGACTTTCGCTTTTTCCATGTCGCTCATACTGTCGTTTGTGTACTTGGCAACAATGTCCTTGACGTGCCACATGACATATTCGTTGACGAAGCCGACGTCGTCTGCGCCGCCGAAGTATTTTATTATCAGGTCTTTGTTTTTTTCGTTGAACTCGCCTGTGGAGCTGTCGAAAGCAGGCTCGGAGTTTACGTTCATGAGCGTCCTGCACGAATCAAAAGCGCCGACCGAAACAGAGATCGAATCGTCTGCAAAAATGACGTTATTCAGCGGAATGTCCTTAAAAACACCTGACGTTGAACTAACATTGCCGTTGAAAACAATTTCCTGCAAATTATCGCAGTCCTTGAACATATCTGTTGTAAATCGGCAGCCCGTGTTAAATTCAAGTCTGCGCAAAGACGTATTGTCAAAAGCCCCCTTGCCCACAACGACCGTATCATTTCCGCTGAAAGTAACCGTATCAAGGGCAGGGCAGTTTTCAAAAGCCCCCTTACCCACATCGACCGTATCATATCCACTGAAAGTAACTGTATCAAGCGCAGGGCAGTTTACAAAAACCCCCGATTCAAGCTTTAATTTCCCCTCACCATTATCAAAGTGGACTTTTTTTATATGTTCGGCGTCTTTATAAAAACCGTTTCCGACGACATGTTCGTTATCAACGTAGCTGGTATTTAAAAGCGGAAAAGTCATTTCTTCAACGCCATAGTCTGACATTTTGACGGAATTTAAGTGTATTTCATCACTCTTAAAAGTTATATGTTTTAGCCTTTCGGGATTTTTCAGTTCCAACCCATTAAAGCTTTCTAAAGTTTTAGGTAAAACGATAGAATTTACTGTTTTCGGTTCATCGCTCATAAAGATTCCACTATTGATCATTGTTACAGTTCTGTTGTCAATTTTTTCGGGTATAACAATATCCGTATCGTTTCCGTTGTATTTCCACATTTGTGCTTCCTTGCCCCACGGCGTATATGTCCAGTCGTCCATTACAACACATAATTCGTAATTGTCATAATAAGTTTTTCTCACTTTAGCTGCCATATTGTCGGGAAGAACATAATTTGTTCCCTCAAAGGCAGATTCGGGAATTATCTCAACGTTTTTTCCAAACTCCACATGTTTAAGATTTTTACAGTTTTTAAACAGGTCGCTCGGAATATAACTTAAACTTTTCGGAAGGATTACTGTTTCAACAGATGAGTTTTCAAAAAAGCCGTCTGAGATATTCCGGCAGTCTGAAAGATCTACATTTTTTATCGTCTGATTATCCGCAAAAAGTCTCGGAGCAACCGACCATATATCAAAATCCTCATAGCCTTTTATTTCTTTGGGAAAAACCACATCGGGTTCTGTACCCTCATATGATAAAATATAACTCACACGCTCAGGCATCGTATGAGCTTCATAACGAAAGCCGTCCTCTGTCACGCCCTCGAACCATGAGGGATAAGTGGATTCGACCGATACGTATTCTTCGGAATTGCCCGTCAGCGGTGACAATTCCGCTGATAACGGCAAAGCCGTGATGATAAGAGCCGTTATGAATGAAATTGTCCTTTTGATTTTTCTCATAAAACTTCCCCCTCACTTTATTTCCTAAATTATATCATGTTTTATGCAATATGTCAACCCAAATAATCATTTTTTAAAATATTATGATAATTTTTCACAGTTTGAAAAATCGTCCTTTTTTCTCTTAGAACTGAGTTTACCATGAAAACTTAGTGAAATTTATTGCAATCGTACTAAAATTATGCTATAATAATAAGAGCCTGTTCAGCACCTCACCGCGCACGTCTTTTCGGCAAATTCTGCCGAATCCTGCGTCACAAATCCTTGCCATACGACAGTATGCCTGCGGATTTCTTCCTTGACTTCGACAAAATTATGCTTGAAAATCCGCACACGCCGAGATACTGAACAAGCTCTAAAACAAAACTCTAAGCGAGGATAAAAACATGAAATACTACAATAAAACAGCAGCTTGGGCTTTGTGCCTTACGATCTTGCTGTCCGCCGCCGTTCCGACTGCGACCGCTTTTGCAGAGGTCGAAAGCTCGGGCGTTTCCGATACGACCGAAGCCGCCGACGAAACTACCGAAGCTTCGGGCGAGTCCGCCGAGATGACTTCTGGCGATTTCAAATACATTGTCGATGATGACGGAAACGCCCATATAACCGCGTGTTCCTCAACAGCCGAGGAATTAGATATTCCCGAAAGTCTCGACGGCGTTCCCGTTACAGAAATAGACATAAACGCATTTATGAACTGCAAACCGAAAAAAATCGCCATTCATGCGAACATCGTATATATTTCTGCGGAAAATCCCTTTGCGCCCTGCCTTACTCTTGAAGAAATAACGGTTGACGAGGACAGCGAGTATTTCGCTTCCGTTGACGGCGTGCTGTACTCAAAGGATATGAAAACCCTTATGCACTACCCGTCCTCAAAAAAGGGCGATTCGTTCGCAATTCCCGAGGGCGTGGAAACGGTCGGTACTGCTGCGATCTCTGATACGCCTTTAAAAGAAATAATCATTCCCGACAGCGTGAATACCCTTAACCGCCACTGTTTCAGCTTCAATGCAAATCTAACTTCCATTGATATGAGCGGAACTTCTATCGCTGAGATACCCGTTATGGCTTTCGTGAGCTGCGATAACCTTACCGAGGTCGTTTTTCCCGATCCTTTGATGTCTATCGGACTTGCCGCATTTATGAACTGCAAAAGTCTTGAGGAAGTAACGCTCCCCGAACAGCTTTATGCAATAGATCAGAACGCCTTTATGGGTACGGCTATGAAAACTGCCGTTATACCCGACAGCGTTCAGTCTATCGGCTATTCGGCTTTTGGCTACGATGAAAACGAAAACACTGTAGACGGCTTTACGATAGTCGGCGCAGCCAATTCGGCGGCTGCGAGATATGCCAAAGATACCGACGATGAATACGATTATTACAACAACTTTACTTTTATTGAACGATCGGCATATGAAAGGCAGCTCGAACATGAAGCTCTGAACGCCAAGCAGTCAGGCGACTTTGAATATGCGGTCATTGACGGCGAGGGCTATCTGACCGCCTGCACGTCTATGGACGGAACTGTCGAAGTCCCCTCCGAAATAGACGGCGTTACCATAACGGCGATATACTACGGAGCTTTTCTGAGCTGCGGCTCTAAAAATATTATCCTCCCTGAAACTGTCAAAACCATAGGAGAGGGCGCGTTTTCGGAGTACGCCGAAAATATCACCATTCCCGGCGGCTGTACCCTTATCGAGGGGGACGAGCCGTTCCTGAGATGCCATTCCCTGAAAAGCATAACCGTTACCGACGGCGACGGCGAATACTCCTCACAGGACGGCGTATTGTACAATAAGGATAAATCGCTCCTTATCGCCTATCCGCAGGCATGTGAAAACACGGAGTTTACAGTTCCCGATACCGTCAAGGAGATCGCTCCCTCTGCATTCTGCTATAACGATAAGATCCAAAAAGTGGAAATGACGGCTGTTGAAACTATCGGCGACTATGCGTTCGAGGGCTGCGCGGCTCTTGCCGAGGCAAAGCTCCCGAAGTCTCTTAAAAAGGTAGGGCAAAATGCGTTCCTCGGCTGTTCGGCAATGAAAAGCATACGTGTGTACGACAAAGTTGAATATATCGGCAGCTACGCTTTCGGCTACGACTACGATGAACAGCTTGCAATGGAAATTCAGAACAGTGGGGACGAAACGTCGGGAGAAATGCCCTATTCCGTTACGGAGGGCTTCAAAATGTACGTTGAAAAGGATTCCCTTGCAATGCAGTACGCCACAGACTGCGGCATAGAGACCGTTACAGACACCGTTGCTGTCGGCGAAAAAAACGTCGATAAAACGTTCCTGTACGTTGTACTCGGCGCACTTGCGGCTGTAATACTTGCCATAGTCGGCATCGTTACGGGCAAGACCATAAGTAAAAAGAAAAAAGCAAAAGCAGCCGCTGAACGCAAGGCTAAGGCTGCCGAAAAAGCTCGGGAGGACAAGGAGGAAAACGCTGATGAAGCTTAAAAAAATATTTTCCGCAGTATCGGCGGCGTTCTGCCTGTTTTCAGCCATTCCTGCCGCCGCATACGGCGTGGACGCTCAAACGGGCGAACAGCTTTCGGACGGAACGTTTTATTACGAACTGATAAACGGCACTTACACTATAACAAGCTGCAACCCCGAAGCGGTCTTTGAAGAACTGCCCGAACTGAGAAACGGTTACGCAGTCACCGCTATCGCCGACAAAGCTTTCGCCAACTGCACATACATCTCAAAACTGACTATACCCGACACTATCACGGAAATAGGCAGCAGCGCATTTGCAGGCTGCACCTCTCTGAAAGAGGTAACTCTCCCCGACCGTCTTAAAGTCATGAAGGACGGAATATTCATGGGCTGTACGAATCTCACCTCGATAGAGATACCCGATTCCGTAAACACGATAGAGTCCTACGCATTCTACAACTGCTCCGCCTTGGCAGAGGTCATGCTGCCCGACGAGCTTTCGATGATAGAGCCTATGGCGTTCGCTGAGTGCAGCTCTATCGAAAGCTTCGACACAGGCAGCGGAAAAAGCTACGTTTTCGAGGACGGCATTCTCTATAACAGCAGCAAGACCAACATTTGCAGAGCCTCCGCAAAGCTTACGGGCGATGTGTATATCCAAAACGGCGTTACGACTATTGACGCAGGCGCATTTTCAGTCTGCGCAGGTATCGAGAACCTTTTCCTGCCGACCTCTGTGACCCATATCGGCGACGACGCATTCGGCTACTGCATCAGCCTGAAAAGCATTGATTTTTCCGAGGGACTGGCGACTATCTCCCCTGTTGCCTTTAAAAACTGCACGTCCCTTGAAACCCTTGATTTTCCCACAACTCTCCGTGAAATAGGCGACGGAGCGTTCTTCAACTGTACTGCGCTTAAACGTGTTATAATCTCCGAGGGTACTGAGACTATAGGCGAGGGAGCTTTTGTAAACTGCTCGTTGCTTACTAAAGTCGGTATACCGAAAAGCGTGACCTCCGTCGGAAACAACGCTTTCGGCTTTGAACTGAACGATTCGGGCGAATACGTGCCGAAAGAGGACTTCGACCTCAGCGTATTTACAAAATCCGCAGGAGCAAAGTACGCAAAGGAAAACAAGATCTCCTCATCGTCAGTTGACAAGGACCTTAAATCTTTGGCGTTTATGATAGTCGCCGCGGGACTTATTCTCGCCGCCGCAGTATTCGCCGTTGTTCTTATGGCAAAAAACCGCAAGAGCGCGTCACCTTCCGCAAAAAAAGCAAAAAAGCTTGCAAAGGAAAAAGAGGAAGAAGAAAATTATAAGAAAATATTGGATTGATACTAAAAATGATAGCCTTTAGCCGTTAGCCATTAGCTAAAGGCTAATAGCTTTATTGTGCAAGTTGCTGTACAATGCTCATTTATAGTAAAAAAAATAAAACCTCTGTCCCGTATCGGAACAGAGGTTTTTGCTATATTTCGCCATATAAGAAGGAATACTCACATAAATCAAAATTTACAGCTATTCAGTCTAAACTTATAATTCAACTAACTTTCCGTTTGAAAAATAATATATGTTCTCTTTTTTATATCCATACTTGGAATTCGGATCGCTAATATGCGGCTCAAATGTGAAATAATCAATCGAGGACAATAACAAATGATTATCTTTTTCAATATAGACTCGTTCATCTTTATTTTTTACAATTGAATGCCCGAGATTACCCATAAAATCAAGGTTAATAAAACCCTCATCAATTATCAGACTATTGATATGCAGATAGAGTTCTTCAAATGTAGTTTGGGGTGTTACAAAATCAATTAACTCTTGATGTAATCGTTCTTCCATAAGCAGACCATTACGCCATTCATTGTTTTGAATTTTATCTATACGATCAACTACCTCGCCGCTTTCGATAATAATAGTGCGAGCATAATCTCCCCAAATTTTATTATTTTGGGGACTAAGGTCAATTGTAATAATATCATTATTACTGATCAATCTATCAGAAGTGATGTATTCTCTCCCTGAAACGGATACTGTTGTTTCATCTCCTGAAAATACAAATGCACCAACATCCCAATACCAAAATGAATCCGCACCTAATGACAGCATTTTTTCTTCGCATAATTGCCTTACATCAAGTAAATTCATATTAGGTTTAATAATCGTTTTTATATATGAAATTGTTTCTTTTGCTATTCTTTGTAAGTCTTTATATTCCATACAATTCAACTCCTATAATTTCTGATTTATCTTAGAAATAATTATACATCAAAGCCGTTGCATTATCAATAGAAATCATAAGTACTATGGCGAAAACTTCTTTATGAGTACTCGTCTTTAAACAGAGGTTTTTGCTATATTTCGTCACATGAAGAATATCCGCCGTTTTTTTCTTCGTCAAGAGGTTCTCTTACAAAGGGAGTAAACTCCTCCATACATGCGCCGTATTTCAGATAATTTTCCCTTGCCTCCGACAGGCTGACTTTGTTCGCTCCGCCTGCCATATCGGGGTCACGGTTCTGACTTGTATCGTCCTCCCAAAAGCATACGGGACACACGTCATAACTGCCCTCCTCCCCGAGGGTATAATATCCGCAGCAGGGACATTTAAATTTATCGTTGATTCCCATACTCCACCTATTTCTTTTTAAGATATTCGTCGTATTTATCGCATATTTCCTTAGTTTCGCCGAAATCGACCTGTTTCCCCTTTTCAAGCCATAGAACCTTTGTTGCCATTCGGCGTATCTGCGCCAGACTGTGGGAAACAAGCAGAGTAGTCGCTCCGCCGTCTATTATTTCAAGCATTTTCTTTTCGCTCTTTTTGCGGAACGCTCCGTCGCCCACCGACAAAACCTCGTCAAGTATCAGTATTTCAGGCTTTACAAGACATGCTATGGAGAAAGCGAGCCTTGACTTCATGCCCGATGAAAGATGACTGAACTTTCTGTCCTCAAATTCTTTAAGCTCTGCAAACTCGATAATGCTGTCGTAGGTCTTATTCATAAACTCACGGGTATAGCCGAGCATAGCTCCTCGGAGGAAAGTATTTTCCCGAACCGTAAGATCGCCGTCAAAACCCGTGCCAAGCTCCAACAGAGAAGCGATACTGCCCCGAACAGCCATAGTTCCCGCTGTCGGACGCATAATTCCCGAAATGACCTTGCAGAGAGTGGACTTGCCTGCTCCGTTAGTGCCGATAATGCCCAGAAGTTCGCCCTCGTTAAGGGAAAACGATATATCGTTCAAAGCCATAAATTCTTTCTGAACATACGTTCCCTTTATTTTCTGTATAATAACGTCTTTCAGCCCGAGATTGGTAAAATCCCCCACAATATAGGAGACTGAGACATTATTAAGTTCGATTTTCTTCATATAGTCACCCATTCCGCCCGCTCAAATATAGTACATAAATTTATAGTTATACTTTTTATATATAGCCATACCGATAATAAGGACTGCCGCCGCATATCCCATACAAAGCAGATGATACTGCACACTCGGGATAACGCCGTCTATAACGACCCACCTGAAATACGTGATATAGACGTATACGGGGTTCAGATAGAAAAGCTTCTGTATCTTTTCGGGATATATGCTGACGGTGTAGAAGATCGCCGAAAGATACATGAGAAGCTGAGTGAAAATTTCGTAGAGATACTGTATATCCTTAAAGATAACAAACAACGCCGACAAGATAAATCCCACGCCGATATTGAATATCAGCAGACACGCCACGGGGTACAGCAGCAGTAGGAATCGGAAAGAAAACGGTATGCCGTCTATTGCGACGAAAACAAAGTAGATTATCAGCGTCAATCCGAAGTTTATGCAGGAGGAGACCTCCTTTGACAGCATGAACAGGTACTTCGGGACGTTTATTTTTTTGATTATATTCGCATTCGACATAAGGGCATGCATTCCGCCGTTGGTGGAATCCTTGTAAAACGAGAATATCAGGTTTCCCGAAAACAGATAAATGATGTAATGCTCGGTATTTCTGCCGAAAAATTTGGTAAACACCACCGCCATTACCGCAAGCTGGAGCAGCGGCGAAAGAATGCTCCAGAACATTCCGAGTATCGTCCGCTTATATTTTTTCTTGAAATCACGCTTTACAAGCTCCGAAAAAAGAAACTGATATTTCTTTACCTGCCTGATCTGAGCAGTTATTTTTTGCAGCATTTATTCTCTCCTCTGTTACTCGGATTCTTCCTGTTCAAGCTCACGGGCAATGCGCAGCGGTTCAAGCTGTTCCTCCGCAGTAGGGAATCTTCTGTCTCTTTCATATATATCCATTTCAAGAAGCCGCAGAGACAAGTAGCGTTCGTCCCCGACTGCACCTGTTTTCAGACTGCCCCTCGGGTAAACGTGAGTAAACCTGAATCCTATCTCGACCTTATTGTCAGAACCAATGTACGACTTAGGAATATCAAGGATAATATAGTTGTTTTTCTTGCGGAATATCTCCTCGCTCAACATCTGATGACCGTTGACATACACCTTTGCGCCTATCCTGTACTGTTTATAATAGTAATACGGCTCGTAGTAAAGCTGAACCGCAAGTCCGTTTCTGTTCGATGGTATAAAAAAGCTGAAATACGCTTTCTTTCGGACTATCCAACGTCCTGCCGGCGAGGGCATCTCTATACCGTAAGTCGCAATATCGGGGAAACGCGCGAAGTTTATCGTTGTATTAACGGGCATCTGATAAAGCTTCTTAACGTCGTTCTTCATGTTTTTAAGATATTTGAAGAAACGCTCGCGGAATCCGCCGTTGTAATAGAAAAATGCGTCACGTTTGGCTTTTTCGTCGGGTTTGAGCTTGAATCCCGTGCGGTGGTAGTCCTCCAGTTTGTCCATACACTCGTCTGCGGAGTTCACCACATTAAAAATAAACTCCTCCTTGCCGCTGTACGGCTCGGCGAGGTCGGTCTTATGACCGTATTTCAAGCAGTCCTCGCTGTCGGGAATATTAAGGAATATCGAAGGCTTGTGCTGAAACCACATCTCAAAACACATGGAGGAATAGTCGGTAATGAGGATAGCCGCTTCCTTTTTCGCCCCTGCTATCTCGTCGTCCTCCAATATCTGAACGCCCTCCAGAAGCTCGTTTCCGCAGACCTGCAAAACGCTGTGGTGGAGCGCAATTTTAAGAGTATAGCCGTTTTTCTCAACGAACTCCTTAAAACGGGGATTCTCAAGAAAGCCTACGATAGTTCTGACATAGACGGTATTTTTCAGCTCGGATTCCTCGATATTTTTAAGGTAACGGCGGTGTGTGAAATAAATGAAGATAACTTTCTTGGACTCCGCTTTGTCCGCGCTGAGAAGATCCCAGCGGAAAAGACCGTTTTTCACAAGGTTATCCTCGGTATAGCAGGCGCGCTCCATGAAGATCTTCTTCTCAAAATCGTTGCTTATCATAAGCTTATCGAACAAAAATGCGCTGTAAGAGGACTGAGAAATAAAGTCGTCCTTAAAGAAAGTTATACCGTGCTGCGTGAAAAACGAGTACACATACGGACTTCTCTTGACTGCCTCGGTAATGCCGATACGAAGCGAATGCAGTACCTGAAAGCCGCCGCAGATAAACTTGACCGTCTTGAACAGGTCTTTCATAAAAAAGGCGAACTCCACTATTTTTTCGGGAGCGTAGGGAATTATGTTATCCCCGTATTTCTTCTTTATATCACGGTATGCGGCGCATTTTTCATTTATAATATAATAAGGCTCAAAATCAGCCCTGCCGTTTTCATAAAGATATTTAAAAAGCTCAAATTCATCCTGCGGAGAGGTATCGGCTTCAACGATAAAGTCGCAGCAGATCACCTTGTTCCTCTTGGTGTCAAGCTGCATGGACTTGGCTATTTCATGAGCTATATATCGCCGAAAGACCATATCCCTTATCTGATTTATCTTTTCTGACATTATTCGGTATCCTTTCTTTTCAGAGCTTCTCTTGCAGAACGGACTTTTGGCAGCCTCTTGCTCTTTTAGTAGTATTCCTCCATATTATAGCATATATGCGGCTTTATGTCAAGCATGCGATCATGTTGGTATGTGTAAATAAAAAGTAGGCGAACATAAATCCAAATTGTAGGGGACGGCGCCCTCGACGTCCCGTTTCCGAACTGTAAAGGTCACCCCATTTCGGGACGTCGAGGGCGCCGTCCCCTACAAGATTAAAATTTTACACATACCAAAAATTCCCCCTGTTTCTGTAAAATTTCACATTTCCGTATTGACAAACAGTCCGAAAAATGTTAAGATTAAATTAACATAGGTGCAGAGAAAAAATATGCTGCATCTGATTGAGAGGGATTTTGATATGAAAAAATTAACCAAAGCTTTTGCGGCTTTAGCCTCGGTAATGGCTGTTGCCGCAGCAGGCACGTCATCCGCCTTGAACACGTTTATCCAACCGCCCGAAACAGCTTCAGCCGTTGACGACTGCAACGACGACTGGCTTCATGCCGAGGGCAGCCGCCTTTACGATATGAACGGCAACGAGGTATGGCTCACAGGCGCAAACTGGTTCGGACTTAACTGCTCGGAAAACGTTCCGCACGGTCTTTATGCCGCAGACGTTGACGTATTTCTGTCCGCCGCCGCAGACCACGGCATAAACGTTATCCGTTTTCCGATCTCGTCGGAGCTTCTCGAATCATGGATGGAGGGTTCGCCCGACCCCGTAAGCTCCGTTCAGGCTGCCTACAATCCGCCGCAGGACGTTGTCGGCGAGGACGGAACTATCACGCCTGCCGGAAAATACGGCGACATAAACCGCGACTTCGTTCTCGAGGACGGCAAAACTCTTAAAGACTCAATGCAGATATTCGATATTATCATGCAGAAGTGCAAGAAATACGGCGTTAAGGCGTTTATCGACATTCACAGCCCCCATTCGGACAACTCGGGTCACAACTACGAGCTGTGGTACGGCAAGGCAGGAATAACTACCGATCTTTGGATAGATACCCTTGTCTGGTTAGCCGATAAGTACAAAAACGACGATACGCTCCTCGGCTACGACCTGAAAAACGAACCCCACGGCAAGCGCGCCTACGATGACGAGTGTCCGACAAATATCGCAAAATGGGACGGCACGACCGATGAGAACAACTGGGCTTACGCCGCTACAAAGTGCGCCAATGCGATACTTGAAGTCAACCCCCATGCGCTCATTATGATAGAGGGCGTTGAACAGTACCCGAAAACCGAAAAGGGATTTACCTACGATACCCCCGACATTTGGGACGCTCCTGCCGATAAGTCGCCTTGGTACGGCGCATGGTGGGGCGGCAACCTCAGAGGTGTAAAGGATTATCCCGTTGTCCCCGACAGCGGCACAAGTCAGATAGTTTATTCGCCCCACGACTACGGTCCTTCGGTTTACGCTCAGACGTGGTTCGACAAGGACTTCACAACTCAGACGCTCCTTGACGACTACTGGTACGATACATGGGCGTACATCAACGATCAGGACATCGCTCCGCTGCTTATCGGCGAATGGGGCGGTCATATGGACGGCGGCAAGAATCAGAAGTGGATGGAGCTGCTCAGAGACTACATGATAGACAACCATATCAATCACACGTTCTGGTGTCTGAACCCCAATTCGGGCGACACGGGCGGACTTCTCGGCACTGACTTCCTTACATGGGACGAGGAGAAGTACGGACTTTTTGAGCCGTCCCTCTGGCAGACTCAGACTACGGGAAAATACATCGGTCTCGATCATCAGGTCGCTCTGGGCGCAAACGGTCTGTCGCTCAACGAGTTCTACACAAGCTACGCCAAAACCGAGGGAAGCAACCTTGACGGCGGAACTATCTCGGACGGCAAGCCTGTTGACAGCGATAAGCCGACCGCCACAACTACTCCCAAACCGACTTCCGCTCCCGAGACAAAAACTACTGCCGCACCCACGACTAAGCCCACTGTAACTGAGACTAAGCCCTCCCCTGAACCCTCCGCCACTCTCCTCGGCGACGCAAACTGCGACGGACAGGTAACTATCGCTGATTCTACGGCTATTTTGCAGGCTCTCGGAAATCCCGACAAGTACGGACTTTCCGAACAGGGCGCAATTAATGCCGATTGCTGCGACCCCGGCGACGGAATTTTGCCCTCCGACGCTCTCGCGATTCAAAAAATAGACGCTAAAATTCTCTCCAAGCTGCCCGAGATAAGCAAATAAAAATCTAAACAGCGGACTTGATTTTTTAAGTCCGCTGTTGCAATTTATACGAATAAATAAATTTTTTACTTTTGGAAACTGATTGACAATTTAAGGTAACCATGATATAATAAAATAAAAAATCCGGAGGTTTTATAATGAAATTCAGAAAAATTTTAGCTTCACTTTTGGCGGTTACGGTTGTGGGGGCGTCTATGCCTGTTGTTTCGGTGAATACGCCGAAAATCACCATTACTGCTAATGCGGCAGACTATACCTATGGTACTTATGAATCTCTTTCATATATGGCTTACAGCGACCATATTGAAATTTCAGGCATTAGCGGTTCTGAAACAGAAGTCACGATCCCAAGCGAAATTGACGGATTGCCTGTTACAGGTATCAAAATTTCCGGGTTTATAATAGATTCAAAGTTGACGTCATTAACGATCCCCGACAGTGTTACAAGTATCGAGACACGTTCGTTTTCGGGTTTTTCATACCTGACATCAATAAATGTTGATAAAAACAACACTAAATTCGCTGCTATTGACGGCATTCTGTTTAATAAAGATCTTTCTTCGATAATAAAATATCCTCGCGCAAAAACAGGTACATCTTATGATATTCCCAAAAGCGTTACAAGTATTGGAAGCAGTGCGTTTAGCGCTTGTTCAAGTCTGACAAAGATAACTATTCCCGACGGCGTTACAAGTATTGGATATGGTGCGTTTGGTAGTTGTTCAGGTCTGACAAAGATAACTGTTCCCGACAGCGTTACAAATATCGACGGTGAGGCATTTCGTAGTTGTTCAGGTCTGACAGAGATAGCTATTCCAAACAGCGTTACAAGTATTGGTGCAAACGCGTTTAAAGATACTCCGTGGCTTGAAAATAAACAGAAAGAAAATCCTTTGGTTATCGTAAACGATATTCTTATTGACGGTCAAACCTGCACAGGCAATGTTGTTATTCCCGATGGCGTTACAAGTATCAGCGGCAGTACGTTTTACGGTTGTTCAGGTCTGACAGATATAAATATTCCAAAAAGCGTTACAAGTATCGGCAATGAAGCGTTTTATAATTGTTCAAGCCTGACGGAGGTAACCATTCCCGACAGCGTTATCAGTATCGGCAATGGGGCGTTTCGTAGTTGTTCAAGTCTGACGGGGATAACTATTCTTAATCAGAATTGTGAAATTTACGATTCTAATTTTACAATTTCAAACGGTTTTAAACAATTTAAAGGTGATTATTTTGACGGCACAATTTACGGTCACAAAAACTCAACCGCACAGGCGTATGCTGAAAAATGGGGCTTAAACTTCGCGCTTATCGGCTCTGACCCTGTACCGCCTGCAACAACTCCAGCAGTAACAACACCTAAAGCTACCACAACCAAAACAACTACTACAAAAACAACAATTAAAGCTACCACACCAAAAGCAACAGCTAAAACTACCAAACCAAAAACAACAGCTAAAGCTACTACTGTCAAAACGACTGCCGTACCCACGACTAAACCCTCCGCTACAACCCCCGCCACTCTCCTCGGCGACGCGAACTGCGACGGACAGGTAACTATCGCCGATTCTACGGCTATTTTGCAGGCTCTCGGTAATCCCGACAAGTACGGACTTTCCGAACAGGGCGCAATTAACGCCGACTGCTGCGACCCCGGCGACGGAATTTTACCCTCCGACGCTCTTGCAATCCAAAAAATAGACGCTAAAATTCTCTCCAAGCTGCCCGAGATAACAAAGTAAACGCAGGATCATTGCGGTCTGCAATAGCGTTCATATAGTAAGCCTACTTAAAAAGCAGACAAAAGGAACTGAATAAAAATTTTTCATAGCAAGGCGGAGGAGGCAAGCGTGCTGTCGCACGGTAACGACGACAACGCAGCTATGGAGAATTTTTATCAGTGAACTTGTTTGGTTTTCAAGTAGGGTTACTA
>JAGAQC010000030.1 GCA_017622925.1 Ruminococcus sp.
GTGGGAATCATGGAGACAAACAGCATCATATTAATTTGAGGATTTCCACAGTCCAATTCACGACAACAGAGATTCCAAAGGGGTCACCCCTTTGGCAGGGGGTGCAGGGGGACAGAGTCCCCCTGCTTAAGTTGTGGATAGAGGTTTTTATCTCCATATTAAATTTACAGCCATACACAACAGCAAACCGACCGCAGTCGGCAGCGCAATGCTGAGAAGCGTCCATTTCAGGCTGCCTGTTTCCTTTTTTATTGTGAGACACGTAGTTGCGCACGGAAAGTGGCATAAGGTCATTATCACCATGCAGACGGCAGTTTTCACAGTCCAGCCGTTCGCCGTGAGAAGCTCGCGAAGCGACGCAGTATCGCCCATTTCCACGAGACTTCCCTGCGAGAGGTACGCCATAAGAATTATCGGTACGACTATTTCGTTTGCAGGAAAGCCGAAGATAAACGCCATTATAATAACTCCGTCCAGTCCGACAAGCTGACCTAACGGGTCGAAAAAGCCTGATATTGCAGATAAAACGGTTTCTCCGCCGATATGTATGTTCGCCGCCAGCCATATAAGAAGTCCGCAGGGAATAGCGGCTGTACATGCTCTGCCAAGTACAAATATCGTCCTGTCAAGCAGAGAGCGGATCAGTACCTTGCCTATCTGAGGTTTACGGTAAGGGGGAAGCTCCAAAGTGTACGACGAGGGCGTTCCCCTGAGTACCGTTTTTGACAACACGAAAGAGACTAAAAGCGTCATAAGAACTCCGAAAACGATAGTTCCCAAAAGCGCAGCCCCCGATAATGCCGAACCCCAAAAGCCTTTAAGGGTCACGAAGAACATCGAGATTATGGCTATTATTGTGGGAAATCTGCCGTTGCAGGGCATGAAAACATTTGTCAGGACGGCGATAAGACGTTCTCTCGGGGAATCTATCACACGGCAGCCCGTAACTCCGCAGGCGTTGCAGCCGAGTCCCATTATCATGGTGATAGATTGTTTTCCGCACGCTCCCGAGCATTTGAAGCAGCGGTCGAGGTTGAATGCGATACGGGGCAAGTAGCCGAAATCTTCAAGGAGCGTGAACAGGGGAAAGAATATCGCCATAGGCGGCAGCATTACCGAAACGACCCACGCAAGCACCTTGTAAACGCCCTGTATCAGAACGCCCTCCAGCCATTCGGGCGCGCCGACACTGAAAAGTCCCTCAGACATCATGTCGCCGAGAGCGAAAAGTCCCTTGCTGAGAAGCTCCGAGGGATAATTTGCGCCTACCGCCGTTATCCACATGACTACTCCGAAAAGCAGAAGCATTACGGGTATGCCCGTAAGCGGCTTTAGAAATATTTTGTCAAGTCGGCGGTCGAACTTATGCGGCTCGGAGGTCCTGCACACAACCGCTTCACGGGCAATTTCAGCGGCTTTTTCGGAAATAATATCTATCTGCTCGTCGCCTGTTTCGGAATATGCTTCGGGAGTTTCGGGCGATTTTTCGGCAGTCATAAGCTCTTTCAGAACGCTGCAAAGCTCGTCAAGTCCCTTGCTGCTTCTTGCGGAGGTCAGAACTACGGGAACGCCCGTAAGCTCGCTGAGCCTTTCCGCATTTACGGTGATACCCTTTTTTTCGGCTTCGTCAATTAGGTTTACACAGATAACGGTTTTCGGGACGGCTTCTATTATCTGCAATGCGAGATATAAGTTTCGTTCAATGCATGTTCCGTCACATACAACTACTGCGCCGTCCGCCTTGCCCGAGATAATAAACTGCCGCGCGGCTTCTTCCTCCGCCGAGGCTGCGCGCAGGGAGTAAGCTCCCGGTATATCGGCTAATGTGAAAGTCAGACCCTCGTACTCGAATTTTCCCTCGGCGCATGAAACTGTTTTTCCTGCCCAGTTTCCCGTGTGCTGCTTCAACCCCGTAAGAGCGTTGAAAACCGTGGATTTTCCGACGTTCGGGTTTCCTGCAAGAGCTATGGTAAATTCTTTTTTTTCTTCATTCATGGCATTCACCTCTTGTTTTATGATATGAGGCGAATAAAGAGAATATGCCAAAATACAAAAGGTACTGCTGCGTGTGCGACAGTACCTTTTTTGATTTGTCCTTTCAGGAATAGTCCCATTATCTCATAATACCGCAAGTGCAGATTGCAGCAGAATGAATCATTTCTTAATTATAAGCTTTCTCATTGACACCATGTCGAATACGTCAACAGAATCGTCGCCGTTGAGGTCGGCGGCTTCATACTGCTCTGCCGTCAGCTTTTCTGCGCCAAGGAGATATTTTTGCAGAAGAACTGCGTCGGCTATATCCGCTTTGCCGTCCGAGTTTATGTCGCCGATTATCGTTTGGGGAATATTCATGTCTATAAAGGTAAAATTATTTTCTTTAGCATATAATTCAGCAGGAGTGTCCTTGTAACCATAAATAGTAAATGAATCATAAGCATAGTCACCCAAAATATCGTAATCATATCCAAAACTACATGATTCTATTACCTCAACATTAGCAGGTATTATAACTTCTTTGAGTACGGGGCAGCCACCAAATGCACGATGAGAAATCTTTTTAACGCTGTTTGGAATGGTAACCTTTTTAAGATTATCACATTTTGCAAAAGCATATTCATTTATTATGCTAATTGTGTCAGGAATTGTAATCTCTGTAAATCCGCAAGTTCCAAATGCAGAACCCTCAATAACGGACAATGAACTTGGAAAATCAACATTGTTTAAGGAAGTACATCCATCAAATGCAGATTCTCCAATAACCGTAACTTCGTCGGGAATGGTGATTTTTCTTATACCAGTACATCCAGCAAAACAACGGGGCGCAATACTTGTTAATTTTGAAGGGAGTACAACAGATGTCAGTCCGCTACAACCCTCAAAAGCTGATTCTTTTATAGTCATAACATTGTCAGAGATTGTCAGTTTCGTAATAGAGGAACATGAAGAAAAAGCATAATCTTGAATAACCATAACATTTTTCGGAATGTCAACCGAAGTCAGTTTGTTGCAATTTGCAAAAGAAAATTCATTTATTGAGGTTAAGCTATTTGAAAGTGTCAATTTTGTAAGAGATGAACAATCGTAAAAAGCCCAACTGTCAATAGAAGTTACGCTATCAGGAATGTCAATAGAAACAAGAGCGGAGCAACTATGAAAAGCCGAATCACCAATTGATGTTATTGTTTCAGGTAATGTTATGGCAGTAAGTCTATTGTTCCCATTGAACGCACTTTCTCCTATCATAGTAACAATTATACCGTCTATTTTAGAGGGAACAGTTAAATTCGTTTTATTTCCGTCATATCCTGTAATGGCAACGAAGTCACGCGTAAGAGTTACATAGTCCTCTATTTCTTCGTCCCATTCCTTTGTTCCGTGAACGTCATATACAAAGCCGTCAGCGGTCACGCCGCTTTCAACAACAGCCGCTTCCGCCGCCAAAGCAGAGAGCGAATGTCCGAAGTTTATGCCTGTAAATTCAGCAACGGGTACTGCGCCGCAAACGAGCAGAAAAGCCGTCATGCCTGCGATTATTTTTTTCATTTTCATATTGACCGCCCCTTTGTAAATAATAAAACCAAATACAACAAACGTTGTACTGTATTTACATTGTACCACGAATGTTGTAATTTGTCAATACTAAAACATGATTTGTGGTATAATCTTGTTAAAATACAACGAAAAGGAGCGTAATTTATTATGCAATATTATCAAAGGATCCGCGATCTGAGAGAGGACAGCGACCTCACTCAGGAGGCTTTGTGCAGAAAATTGTATATGCACAAAACAACGTACACCAACTACGAACAGGGCAAGCACACCGTTCCTCTTGATTTTGCCGTTACTCTTGCCGACTTCTACAACGTCAGCCTTGACTATGTTGCAGGCAGAACCAATTTCAAGCACGGTACGGGAAATATCCGTCTAAGCAAGGAACAGCTCGATATTGCGGAAAAGTTCGATTCCCTCAGCGAGCGTAACAAGGGGCGTTTGGAACAATTTCTCGAACAGCTTATCGAGAAACAAGAAAACGAAAGTCATATCAAAAAAGAAGCCAAATCATCATAAAATTCAAAAGCGGTCATTAAATTGACCGCTTTAATTTATGGTGTTGTGGTTGGTTCGGGAGGAGTAAAAACAACGTCCGCAACGGGAGCAGGCGGCTCAGTGCTGATAGTTTTCGTGCAGAGCCAGTCGCACCACTGCTTGTAGTACATAGCAAGAGGGTGAACGCCGTCGGAAGTGTAGGCTTCTGTCAGATAGCCGTATTCATCGTCGTAAACCTCGTTTATATCAATGTAAAACACTTTTTTGTTGTCCGCAAGACCTGCGATAAGGCTGTTAAGGTAGTTGATGTTCTCGTTGCTGATAACGCTTGTCTCCGCAGACGCAGAAACGTGGAGGTTGCCCTGAATGTAAATGATAGCGTTCGGCTGATGAGCTTTCAGACGTTCAACGACCGCCCTGTACTGAGTGAGCGTGTACTGAAAATCGTTGCCGACCTCGTTTATGCCGAGCATAAGATATATCTTGCCGTACTGCTTTGAATCTATAAGCTGGTCGAAATTCATACCGTTTATGTATTCCTCGTCTATCTTGCAGGACATCATTCCTACGGAGCAGAAGTAATCGGCGTTTGTGAGCGTTCCGTACTCCTGTATGCCGACCGTCCTTGAATCGCCGATAAACAGGGCGTCGTCAAAGTAGGACGCATCGCTTGGCACAAAGGAATACACGGGTTCGGCGGCGACTGTGGGAGTCGGCGGAGCTAAAGACGGTTCGATCGGCGTACCGTCGGGAGTTGGCTGTGCTGCCGATTCGTCGTTCGGTACGTCGGAGGGAGTTTCGTCGGGGACAGTTTCCGAAGTTCCTATGGACGGCGGCGGAATATCGACTTTTTTCTTAGCCTCGGAGCTTGTTTTCCATATTCTGTGGAATATGAAAGGAGAAGCCACGAAACAGGTCACCAGTAACAGACAGGTGTAGGTGTTTTGCTTAAATTTTTTCATTGTACTAATTTGTCTCCTTTGCTCTCTGCGGAATGTTGAAGCAAAAGGTTATTCCGCTGTTTTGTTTACACATTTTTTTAATTTGTTTTGATACTTGGGAATCAGTTTTAAGGTTTACGGTAAATTTATACAGAGGATATTGTTACACTTTATCTTCTGTTAAAGAGTTATCTCTTGGTGTCCATTTTCGTGAATTGGATTGTGGCGATCATGGAGACTAACAGCATATTGCTGATTCGGGGATCGCTACAGTCCAATTCACGACAACAGAGATTCCAAAGGGGTCACCCCTTTGGCAGGGGGTCAGGGGGACAGAGTCCCCCTGCATAAGTTTCCCGTAAAAACTTTAAAAACTGATTCCCGTGAATGAAAACAAATCAGAATCTGAAATACAGGAACGGGTCGTTCATGCCCTTGTACATGCAGTAAACCGAAGCCCAGAACACGGCTAACAGCAGTATCGCGCAGAAAGGCGAGCTTTTGATCTTTTTATATATAAGCTCGGGTATTCTCGTTGAGAATATCAGACCCGCAATGAAGAATTTACCGTAAATTCCCCAGTATTTCACGTAATCCTTTCCGTTGACGATTATATCGCTGTCGGGAGCAGAGCCGAAAAGTCTGCCGAAATACAGTCCGAGTTCGCCGAAATCCGTAATGGCGAAAAGCAGCCATGTCAACGGGATTATAAGTATCATATAAAGATGACCGACAATGCGGTATTTATTGAGGAAATCGCCGATAACGAATTTTTCGAGCATGATAAGTCCGAAAAGAACAAGTCCCCACAGAACGAAATTCCAGCTTGCGCCGTGCCAAAGTCCCGTGAAAAGCCATACTATAAAGGAATTGCGTATAAGTTTAGCCGTACCCTTGCGGTTTCCGCCGAGGGGTATATAGATATACTCTCTGAACCAAGTGCCGAGGGTGATGTGCCAACGCCGCCAAAACTCCGTCATGGTAACGGAAAGATAGGGATAATCGAAGTTTTTCGGGATAGTGAAGCCCATGATCTCGCCGAGACCCATAGCCATGAATGAATAACCCATAAAGTCGAAATAAAGCTGAAACGAAAAAGCGATTATACCCATCCATGCAAGGGGCGTGGAGATGCTTTCGTAGCCTATCATTTGGAGGTCGCTCCAAAGTCCGCCGAGCTGATTTGCGATGAGTACCTTGTAGCCGAGACCGATAGTAAAGGTCTTTAAGCCGTTTTCGACCTTTTTGATGTTGTGGGTACGGTTTTTCAGTTGTTCCGCCACCGTGTTGTATGTAACTATAGGACCTGCGATAAGCTGAGGGAACATGCTGATATATGCGCCGTAATTTATAAAACTTTCCTCCGATTCTGCCTTTTTCCTGTAAACGTCGATTATGTACGAAACGTTCTGGAAAGTATAGAAGCTGATACCGATAGGAAGAATAATATTTTTAACTGTAAAGTCCGCTCCGAAAAGACCGTTTATATTTTCAACGGCAAAGCCCGTATATTTGAAGAACAAAAGCCACCAAAAGTTGAACACGATGCCGATAATAAGCCATACTTTCGAGGCTTTTCGGAAATTGGAAATAAACTCGCCGATAATGAAGTTGAACAGCACGGTAAGCAGGAAAAGCGACGTGTACAGGAATCTTTTTTCTTTGCCCAAGTCGGAAAAGCCCATGCTGTAGAAGAAAACACTGCCGATAAAAATAACCGCATTTTTGTATTTTGTCGGAATACATCCGTAAATCAACAGGAATGCAGGGAGAAATAAAAATATAAACTCCAAGCTGCTGAAAACCATTTTACCACCCTTTGTCATCAGGATCGTTTTTAAAACGATCTTATTCTTTTGTCCGCTTTTTATATCTATGCGGATAAGTCTACACAATTTAGGCAATCTCTAAAAACCTGTTTGATAAAGCAAAAATCAGATAGGTGCGGCAGAGGCAAGAAAAGTGCCCGACGGCGGGCTTGTCGCCCTCCGAGGGTGCTTGACGCAGCATATGCCGTGCATAGCTGATTTTTGTCAAAAGAGGTTTTTAGAGGTTGCCTTTATACACTATTAAAAATAAATATATCTATATTCTATTTTACACGTAATTGTCACAAATTTCAAGGGCTTTCTATAATTGTAACAATTTGTAATAATTTAAGAGGGTGTCTTACAGCAATTGCTTTTAACCAAAACGAGCGGTCGCCGTTTGTATAGGTTGCATAAATTTTTCTTATTTCTATTTACAAATAAGTCTCAATCGTGTATAATAAAAGATAGACGGTCGGGAAATAAGACCGAACAACATTAATTAACAAAAACATTAAAATTCTCAGTCTTTCAGAAAGGATCGCATTATGATAAAGCATCTTTCGGGCGATTTTGAAACTGTTGAATACGACAGCAAGCGGTCGTTCCTGCTTCACGATAACCATGATAACGAAGCGTATCCCGTTCATTGGCATGACGCTGTGGAACTGCTTATGCCTTTGGAAAATCATTACATAGTATACGCAGGAGAAACGGAGTACGACATTCCCGTTCACGATGTGCTGATAATTCCGCCCGGCGAGCTTCATAGAATGCCGGCAGTTCCGGGACACAGGCTCATACTTCAATGCGATAACAGCGTACTGATCGGAGTTTCGGCTATTGAGACAGTCATGCGGGGACTTTCCTCACCGATCGTTATAAATAAAGCTCTTGACAAGGAGCTTCACAGCCTTGCGAAAAAGACGCTTCTTGACATTTATTCTCTGAACGAAAAGAAAGACGAGCTTGCGGATGTGAAGATATACATTGCTTTGGTGAATCTTCTTACTGCGGTCAGGGAGTTTCAGCTTGAACGGAATAAAAATCTTCTTGACTGCGACGATGCGAAGCTTGACGAGTACAGCGAAAAATTCAATCTTGTCATGAAATATATCGACGCAAACTACATGTACGATATTTCGCTCGATCAGCTTGCGGACGTGGCAGGCTACAGCAAGTACCATTTTTCGAGGATATTCAAGCAGTATAATTCCATGTCCTATTTGCAGTATATAAATGCTCGGCGGACTAAAGCGGCGGAGCATCTTCTGCTATGTCCCGAGCTTAGTATTACGGACGTGGCTATGCAGGCAGGGTTCAAGAGTCTTACCACTTTTAACAGGATATTTAAGGATATAAAGCATTGTACGCCGTCTGATTTTAAAAAGCTTTTTTCTGAACATTAAAAGCAACACCGTGTCGCTACATAGGGAACGCCCTCTCTTGCAGGGCGTTCCCTCTTTTCAAACACTCCTTCGGACTGTTTGAAAATTCACCCTTTGCGGAGCGCTTAACGCTTTTGTGGGACTTTGTCCCACACCCTACCAGAGGCGCTGCCTCTGGACTCTGCCAAAGGGACACCGTCCCTTTGGAATCCCAATATTAGATTACTGTGCTGTTTTTGTTAAAAAAATTTAAAATATCAAAAATATATGGTAATTTTCGTCCCTATATGTTATAATACATAGTGTAACTTTAAAATTAGGAGTGCAGCGTTTAAATGGATCATAAAAGAACCGAACTCGGCGAAAATATAGGGTTTACCTCCTTTGCCGACAAAAAATTCAATACCTGTTTTCTCTGTGTCTATATGATAACGGAAATGAACAAGGAAACCGTTTCAGATTATGCCGTGGCAAACAGCATAACGTCAACGGTCAATTCGCGTATCAGAACGATAGCGGCTATGAACGAGCAGCTTTCCGAGCTTTACGGCGCGCATCTCGATTCCTATGCAAACAGGAGAGGAGATATGCAGTTCCTTACGCTCTCGGGTTCATGGCTTTCAAACCGATTTGCCATAGAGGGCGAGGATATTACGGAAAAAATGCTTGAAATAATCACGGACTGCCTGTTTGAACCTCTCTTTGACGAGGATATTTTCAAGCTCAGCAAAAAGAATATTCTCGACTGCATTGACGCGGAATTTAACGACAAAAGAGAATATACACTAAGAAAGGCGCGCAGTATAGCCTTTAAAGGCGAGCCTGCGGAAAATTCAAGCTGCGGCACAAGGGAATCCGCCGAAGCGGTAACTCCCGATTCGGCAAGGGAAGCGTACAAACGGCTTATGGAAACGGCTCAGATCGAGATAATGTACGTTTCGCCCGACGACGACCCGAGAGTTGCGGAGCTTTTCCGTGAGAGGTTCGCCCGTGTTGCAAGGCATTCCAAGGCGTACAGCTTTTATGCGCCCAGTCCGCTTAAATCTTCGCCCGAGCTTCTTACGGAGGAATTTGACGTAAGGCAGGCGAAAATAGCCCTTAACTTCAAATATGACAGCAGCGATACCGATGCCATGCACCTTATGTGCATTATTTTGGGTGGAACTCCCGTTTCCAAGCTCTTTATGAACGTCCGTGAAAAGCTCAGTCTTTGTTATTACTGCGCCTGCCGCATGAACGAATTTAAAAATACCGTTGTGGTAGACTGCGGCGTGGAAAAGGCAAACATCGAAAAGGCTGAGGCTGAGATAATACGTCAGCTCGACGAGATAAAAAACGGCAATATTACCGACGAGGAGCTGCAAAGCGCACTTCTTGCCCTTGAAAACTCCTACAGCTCATTCGGCGACACTCCCGGCTCATACGTTTCGTGGTACTTCGACTGTATCTGCAAAAACAGGTATATCACTCCGATCGAGCATATGGAGGAGCTTTTTGCCGTTACCAAGGAACGTATAGTTGAAGCGGCTAAAACGGTCAAGCTCGACAGCACATACCGCATGCTCAACAAGGAGGCTGAATAATGAGTACAAGGGAGATAATCACATGCAAACGCACGGGAGATACCTGCGTTTATGTAAAACACAAAAGCGGACTTGATATCCTGATACGGGAAATGCCCGGATTCAGCTCGGTATACGCTCTTTTCGGAACGAAATACGGCTCTATAAACACGACCTTCAAGCTTGCCGCAGACAAGGAATACACCGAAGTTCCCAACGGTATCGCGCATTTTTTGGAGCATAAGCTGTTCGAGAACGAGGACTGCGGAGTTTTCGAGCTTTTCGCGCGGACGGGCGCACAGTGCAATGCGTATACTTCGTTCGATAAGACATGCTATCTTTTCTCCTGCACGAAAAATTACACGGAAAATCTGCGTATTCTCCTTGACTTCGTTCAGAAGCCGTACTTCACCAAAGAAAATGTGGATAAGGAGCAGGGAATTATCGGTCAGGAGATACGCATGACGAACGATAATCCCGAGTGGCGTGTGCTTTTTAACATGCTCAGATGTATGTATCACGCTCACCCCGTGCAGATAGATATTGCAGGAACGGAGGAAAGCATCGCAAAGATAGACGCCGACCTGCTCTATAAGTGCTATGATACGTTCTACAACCTTAACAATATGACGCTTTCCATTGCAGGAAATATCAGCGTGGACGAAGTTCTTGCTATCTGCGACGAAATGCTGCGCCCATGTGCGGACAAGGGACTTGAAACTGTTTTCCCCGATGAACCTGCAGATATAGTTCAGGCGGAAATTCGTGAAAAACAGCCCGTGGGAGCATCTATTTTCCAGATGGGCTACAAGTGCGCTCCATGCAAGGAGAATTTCTTTAAAAAGGAAATGACCGCCACGCTTGCGATGTCGTACATCAGCGACGCGTCCTCCGATATGTATTTGAAGCTTTTGTCGGAGGGCATCATCAACAACACGTTCGGCGGAGAGATATTCGCAGGGGACGGCTTTTTCTCGGCTATTTTCAGCGGCGAATCCGAGTCGCCCGAAAAGGTGAGGGACGCTGTTGCCGCCGAGGTAAGACGTATTCTTGCGGAGGGCATTGACGAACGTGTGTTCAGCAGGATAAAAAAGGCTCTCTACGGAGGATATGTGCGGCAGCTCAACAACGTGACCGCTTTTGCAAGCATTATGATAAACGCTCATATGGCAGGCTGCAAGCCTTTTGACCCCGTTGATATAGTTTCGGAGCTGACCTCAGCAGACGCTTTGGAATTTATCAGAAACGAGCTTACGGAGGATAAGATCGTTTTGTCCGTAATTGAAAAAATATAATATGTCATATGTCAACTTAGGTGAACTAATATTGGGATTCCAAAGGGACGGTGTCCCTTTGGCGGAGTCCAGAGGCAGCGCCCTGCAAGAGAGGGCGTTCCCTTAGCAGAGACAAAATTTCTTGAATTAATGATATTTGGGGACAGTGTTCCTCGCTTAAGTTGACGAAAAACAGCAGAAAGGACGGTAAAATAATTGAATCAGACAGAAATGATAAGCGATTATACCGAAATACGGTTTCCGAAGCTTGGCTGGGAGTTCCATATTGACCCGACCGCCTTTACTATCGGCAGCGTCAGGATACAATGGTACGGTATTATTATCGCTTTGGGACTTGCCCTTGCGGTGCTGTATTGTTTCCCGAGAATGAAAAGGTTCGGCATAGACTCCGACCGCGCGATAGACGCGGTGCTTGGCGGCATTATCGGCGGAGTTGTCGGAGCAAGGCTGTATTTCGTGCTTACAAGCTGGGAGGACTATAAAAAAGACAGCTTCAAGGATACGCTTCTTGCCGTTGTGAACATCAGAAACGGCGGACTTGCCATATACGGCGGAATTATCGGCGCATTGACGGTCGGGCTGATAATCTGCAAAATACGAAAGCTTAAAATATTGCCCATGCTCGATATTGCCGGTATCGGTCTGCTTATCGGTCAGGGCGTCGGACGCTGGGGAAATTTCGTAAATCAGGAGGCGTTCGGCACAAATACCGACTTCGTTCTCGGCATGACAGGCGGCAGAATACAGCATTTTATAAATGACAGCATGCAGATAGGCGGCAGTATGTACGAAAACGGACTTGAAATGATGTGGGAAAAACCCGTTCACCCCTGTTTCTTCTACGAATCCGTATGGTGTCTGCTCGGATTTGCGCTGCTTGCGTTCTGGTCTAAAAGAAGAAAATATGACGGACAGCTTATACTTATGTACATGGCGTGGTACGGAGCGGAAAGATTTGTAGTCGAGGGACTTCGCACGGACAGCCTTATGGTCGGCAGCATACGCATATCGCAGCTTGTGTCGGCGGTTATTTTCATTGTCTCCGTGATACTCCAGATAGTTATCGGATTCAAGGTTAAGAGAGACCCCGAAAGCTTTGTGCTGTACGCTTCAACGGAGGAATCACGGCTTCTTATCGAGGAATCGAGAAGAAAGAGCATGGGCATGAAGGGCGTAGACGCATATCATTCGGACGAGGACGATGAAATAGGAATACTTGACGACGAGGAAGATGACAACGATGATGATATTGTTGACGAGGACGACAAGGTAGAAGATGATACCGACGAGGCTGAGGACGAGACCTCGGCTGACGAAACAAAGGAGGAAAATTAAAATGGCGCAGATCATTGACGGAAAGGCAGTTTCCGCAGCCGTAAAAGCGGAGGTAGCTGCCGAAGCTGCTAAACTCAAAGAGGAAAACGGTCTTAAAGTGGGACTTGCGGTGGTTATCGTTGGAAACGACTCCGCTTCGAGAGTTTACGTAAACAATAAGAAAAAAGCATGCGAGGCGGTCGGATTTCAGTCGTTCGAGTACGCTTTGGACGAAAATACTACTCAGGAGCAGCTTCTTGACCTTGTGAACGTTCTGAATCGTGACGACAGGGTGAACGGAATACTTGTTCAGCTCCCCCTGCCTAAGCACATTGACGAAAAGGCAGTTATAAACGCTATATCTCCCGATAAGGACGTTGACGCGTTCCACCCCGTAAACGTTGGCAAGATAATGATAGGAGAATATTCTTTCCTGCCGTGTACTCCTGCCGGCGTTATGAGACTTATCGAAAGCACAGGTGTTGACATAACGGGTAAGCAGTGCGTTGTTATCGGACGTTCAAACATCGTGGGTAAGCCGCAGGCTATGCTGCTTTTGCAGAAAAACGGCACGGTGACTATATGCCACTCCAAAACGAAAAATCTCAAGGAGATATGTCTTTCCGCCGATATACTGGTTGTCGCCATAGGACGAGCTAAATTCATTACAGGCGATATGATAAAAGAGGGCGCAGTCGTTATTGACGTCGGCATGGACAGGGACGAGAACGGTAAGCTTTGCGGCGATGTTGATTTTGAGACAGCCGAAAAGGCTGCCGGTTGGATAACGCCTGTTCCCGGCGGCGTAGGTCCTATGACTATCGCTATGCTTATGAAAAATACCCTTACTGCCGCAAAACAGCAGGCTGGTATTGAATAAACACTGTCTACAACTTAAGTGGGGGACTCTGTCCCCCACACCCCCTGCCAAAGGGGTGACCCCTTTGGAATCTCTGTTGTCGTAAATTATCCTGCATAAAGCCTGCTATATAAATCCGAATCCATATTTTTATGGCTTTATGCAGGAGAATTTACGATATAGGCTCCAAAAAGTTACCTCTCAGGCAAGAAATGCAGAAAAACAATATCCACTTAAGTTGTGGATAGTGATTGAATAAAAAGCAAAAACGAAAGCACCCGATTCAGGGTGCTTATTAATTATATTATATAAAAAAGACTGTAGTACAACAGTCTTTTTTCCTTTATAAAACCGTCATTTATAGGGCTGAACAAACACCCACTTTTTAAAACCGTCATTTATAGGGCTGAACAAACACCCACTTTTTAAAGATAACATATATTATCTTTAATGATATTATAACACAATTTTATGGATTTGTCAATATCTATTTTAAATTTTTTTGAAATTTTCTGACAGTCCAATGACGGCAGGAATCCAAAAAAATAAATCAAGTGAACAATTTGTACGCCATGTAAACGATCTGCATGGCTGCCGCAGTACAGAACGGCAGGGAGGAAAGAGCAGTCGAAGCTCCACGGCGGCTCTGATACGGAGTGGGGGACGGCAGTAAATTTCCGTCCGAACGAAATATAAAGAGCATTACCATTCCGAAAATAGACGCCGCAAAAAGAAAGATCGTTGCAAGGTACGCCGCCAGATGACCCTTATCGGAGAAAGAGCTGAAAATCGTTGAAAAGCTGTTTATGAATATGTGGACCGTTATCGAGGGGATTATCGAATTGTGCCGCATAGTGATATGCGCCATGAAAATACCCAAAAGAAACGCCAGTATGAACTGCGGGATATTGCCGTGCGCCAGTCCGAAGAAAAACGCCGAAGCAAATATCGCAAATCTTTGGTTCGCCTTTGAAAAGACTTTAAGCAGCATTCCCCTGAACAGCATTTCCTCGGTAATAGGGGCGATGATGCAGGTGTACATAGTACCGAGGGCAAGACCCAAAGGCGACTCCCCGAGACCGTCCTGATTTGTTACGCTTGTAAGGTCGAATTTGTTCAGCACCGTTTCCACGAACGTACCCGAGTACACCGAGACCGTCCATATAAACAGGGCAATGAAGCAGTATTGCACCGCTTTGCCGAAGGAATAATCTCTCGTTCGTATCAGGCTCATGTTTTTAAAGCCCGACCATTTCATGCCGACAAAGGTAAAGGTCACGTTGCATATCAGGTATATCACCATATTCAGCGCAACCAACACAGACGAGCCGTACAGGTAGTTATACAGCGCTAAACCGTCCGTTTCGGGGTGGAGAAAACGCATTATAAGCTGAATAGCGTTCACTAATCCCACGGAAGCCAAAAAAGACAAGCCGAACTGGAATATCATGCACCAGCCGCCGATCGAGTAAAATCTGCGGAGATTCCGCCGTTCGGGAGGGTCGGGGTCTAAGGGGAGCTTATAGCCGGGTTCGCCGAGCCGCGGCTGAACGTTTGCGTAGCTTCCGCTATAATCTTTGTAGTCCGTGGGATTTTCAAAGGGGGAGTCCTTGTCGGCGGTAAGAGTTTTTATTATCTCCGAATTTTTTTGGTCAAGCTCACGGTTGAGCCGATATATCTCATGCTGAAGCGCAGCGACCTCTGCGCTATGCTCGTCGGGATTTATTATTTCGTCCATTTTATTTCTCCTTATCAGTCTTATTTATGTGTTAAGTATATTTTAACATATTTCCCGAGAAATGTAAAGGGGGAAAAAACAGCGGACTTAAAAATTCAAGTCCGCTGTTTAGCATTTATTTGATTATCTCGGGCAGTTTTGTTATCACTTTAGCGTCGAGCTTCTGAATTGCAAGAGCGTCCGAGGGGAGAACTCCGTCGCCTATGTTGCAGCAGTCGGCGTTTTTTGCGCCCTGTTCGGAAAGTCCGTACTTGTCGGGATTGCCGAGAGCTTGCAAAATAGCCGTTGAATCCGCTATCGTTACATCTCCGTCGCAGTTTGCGTCGCCGTAGGTAACTACGGGCGTATCGCCTGTAGTGGGTTCGGTCTGAATTTCTGTAGTAACTTCCGTAGGCTTCGGAGTATCGCTCTTATACACGCTTTCGTACATAAGCTTTGCCCACTCCTCGCGCATTGCCGCATAGCCAACGTCCGAGGGGTGAACGCCGTCGCCGCTGAGGTGATCGGGGTTCGCCGTGAAGTAAGCTTCAAAGTCAGGACCTTTTACGAGCTTATCGCCGTATTCATCGTAAAGACGGTCGATGACCGCATTGTAGATAGGCACGTTGTCCGCAACGTCCTTATTTGTCGAAGCAGGTATTTTCGGCAGTACGGGGACTTTATCCGCCGCTAAAACAGCGTCTATCATGTATTTGGTGTTTTCGTAGTAGGCGTCGGCGGCGTTTGGATTGCCCCAGCAATCGTTTGTACCGTAGGCGATGCTGACGTATTTTGCAGGGGAAACTGAAAGCCAGCGGTCGATGTTTTCCTTGCCGTCAATACTGCGTATACCGCCTATTCCGCCGTTTTCCTGTATCGGGAAGTAGCGGCTGTCAATGGTGTTGATGTGAGTTGCGAAGCCTGTGCCGTAGCAGTTGTTCATGCCGCCTGCCGTAATGGAGTCGCCGAGAAACAGCCAACTGTCGGACACTCCCTCGGAAACGTTGTGAATATCAAAATTAATGCTTGCCTGTTTTCCCTCGGAATCGTCCGCCTTTGAAATATTAAGGCGTATCCAGTTGTAGCCCTCCATATTTACGATGTGCTGACGGGAACTGAGCGTGTTGCCCTCCACGGTCTCAACGACCTCCCAGCCGTCGGACGGATATTCGCCGCCGGGAGCTGCATTGACTTCTATAGTGTAGTCGGAGGGTTCCATGTTGCGGTTTTTGTAATTGCCTATATAGTCGTAGGAGCTTGTGTTGTACCAAACTGCGGCGACCTGTTTGCGTTCTGCTTCGGGAACGGCTGAAAGGTCGTAGGCAAGGTAATCGGGGGCAGTCATAAAGCAGAACGAGAAATAATGTTCGTCGTTTGCCGCCGTGGGCTGACCTGCCGTACCCGAGTATACGGGACAGTTACGGCTTATTACGGGGTTGGGGATAACGTCCGCCGAAGCGGTAAGAATGTTAAGAGAGGCGGCGGCTGCTGATACCGCCGATACCGCTGAGAGCAGCCTTTTCAGATGGTGTTTCATTGCGTTTAACTCCTTTTTATAAGATTTATATAAATTATAGCATATTATTGTACAAATTGCAACAGGTGTGGAAAAATTTCCGCAAATAAAAATTGTAGGGGACGGCGCCCTCGACGTCCCGAAATCGGAGACTGAGAATGTTTTGAACGCGGGACGTCGTGGGCGCCGTCCCCTACAAAATCAACCTGTCTACTAAAATCATACGAAAAAATCAATATATAAACAAACGGCGAACCCATAAATCGGGTTCGCCGCCACGCCGCCCTAATTTAGTTTATCAAGCAGAACGTCTGCTCTTTCGAGCAGTCTGCCCTGAGCTGTTCGGCTGAGCTTTCGGAACTTTTCAATAAGCTCTGTTTCCGTATCGCTCAAAGACGACTTGTTCATAACTTTTTTGACATCGGATAAGCCTGCGAGGTAATCGAGGGAAACGCCGTAAAGCTTTGCAATATTTATCGCTATATTTAACGGAATCTCGCTTTCGCCGCATTCATAACGCCGATATTGAGTAAGATGCAAAAAAAGCTTTTCGGCAGTCTGCTTCTGGGTATAGTCCGAATCTTCACGCAGATTCCGCACTCTTTCATAGTTTTTCATACGGTCCACCTCAAAATTGTGTTTTTATTATTTTATCATACAGCACAATTTTGTGTTGACTTTTCTGTAATCATGTGTTATGATATCTAATTAAAAACACTTTTCTGTGTTATCGGCGTGTTTAGCCGCCGTTTGTATTCTGAATATCGAGCAGAGCTTCGGCTCTTTCGATAAGCTTTATTTTGTTTTCGGGACTAAGCTTATCGAAAAGCTCCAGCAGTTTGAAATGCTCCTGTGACAGCATATCAGATGTATCTCTGGAAAGTCCGAGAATATAATCAACGCTGACATTGCATATCTCTGCAACATCTTTTATATAGTTTATGGGAGCTTTGGTTATACCGCGCTCGTATCGGCTTATTTCCTGCTGAGATATGCCGATGAGATCGGCAAGCTCATACTGGGTGCATACGTTTTTTCGGGCTTTAATTAAGTTTGGATAAAGACATAAGTTATTCTGCATAAAATAACACCATTCCTGATCATATATTCGCTGTCCACAGCTTAATTGGGGGAATGTTGCTTAAGCTGTAGGTAGTGTAATTTCAGTTTACAACATAAATGATGTGTTGACAAACGGCTAAAATGATGTTATAATTATTATAACATCAAAAATGCTGTTTATAAAAGAGAGATAATGATATGCAGAAGTGTGAATGCTGCGGAAAAGTTTTTTCCGAAGAAGAAGCAAAAAGAGAATTTGCGGACGAATATATTATGGCTTATTCAAATTTTAGAAAAAAGCTCTGCGGAAAATGTGCGATAAATGCAATGGATAATTATGAAAAGGGCGTATATTTTATGAGCTGCGAGAACTGCGGAAAATCATTTGACCTTAATAAGGAAGATGAGGAATGTTTGGATAGTTTATCGGAAAAAGAAGATTATGAATTGATAAATTTTTGGACAACAAGAAATATCTGTTTAAACTGTCTGTTTTTATGTCAAAAAAACAGGTGCAATATTTTATGAGAAAATGTCAATATATAAACAAACGGCGAACCCATAAATCGGGTTCGCCGTTGTTTTATAAAATGTGTGCTGTAATGGGGTCGCCGCCACGCCGCTTATATTATGCTCGAAATTTCAACAGTCGCGGAAAAAATTTGAGTTTAAAAACATTAGCGAGTTTGCGAGCGGTCACGTGACACAGGGTGCAGCGACACGCTGCTTAATACATACCGCCCATACCGCCTGCGGGCATAGCGGGAGCAGGGTTCTCCTCGGGGAGATCGGCAACAAGGCTCTCTGTAGTGAGTACCATAGCGGCAACGGAAGCGGCGTTCTGGAGCGCGGAACGAGTTACCTTAGTAGGATCAACGATACCGGCAGGGATCATATCCGTGTAAACCTCGTTGTATGCGTCAAAGCCGTAGCCTGCCTTGCGTGAACGTCTGATCTTGTCAACGATAACGCTGCCCTCAAGACCTGCGTTTTCTGCGATCTGACGAACGGGAGCTTCAAGAGCTTTAAGAATGATCTTTGCGCCTGTTTTTTCGTCGCCGTCAAGAGTGGGGAGCATTTTTTCAACTGTGGGGATAGCGTTGATATAAGCAGTACCGCCGCCTGCAACGATACCCTCCTCAACAGCAGCCTTTGTAGCAGCAAGAGCGTCCTCGATACGGAGCTTCTTTTCTTTCATTTCGATCTCTGTAGCTGCGCCGACCTTGATAACGGCAACGCCGCCTGCAAGCTTAGCAAGTCTTTCCTGAAGCTTTTCACGGTCGAAATCGGAAGTTGTAGTCTCTATAGAAGCGCGTATCTGAGCAACTCTGGACTTGATAGCGTCCTTGTCGCCTGCGCCGTCAACGATGATAGTGTTCTCCTTCTGGATAACTATCTGCTTAGCCATACCGAGCTGTTCAACAGTAGTTTCGCTCAGTTCAAGACCGAGTTCGCTTGTGATTACCTCGCCGCCTGTAAGAACTGCGATGTCTTTGAGCATTTCCTTACGTCTGTCGCCGAAGCCGGGAGCTTTTACAGCCGCAACCTTGAAAGTTCCTCTGAGGTTGTTGAGAATGATAGTTGTAAGAGCCTCGCCCTCAACGTCCTCGGCGATGATAACGAGCTTCTTGCCCATTTTAACGATCTGCTCGAGGAGGGGGAGAATTTCCTGAATCGAGGAGATCTTCTTATCTGTAATAAGAACGAAAGCGTCGTCGTAAACGGCTTCCATTTTATCCGTATCCGTTACCATGTAGGGGGAGATGTAGCCGCGGTCGAACTGCATACCCTCGACTACCTCGCTGTAGGTATCGGCGGTCTTGCTTTCCTCGATAGTGATAACGCCGTCTGCCGTTACCTTTTCCATAGCCTCTGCAATGAGCTTGCCGACAGCCTCGTCAGCGGACGAAACAGTACCTACTCTTGCAATATCCTCAGTACCCTCAACGGACTTTGAGTTGTCAACGATAGACTTTACGGCTGCGTCAACTGCCTTAGCGATACCCTTTTTGAGAACCATCGGGTTTGCGCCTGCGGCAATATTCTTCATACCCTCGCGAACGATAGTCTGAGCAAGGAGGGTAGCTGTTGTAGTACCGTCGCCTGCCGCGTCGTTTGTCTTTGTGGCAACTTCCTTAACGAGCTGTGCGCCCATGTTCTCGAAAGCGTCGTCAAGCTCGATGTCCTTTGCGATCGTAACGCCGTCGTTAGTGATGAGGGGCGCGCCGAATTTTCTGTCAAGAACAACGTTTCTGCCCTTGGGTCCCATTGTTATCCTTACTGTATCGGCAAGCTTGTCAATACCTGCCTGAAGTGATTTTCTTGCGTCCTCGCCGTATTTAATATCTTTAGCCATTTCTGATTACTCCTTTATATAAATTATTCGGAATTTGTTTTCCTTGCTGAACTCAGTCCACTACCGCAAGAATGTCCTCCATGCGGACGATGATGTATTCCTCGCCGTCAAGCTTTACATTTGTTCCCGAGTATTTGGAGATAAGGACCTTATCATTCTTCTTGACCTCCATAGTTACTTCGGAAGTTCCCGGACCTACCTCGACAACTATCGCGATCTCGGGCTTTTCTTTAGCCGAGCCGGAGAGAATGATACCGCTTTTGGTAGTTTCCTCAGCCTCAGCCATTTTAACAACTACTCTGTCCTGTAAGGGTTTGATGTTCATAAAATTACCTCCTGATTTTTATTCAAAAGCAATATTGCTTCTGTTTGGTTTAGGGCATTGCTGCCTTTGTTGATGCTTTTTGAATTTGTTTAGACGGTCGGCGGCTCGCACACCTGATATTACGTTTTCCCTGAGCCTTGCGGCTACGGGGACGCATATCCCGTACATAAGAACACGGTCGGCAATGTCTGCGGCGACTCGCCGCCCTTAGCACTCTTAGTTTATGAGTGCTAATTATATTTTACCACCTTTTTCTATAAAATCAAGAGGTATTTGCGATTTTCAGAAATATATATAATTTTTTGTTTTATAACGCTTAAAATATAGTAAATAATACAAACGATTTTCTTTGAAATGTCAACGCTGTCGTCCCGAGTTCCAATACAGTCTTAGTTACCGATTTCGGGACGTCGAGGGCGCCGTCCCCCTACAGTTTGTATATGCAGAAAGAATATTTTTCAACGTTTTCTGTGGTATAGCGATAACGGCAGACGGCAATTACTAAATCACTATCAACAACTTAAGGAATTATGTTCCTATTAAGTGAACGCCCTCTCTTGCAGGGCGTTCCCTCTTTCAAAACAGCCCTGCGGACTGTTTTGAAATTCACCCTTTGCGGAGCGCTTAAACGCTATGCAGGGCTTTGCCCCGCACCCCACCAGAGGCGCTGCCTCTGGACTCCGCCAAAGGGACGCCGTCCCTTTGGAATCCCGATATTAGAACGATTTAATAACAGGGAATCATTTGAGTTGTAGGCGGTGATTATCCAATAGTAAAAAATCGTGAAAAAATAAACTATAAGTATATTAACGAGCTTGAAAAGGCTCGTTTTTTATTATTTTTTGTCGAATGAATATACATGTCGTATTTTTTAGGGCAAAACTCGAATTTTTAGGGTGTAAATGTCGATAGGGGAATGATATAATAGAATCATGGAAGGGACGAGAAAAACAAGAACTTCCGAGAAGAAAAAAGATAAAATGAAATATACAAAACGTAATAATAGAAATAAAAATCACATATTACGATTTGTAAAATAGAAGAAAGGTTTATGAGGTGTGTATTATGATGACAAGTGCTAAGAAAATGGTTAAGAGAATGATAAGCTTTATTTCCGCAGTTATAATGGCAGCAATGATGGCAGCTTATATTCCTGCAAACGCGGCAGAGGAGTTTACAGAAGATCAGGCAGCAGCTCTCACAAATGAGATCGCTATCCTCGTAAACGAGGCAAGAAAAGAAGCGGGTCTGAAGCCCCTGTACGTTCTTCCTTACCTTGGAGAGGTTGCTGAAATAAGAGCAGTTGAGTCCTCAGAATCTTTCAGCCACTCCAGAAAAGACGGCAGCAGCTTTGCAACAACTATAGATACAGACGAAGTTCCTTACGGTCTTGCACTTGAAAACCTCGCA
>JAGAQC010000031.1 GCA_017622925.1 Ruminococcus sp.
CCGCTTTGATCGAAATATCGATAGTTTTCTTCGCACCGTTCTCATAGTCCGACGGCATTACGCATCACCGCCGGACTTGACCTCATAGACAGCATAGGCTTCCATACCCAGCCAGTCATGGAGGTTTTTGAGTGCAGCTTCTGCTGCTTCGGGTGTCTTGTAGTTACCCATAGGAATCTGATTACCGCTGGTATCAGTGCCGATCATTTCATAATCGGGAGTGATAATACCATTCTCGTCCGGCTCTGCATCTTCCCAATTTGTGATAACGCCGATCCTGACAAGATTATCGTAGTTCAGAAACTCACCGTACTGCGTAGCGATAGTCTTAGCCATGATTTTTCACCTCTTTCCGTAAAAGCTCATGGAGCTTGTTGTGATATTCCTCCTGAAGCCCGTCATAATAAGAAAACATGGTGTTAAGCGTTTTTCTGTCTATCCTGTCACCAAGCATATCCATGACGATTGCTTCAAATTCGCTGTGAAAGCTGTAAAATAGGTCGTTTACTGCCTTTTCTACGTCCACAGACTTTTCAGGCATAGGGGCAAAATAACCGAATGTCTCCCAAACGAGCTTGTCAGGGCATAAATATCGGTACTGATTACCCTTATCTGATTTTACAGCGACACCGAAATGCATAATATCCTCACGAAGAACACGCTTGAGAAATCGCTCACTTTTCCCGGTAGCCTTAGCGATCTCGCTGATCGGTACATCTCTGCCCGTAAACCTGGGGAATATTTCAGCGATGATCGTTATTTCTGATGCAATCATACGCACCACCTCCTGTATTTATGGTCAGACAGCGTAGCCGAAATCTCTTGCCACAGCCTGAACAGCCCATCGGCTTTCGCAGCCTTCGTTGAAGTGATATGTCAGAACCTCGTTGTAGAGGGAACTGATGAAATATCTGCGGAAATCCTTGATATTATCGACCTGAGCCATTTTTACAAGAACGCTCTCGACCATGTAGATATTTGCTTGGAGCATCTTGGACTTTATCACGCTTCTGGGGAAACTTGTACCTCTGAGTGTGGTGTACGGCAGAGGGGAGCAGATCTCGTCAACGATAAAGCCGACGATATTATCTGCTTCTGCATAGCCGTCCCGACCGTCAGCGGTCAGCCAGTCTCCGAGATAGCCGTAGTCGATATTCTGTTTCACGACTTCCGTGTAATACTCAACTTCTTCTGCGTTATATCCCTCATTCTTCTTTTCAACATTTCCACCGTTGAAAACTTGTGAAATTCCCGCAGAAGGAATGATAGAGGATTTATCGCTCAGTAATTGATTTTTCTGTATTGTATTGTTGTTATTATATTGTCCCTGATTTTCAGACAGCGGACTTTCAGCAGGCGGATTGTCCGGATACGGGTTTTCCACCCTCTGTTTTTCACCTGAAGAAGAAACAGCAGCTTTCGCCCGTCCGCCTTCACGGATCGTGATCGCCTTACGTCTGGTCTCTGCATCAAGCTCATCAGCTTCTTCCTTGCTGACAGGAACATCGAAAAAGCTGTATACATACTCAAAGCAGTTATGAATACTCTCATTAGAGAGAAGCTGAGTGCGAACAAGGTAGCCCATATCAATGAGCTTGTTCACAGCGTTATGAACCGCTGTCTTGCCCTCTTTGCATATCGCTTTCAGTCCCGACATGGAGAAATGCCAGTAGTCAGGCAGAGAAAGCACTTTGAGAAGAAAGCCGAGGAGCTTATTCGGAATTTCCTTGTTCCGCAGGAGCTTGCTGCTGATCATAGTATAGTTATCAGTTTTCTTGACACGGTTCAGCACAGCATTCTCGACCATGAATGTTTCAAGTTCATAATCATACTGCGGGATAGAAGTATCCCTTGCAGAATACTCATAGAAACTGTAAAGCGGCTGTATCCTGCCGGTAGATGATTCATTCGGCATAAGCGTTTTGATTTCCAAATAGCCCCATTCTTTCAGTTCTGAAAGAGCGGTGTCGATAGCAGTTTCTCCGTCAGGACATATTGCAATAAGTCCAGCCTTAGAGAAATTCCATTCATGGGGAAAATCCATTACTCTTGCAAGCAGACCAATCGCGCTCCAACTGAGATTGGTAGACCGCACGAAGCAGTTGCTCAGAACGGCATAACCGCTGAATTTATGTATCTCGCAGACGGTATCGTCCACGGTTTTCTTTTTCCTGTTATGCTTGTCCATTTCCATTCCTCCCTCAGCTTATCTGCCGTACACAAATTCCATGTTCGCTATGTACAGCTTATTTACCGCATAAACGCAGCCATACGGCTTATCCACTTTCAGGAGAAACTTTCTGCCGTTCAGCTCAGATACAGCATTTTTGATCTCATCACGGGTGAACTTCGACAGCTCATCGTGGTCACACAGTTCATCGACAGTGGAATAATCCTTTTCGACCTTGTTGAGCATGACGGTAAGAACCGGAACACAAGCCTTAGCATCGAAGTTGTAGTTTACCCTCGGTAAGCTGATTCTTGTAGGGTTTGGCATAGAAAAACCTCCTTGACATAGTTCATCTGAAATAAAAAATCGCTCCTCATTGCTGAGAAGCGATGTACGGTATTCAATTTTGGGCATAAAAATAGCGGACAGCGCTTCTGTTATGAAACACCGTCCGCTTTTGTCCATTATCCAGTTTGATTTGTCAACAGGCTTTCTACCGTTTTAAGGCTGTTTTCGGCTTCTACCAAGTTTCTACCAACTTTTATCCAATTGGTTTTCTACCGAGTTTCTACCAGAATTCTTCAAAATGCTTGTATTTTCAGAACAGCGCTGTTACGCTGTTTTTGGGCTTTCTACCACCAAAAAGCCCCATGGAATCGGAGTTTTAGTGTGACTCAGTGTGACACGGTGGTACTCAGTGTGAAATTGGTTTGGTAATAGCATATTATAGTGAGAATTGCAACAGGCGCAGAAAGATTTTCAGAAAAATAAATTTTAACATACGGCTTGAATAAAAAAAATATATATGTTATAATTTAAATTGAGAATAATTGCATATGATCAGGAGGGCGTGCTGTGAACATAAATATGGAGCTGTGCTTTAAGGAGCTACAGTCGTTTATTATACATGAGGAGACAATAAAAAATTCTTCGGAGCAGACGGTATACAATTATTACCGTGATATGCTGCTATTTTTTAAGTATATGAAGTTCTTGAAATATAAATATCCAAAGGATATGATAATAGATGATATTGACATCACGGATATTGACGAGGAATTTCTTAAAAATATTACTTATGAAGACCTACAGAGATATTTTCTTTATCTTAAATCAGTGCGGAAAAACGGCACTACGACGCGTAGGCGGAGAGTAGTTTCGCTAAGAAGGTTTTTCAAGTATTTACAGCTTAATCTGGAGATAATAGAACGAAATCCCACGGATAAATTAGTTGCTCCGAAGCTTGAAAAAAAGCTCCCAAAGTTCATGCTTGAAACGGAATGTATCGCCCTGCTTGATTCAATAAGCGGAAAAAACAGCGAACGTGATTACTGTATTATCGTGCTGTTTTTGAATTCGGGCATACGTCTTAGTGAACTTGTCGGTCTGAACGATACGGACATTGACAAGCAGGGGAACGTTACCATCCGAGGAAAGGGCAGCAAGGAACGCCGTATCGTTTTCAACAGCGCATGTCTTGAAGCTATAGAGGAATACCTTGTGTTCAAGGAGAAATTCTTTGAGGGGAAGCCTTGCGACGAGCATGCAATTTTTGTCGGACGTTCGGGAAAAAGGCTTACAAACCGCTGGATAGAGGAAATAGTGAAAAAAAGAATGACCGCTGCGGGCTTCGGCGGACGGGAACTCAGTCCCCACAAGCTTCGCCATACGGCTGCAACGGTCATGTATCGCAGAGGAGTGGATATTCGCGCTTTACAGCAGATACTCGGACACGAAAGTCTCGGTACTACTCAGATATATACCCACGTTTCGGACGCTCAGATAAAGGCTGCTATGACGGAATCTCCTCTTGAACGGCATAAAACTGCTGATGAAAATTCCGAGGAATAAGCGGTTATCGAATAGAACATATCCATTATTTATATTTACTATATGAAGCTAAAAAATCACCTATGAATTTATAATCTTTCTTTTTCAGTCTAAAATAATTGATGCTGTAAATTCCTTATTTAATTTTTATATAACCGCTTACAATATTGTTGATAATATTTTAACTTGTCTTATGATTCAATTCATTGCTTTTATACTTACCATACTTCATAATCGTTTTCAACAGTATAAATCAAACTTGTAAAACTCAGGTCCTCTATTTTTGAACCGTTCATGACGGCTTCATTAACGGCGTTGAATCTTGAGCTTATGGATAATACGCGCAGGTTCTGCTCTTTTGAGGGAGATTTTTCGGATATGTAGCGGTATACCGCGTTTTCAATATATGCGTAGCTGCATAGCTGAGACTTTTTCAGTGATACGGTTGTTTTTGTTTCAGCATTATATGCGGTAATAGAATCGCCGTCTTTTATGTTTAGTAGTAATTGACAATAAATTTCAGGAATGAATGCGCTAAGCTCAAAGCCCAATGATTTTACGGGACAAGACGACACAATATCGCTCATAACTTCCTCATATTTCTGCTGACTATTAATAGAAAACATTTTTTCTATAGCGTTGTATGTAAGTTTTTGAACTTGATCTTTTGTATATGGGCATGGCTTGTATGTTTCGTCCTTTTGAATAAGAAGGACAAACTGTTTGCATGTTCCGTAGTTTATCTGATGATCCGGTTTTGGGATAAGGCTCGAAAGCTTTTGCGTCAATTCGGGATAAACGATACCGTTTATTCTTGCTTCACACGTTAGTTCATTTCCTGTCCATGCGGCGAACAGCTTGACCCAATAGGCTTTTTTTCTGCCAAGATAGCTTGAAATGTCTGATTTTAGCAGTTCCCATAGATCGGTGTTATCAATGATTTTTTCTCCCATGCAGAGAACTCCGAGGGTACACGGAACACGGAATACCGCTTTGCTGTTCATTATATCCGATGATATTTCATGATCTCCATCGCACTTTAACGCTCCGAGAGTAAAAGTTAGAACGCTTGTACAGAAGTTTACCGTACCCATTTTTACGGCTTCGCTGCGGCTGCTGCCTATACCGGCGCACGATTCCACAAGTTCTTCGTCAAAGTACGGGTGAGTCATAATAAAGATAATTTGAACGGAACAGCGACCGTTGCAGTTATTTATTTCGCCGATCTCCGCTTTCACGGAAAGGTTATATTCGCTGAAATAAAGAGAATTACCGATTATTTTACTGTTCGGAAATTTTTCTGCGATCATATTTAAAGGAGAGTTTTCGTCTGCATAAGTATTTTTTTCGGAGCGATCAGAAATTTCAGGCGTATTATCCGCCTTATTCTTTTTAAAAAAATTAAATAATCCCATATAGATCCTTTCTATTAAAGCAATGGTAGCGAGTATATCTGTTTTGTGAGGCTAATCAAAATCACAAAAAAATTTCCATAAATATTTTTACGTCAGTGAGATATAATACTATCACGGCATCAAAAATTCAATTTTAAGGAGAACAAAACAATGAGCAGCAAGAGCAACAACAGCGGTGTTATGACAGAAAAGGGCAGAGAGGCGCTTGAAAGATTCAAGATGGAGTCAGCTTCAGAGCTTGGCGTAAACCTTAAGCAGGGTTACAACGGTGACCTTACCTCTCGTGAGGCAGGTTCTATCGGCGGACGTATGGTTCAGAAAATGGTAAACGCATACAAGATGCAGTAAGTAAGCGACCCATAAGTCGGTCACTGAAAATTAAAACCGAATAACCTTTTTTATAAAAACAACGATATTCAAAGCGAATATCGTTGTTTTTTGTTAGTTAGAGTCTGAACTGTCTCTTATATTAGTTGTTGCGTTTAGCTTCAATTTCAGCCAAAGCGTCCTTGCGTGAAAGGTTGATCCTGCCCTGACGGTCGATCTCCGTTACCTTAACGACGATCTCATCGCCGATAGAAACTATATCCTCGACCTTTTCAACTCTCGACTTATCGAGCTTTGAGATATGAACAAGTCCGTCCATTCCGGGGACAATCTCAACGAATGCGCCGAAATCCATAATGCGAACTACTTTGCCTCTGTAGATAGCTCCGACCTCGGGACCGTTTGCGATAGTGTCAACGATTTGGAGAGCCTTTTTCGCATCGTTACCGTTTATACCGCTGATAAATACGTTACCCTCGTCATTGATGTCGATCTTGACATTGCAGTCAGCCGAGATTTTCTGAATGACCTTTCCGCCCTGACCGATGACTTCACGTATTTTATCAACGGGAACTTTGGTCTGGAGCATCTTGGGCGCATACTTGTTTACCTCTGAACGGGGAGCGGGAATTGCTTTAAGCATAATTTCGTCAAGGATATAGATACGAGCCTTTCTTGTTTTCTCGAACGCTTCCTTGATGATAGCAGGAGTAAGACCGTCAACCTTAATATCGACTTGGATTGCAGTGATACCTTTATGCGTACCGCCTACCTTGAAGTCCATATCGCCGAAGAAGTCCTCAAGACCCTGAATATCTACCATTGTCATAAATTCATCGCTGTCGGGCAGAGTGATAAGTCCGCAAGAAATACCTGCAACAGGGGCTTTTATCGGTACGCCTGCGTCCATGAGAGCAAGCGTAGAGCCGCATATAGAACCCTGCGATGTTGAACCGTTGGAGGAAAGGACTTCGGAAACAAGTCTCAGAGCATAGGGGAATTCTTCAACCGACGGAATAACGGGAGCTAAAGCTCTTTCAGCGAGCGCGCCGTGACCTATCTCACGTCGTCCGGGACCTCTTGAAGGCTTTGTTTCGCCAACGGAGTAGCTCGGAAAATTGTACTGGTGCATATATCTCTTTGTATCTTCTTCGTCAAGACCGTCAATACGCTGAGCGTCGCTTACAGGACCGAGCGTGCAGACTGTAAGGACCTGCGTCTGACCTCTTGTGAAAAGTCCCGAACCGTGAACTCTGGGGAGTACGCCCGCTTCGGCTGCAAGAGGACGAATTTCGTCGATTCCTCTGCCGTCAACACGCTTGCCTTCGTAGAGCCATGCGCGGACGATTTTTTTCTGGAGCTTGTATATACACTCGTCTATCATAGCGATGTTTTCGGGGTACTTCTCGTCAAATTCAGCGTGAATATCATCGATTATCGGAGCAAGTCTTGCGTCGCGAACCGTTTTGTCGTTTGTATCGAGGGCGATCTTTACACGGTCAGCCGCAAAAGCCTCGATAGCGTCGAACATGTCGTGGTCAACTTCCATAGATTCAAATGTGAACTTGGGCTTTCCTATTTCCTTGCGGATACCGTCTATAAAGGCGACCATTTTCTTGATCTCCTCGTGACCTGCAAGAATGCACTCCAGCATCTTATCCTCGGGAACTTCGTTAGCTCCCGCTTCGATCATAACGATCTTTTCGGCTGAACCTGCAACAGTCAGAACGAGGTCGGTTTTTGCGCGCTGTTCGAGAGTAGGATTAAGAACGATCTCGCCGTCAACAAGACCAACATTGATGCTTGCTACAGGGCCATTCCACGGAATATCGGATATAGAGATAGCGATAGAAGTCGCGATCATGCCTGCTATCTCGGGGGAGTTATCGGGTTCAACCGCAAGGACGGTCATAACAACGGAAACATCATTGCGCATATCCTTGGGGAAAAGCGGACGGATAGGTCTGTCAACGCAGCGTGACGTAAGGATAGCTTTTTCGCTGGGCTTGCCCTCTCTCTTTGTAAATGAGCCGGGAATCTTGCCTACGGAGTAAAGTCTCTCCTCGTAATCAACGGAAAGAGGGAAGAAGTCAACGCCCTCTCTGGGCTTTGCGCTTGCGGTAACGTTAGCCATAACTACTGTCTCGCCGTAGCGTACCCAGCACGAGCCGTTGGAAAGTCCGCAGGTCTTGCCTGTTTCAACAATAACCGGTCTGCCTGCATAAGTCGTTTCAAAGGTTCTGTAATTTTCAAACATTATTTTTGCCTCCTGAAATTGATTTGCATCGGCTTTAGCAATAAACTCTGCGCCCCTTGTATTTTGGGGGACGTACAGTTTAATGCTAAAAGCCGTTTATGTTTATAGACGTAAAGGCAGAAGGGGAGACCCCTCTGCCTTCGCAAACGATAATTACTTACGGAGACCGAGCTTTTCAACGATAGCGCGGTATCTGTTGATGTCCTTCTTTTTAAGGTAAGAAAGGAGGTTGCGTCTGTGACCTACCATCTTGAGCAGACCTCTTCTGGAGTGGTGGTCGTTCTTGTGGATCTTAAGGTGAGCGTTAAGATCGTTGATTCTTCTTGTGAGAATAGCGATCTGAACCTCGGGAGATCCTGTGTCGTTTGCGCTGGTTCTGTTAGCCTCAATAACGGCTGTTTTTTCTTCTTTCAGTAACATTGAAAGCACCTCATATTAAATAAATTCCGATAACATAGAAACAGGTGACATATGAGGACACGCCTGTCTCCAAGTACACGGTGCTTTTATTATACCACAAAATTTTACATTTGTAAAGGGATTTTAAAATATTTTTTCAAAAAAATTTGTTATATCCCATAAAGAAGCGGAGAGAGAAAAAGATAAATAAAAAAATCAATCAAAGTATATTGACGTTAGGCTGAAAATATTATATAATAATAGAGTAGCGTTTTGAAAAAAAGGAATGATAAAATTTTGATTGATCTTGTTTCAGCATCTATTCTCAGTTCTGACTTGCTAAATCTGGAGTCGGAAATCAGAAAACTCGAAAAAAACAACGTTGACTGGATACACTTTGACGTTATGGACGGTGTTTTTGTCCCTAATATCAGCTATGGAATACCTGTCCTTGCGCAAATCAGCAAAAAAACCGATTTGTTTCTTGACGTTCATCTCATGATCACGGATCCGCTGAAGTATATTACGCAGTTTGACGAAGCAGGCGCGGATATGATAACTTTCCATGTAGAGAGTGCGAGCGATACTATGGAAGTTATCAGGGCATTAAAACAGACAGAATGTCACATAGGGATCGCAGTCAAGCCGAATACTCCTGCGGAAGATGTTTTTCCGTATATCGGGTATGCCGATATGATACTTGTTATGACTGTTGAACCCGGCTTCGGCGGTCAGTCCTTTATGGATATGAGTGATAAAATACGCAGTATCCGTGAATATGCCGACAAAAACGGATACGAAGAACTTCTGATACAGGTTGACGGAGGTATCGACGACAAAACCGCTCCTATCGTAAGATCGGCAGGCGCGGAAGTCCTCGTTTCGGGAAGCTACCTTTTTAAAGCGGAAAATATGGCGGAGGCTGTCGGAAAATTAAAGGAAGAAATTTGAATTGATGCAGAATAAAGTAAAATCACAGCGTTTTATATGGATAGACATAATGTTGACACTTATTGCGCTTATTGTCATGGGATATTTTTATTATGGGGTTCGCGCAGTATTATTGTGCGGCGTATGCGCTGCGGCGTCTCTTGCGGCGGAAATAGTTTCTCTGCGCCTGATGAAACGCAGGTTCACCGCCGATGACCTTACATGTATTTCGGACGCCCTGATATTATCGCTTATGCTCCCTGCGGTAATGGATTACACCATCGCCGCGATAGCATGTGTTTTTGCGGTAACGGTCAAGAACATATTCGGCGGAAGAAGGAATATAATATTTTCGCCTGCGGCTGCCGGATATGTGTTTCTGTTGACTTCATGGAAAAGCAGCGTGCTTATGTTTACCGAGCCGCATGTTCATACGGGAGCGTTTGAAAAAGCAGCGGAACTTGTAAGCTCCGCAAGTCACAGCTTCAACACTACTGGAAGAATGAACTATACCGATTTTGAGATACTCATGGGGAACGTCAGCGGACCTACGGGAGCTGTCAGCATACTTTTGCTTGCGGTAGCGGCTATTGTGCTGATATTCAGGCGTAATATTTCTTTCGGAGCGTTTTTAGGAACGCTTATAGGAACTGCTATGCTTTCCGTTACCGTTCCGATGTGCGGCAGTTTGTCGGATTCCCTGAAATACACTTTTTCCACCAATATGGTGCTTTTTGCGGCTGTATATATCGTTTCGGATAAGCGGATAGCTCCCGAACGAAACTATTTTTCGTTTTTCTACGGCATGTTCATCTCGCTTTTTTCCTATATTCTGATAATTACGACTGCTGCGGAAAATGCGATAGTTATTGCGTCGATACTTTTCACCCCCGTTTCACTGGGCTTTAAAAATCTTGAAAGGTACATTTCACGTTTGGAAGCAGAGGAATCGGCAGTTAAGGGGGAGGTTGAACAATGACGAATAAAAAACGTCCCCTGCTTGAGGGACTTATCAGCGGTAATACGGTACTTTCGGGACTTATGGTAATATCGCCCGTAATAGTGTGTGGAAACACGGTCATGAACGCTCTCGCTCTTATGTATGCGTTTTCGGCAATAACCTTTATCACCGTAATGATCGGCTCGTTTATCCCGAAAAGACTTCCCTACGGTATGAAGATCGTGATATATGCCGTGATAGCGTCAATAATTTATATTCCCGTCAAGGCGGCAGCGGAGGAATTTTTCCCCGATATTATCCCGAGGATAGGAATATATTTTATGCTTGTTGCTGTAAACTCTCTTATAACCGTTCAGACGGAGGCAAAATTCTATCGTATGACGAGAGGAAAAATGACTGCTTCGCTTATACTTCACATACTCGGATTCGATGCGGTGATGCTGATAATTGCAGCGGTCAGGGAGCTTTTGGCATACGGCACGTTCTGCGGCAGAATAGTCGATGCGGATATACTCATAAGCGGACTGGGCGCGCCGTTCGGCGGATTCATACTGTTGGGAATATTCTGCGGAATTTATCGTGGCATCGGGAACGCGATGAGACATGACGACGATGTATCGGGAGGTGACGGCGAATGTTTCTGATATCGGAGTTTGTCGTACTTCTCACGACCAATCTTATCCTTACAAAGGCTCTCGGAACGAGTACGCTTTTTATAGCCGCAGGAAGCCGAAAAAATCTTCTTTGGATAGCTATAACGATAACAGCGTTCACAACCGTCGGTTCGGCAGGGGCGTACCTGATAAACGGTATGCTGCCCGAGAACTTCACCGACCTGAGACTTCTCCTGTATGTGCTAATCATAGGGGTCTTATATTTTGCTTTGCTTTCAGTCCTTTATTTTACGGACGGAAAAAGCTTTGGAACTACAAGAAAATATGTTCATGTTTCTGCTTTCAACTGCGCCGTTATGGGTACGCTTTTCACTATAAGCGAAAATGCAGACGCTGATACTTCTCTGAATAATATCGTCAGCTTTATTATAAGGGGAGCGGAGGCAGGAACGGGATTTATACTTTCCGCTTTTATTCTTATGGCAGCCTTTAAAATTCTTAATTCAAAGGAAGTGCCTGCGGCGTTTCGGGGATTTCCCGCAATGCTTGTATACCTCGGCATCATATCTATGGCAATGTATGCGCTTGTTTAATTGGAACTGCACGGCAGTTTCTCATATAGAAATAAAAAAAGTAAACAAAGCGCAGACATAATTTTTTCGGGAGATAATATAATAAATGAAACGTAGGAACAAAGGAAGAAAAATTTACAAAACAAAGGAAAAAAATTACTACGGAAAAAGTCCAGTGGGAAAGATCCTGTCGGGAGCTTTGACTGTGCTTCTTATAGGCGGAATAGGTTTTCTCGGCTACAGTTTAGCCGAACCTATTGTAAATTACACTCAGCATAAGGGGGACGAACCTGAAGCTACCGAACCTCCGACAACGGAAGCGGCTGAAACCTCCGAGGTATCCACCGAAGCCGTAACGGAAACGGTCACCAAGCCTGTCAAGGAAAGCTTTTATACGGCGGTTGCGCTTAAAACGGCTGATATGGCGTCTGTTGAATCGCTGCGGTCTGCGTTGGCGGCTGTTCCAAAAAACGAGGCGGAGTATATTGAGCTGCCATTGAAAGTCAGCGGCGGCGGAATATATTATGCTTCGTCAGTCCTTGAAGCGCAGACGGCGATAAGATCCGAGCTGAACTTATCCGATATAGTTAAAGAGGTCGAAAAAAGCGGCTTTAAACCTGCGGCGGTCATAAGCGTGTTTCATGACAGCATTATGCCCGAAGCTTACCCCGAGGGCGGATATGTACTGTCGGACGGCAGCTCGCAATGGAAGGACGGAAGCGGAAAGCAATGGACTACGCCGTATTCCCAGCGTGCGCTTGATTACAATGCCAATATTGTTGCCGAGCTGACTTCGGCAGGCTTTGAGCAGATAATATGCTCCGACCTGATATTCCCCGATTTTAGTGAAAGCGATCTTGAAGTCCTCGATCCCGTGCTTGGACAAAACGACAGATGTATCGCTTTGACTTCGGCAGCAAATCTTCTTTATGATAAGGCGTTTTCGGGCGGAGCGTCCATGCAGATCGAGGTGTCGGCGGAGGATATACTTAAAGGAAAGGCGGACGTACTTCAGCCTATGCTTCTTACCTCGGGAAATATCATACTTAATATTGACCTTGATAAGCTCAGCAGCGGAATAAGCGACGGAAATACAGTGTATGAATTCAGCGGCACACATGTGGAAAATATTGAAAAATGCCTTGATTTAGTGAACGACAAACTTGTGGGCTTCAATGCAGCCATAAGAATATCGGGAGCGTCCCTTGATAAAGGGGAACTTGCAGAAGCTAAGGAGGCAATATCCGATTACGGCTGCAAGGCTTATGTTATCGGATAAATAAATACCGATCTATCGGGGAACGGAGAAAGTTATGTCACAAAATTTTACAGTATCTCTGCAAAAGGTTATTGATGAGTTCAAGCTTGAAGTTATCTATATTCAAAAGGACGCAGAGGACATTCTTATTGACGAGACCGAGGTCAACAGACCCGGTTTGCAGCTCATGGGATTTTATGAGTATTTCAACGCCGAAAGGATCCAAATAATAGGCAAGGTCGAGTTTGCGTATCTTTCAACGCTTGACGAGGCTACGCGCCGTGAAAGATTGCAGCTGCTTTTCGCCCAAAGACTTCCGGCGCTGATAATCACACGAGAGCTTCCGTATTTTTCGGAGATGCTCGAGCTTGCCAAGGAATACGAAATTCCTCTGCTCAGAAGCAAGGAAAGCACGTCTAACTTTATGTCGGGACTTATTGCGTTCCTCAATCTTAATCTTGCGCCGAGAGTTACCCGTCACGGCGTACTTATCGAGATTTACGGCGAGGGCGTGTTCATTACGGGAGAAAGCGGCGTCGGCAAGAGCGAAACGGCTATAGAGCTTGTAAAAAGAGGTCACCGCCTTGTGGCTGACGACGCCGTTGAGATAAGAAAGGTATCAAATATCAGCCTTGTGGGAAGTTCTCCCGATAATATCCGCCATTTTCTGGAGCTTAGGGGTATCGGTATCATAAACGCTCGCAGACTTTTCGGTATCGGAGCTGTTAAAATGACCGAAAAAATAGATCTTGTCGTTGAACTTGAACAGTGGAATCCCGAAAAAATATACGACAGAATGGGCGTAGATACGGAGTATGTAACGCTTTTGGGCGTAAAGATACCCTCTCTTACCATTCCTGTAAAGCCCGGACGTAATCTTGCGGTCATCTTAGAGGTAGCGGCTATGAACAACAGACAGAAAAAGATGGGATACAACGCCGCCGCAGAGCTTTTGAACAGGCTCGGAATGGCGTCTGACCCCAAGGAAACGATACGTAATTATGAAAACTTTTAAACAATCGGAGTATGTTTTATGATCAATATTAATGATTTGACCGAGCTTTGTCGAAAACTCGGCTGCAAGCTTCATACGGACTGTTCTTTAAAGGATTACACTACCTTTAAAATAGGCGGAAAATGCCACGCAGTCGTTGATGCGGCTTCGGCAGAGGCGGCGGCTGAGTTTGTGAAGTATTTCCGAGTAAACGATGTGAAATACACCGTCCTCGGCAGGGGAAGCAATATTCTTGCCTCCGACGAGGGCTTCGACGGCGTTATACTTCACTTCGGCAGCGATTTTTCGGAAGTTACGGCAGACGGCACAAGACTTACCGCTCAGTCGGGAGCGTCCCTTTCAGCCGTATGCGTCAAAGCGCAGCAAAACGGTCTCAGCGGCATGGAAAATCTCTACGGCATACCCGGTTCTGTCGGAGGCGGACTTTTCATGAACGCAGGCGCATATGGAACGGAGATGAAGGACGTTGTTGTTTCAGCGGAATATATTGACGAAAACGGCGCGCTGAAAACAATTACCGCCGATGAAATGAAGCTCTCCTACCGCCGCAGTATATTTTCTGACAGAAACTGCATTGTGACTTCGGTCGCATTTGAGCTTACAAAGGGCGACCCTGACAAAATAAAGGAAGCAATGGCAGAGTGTCTGAAAAAGCGTACTTCAAAGCAGCCTCTCGAATATCCGAGCGCAGGAAGTACCTTCAAGAGACCCGAGGGCAGCTATGCGTCGCTTTTGATAGAACAATGCGGACTTAAAGGGCAGTCGGTAGGCGGCGCGCAGGTAAGCGAAAAGCACAGCGGATTCGTCATAAACACGGGAAACGCAACCTTCGCCGACGTTATGAAGCTTTGCGAAAAGATAAAAAATACGGTTATGGAAAAAACAGGCTACAGCCTTGAGCTTGAGCCGATCATACTTAAATAAGAGGTCGATTATGAAAGTATTAATTGTAACGGGAATGTCAGGCTCGGGAAAATCAAGCGTTATGGACGTTATGGAGGATATAGGATATTATTGCATAGATAATATCCCTCCGAAGCTTATCCCTCAGTTTATGGATCTGTGCCGTAAATCGGGGGGCGGACTGGACAAAATAGCGGTAGCGGTCGATATACGCACAGGGGATATGTTTGCGGAAATTTTCCGTTCATGGCAGGCTCTTAAATCCGATGCCAATGTTGAGGTAAAGGTGCTGTTTATTGAAGCTAACGATGAAGTTCTGATAAAAAGATATAAGGAGACTCGCCGCAAGCACCCCCTTGATGAGAAGTTCAACGGAAATATGCACGACGCTATAGCCTATGAACGCAATCAGCTTTCGCAGCTCAGGGAAATAGCGGATTATTACATTGAATCCTCGCAGTATTCAGCCGCGCAGCTCAAAGAGCAGGTCAAGCAGATATTTCTTGACAACAGTTCGGATTCCCTTATAATAAAGGTAATGTCTTTCGGTTTCAAATACGGTGTTTCTACTGAATCAGACCTTGTATTTGACGTGCGCTGTCTGCCGAATCCCTATTACGTGGAGGAACTCAGGAATCATACGGGTCTGGAGGAATGCGTACAGGAGTACGTTATGACTTCGGAGCAGTCGCAGGAGCTTTTCGGTAAACTAACCGAGCTTATAGATTTTCTTATACCTTTATACATACGTGAGGGCAAGAGCCAGCTTGTAATAGCTTTTGGCTGCACTGGAGGAAAGCATCGCTCGATAACCTTTGCGGAGCTTATTTCCGCATATCTTGTGGAAAACGGCTATAAGGTACAGAAATATCACCGTGATATTACTAAGGATAAAAAGATATAATATAAAATTGTAACGGCAGTTGCTTTTGCGGCGATAATTTCCTGTGTCACCAATATTTTTTATGAAAAGAGTTGGTAAGAATGAGTTTTTCCGATGAAGTGAGAAAGGAACTTTGCACCTATATCAACGATAAGGACAAGAGATTTGCCTGTCTTTACGGTATGCTCCTTTTCAGCAGGGTATTGTCGTCGGAAAGGATATGCTTTCAGAGCAAAAGCAAAACCGCCTCGGATACATTCGGGGAACTTTTCGGAAAGGTATTCAGGAGCAGACCTGATTGCAGGGAATCCGCCGCTAAGAACGGCAAGGTCATGTATATATACGATATTACGGACGCCGAGCTTATCGCAAGGGTTTTTGAGAAATACCGATTTTCCGCAGACGAGCGACATATGGATACGGAAATAATATCAACGGGAAGTCTCGGAGTTTTTACTGCGGGAGTTTTCCTTGCCTGCGGAAGCGTCAACGACCCCGAAAAAGAGTATCATCTTGAATTTACGTCGCCGGAAGAAGCTCTTGCCAACGAGCTTTCCGCGCTCCTTGCCGATATAGGCGTAACTGCCGGACTGACAGTCCGCAGGGGACAGTACATCGTTTATATAAAGGGCAGCGAATCTATAGAGGACACTCTGACGTTTATTGGCGCGCAGCAATGCACTTTGGAACTGATGAACGTGAAGATATACAAGGACGTCCGCAACAAGGCGAACCGCATTACAAACTGTGATAACGCAAATATAAATAAGGTTGTAAACGCTTCGATGAAACAGGTGGAGGATATACGTCTGATAGCCTCAACAACGGGACTTGATATTCTTTCGGAGGAGCTTCGGGAGGTAGCGGAGCTTCGTCTTAGCAGCACGGGTCTGAGCCTACAAGATATAGGAGATAGTCTTTCTGTACCCATAAGCCGTTCGGGTGTAAATCACCGCCTGAAAAAAATTGCAAAAATTGCTGATGAGATCAGGGCAGGAGGCGGATATGAGAAAAGATGAATTTGTCAATCTGCACGTTCATACGGAATACAGTCTGCTTGACGGGGCGTGCGTCATAAACCGCCTGATGGAGCGTCTTAAAGAGCTTGGACAAACAGCCGCCGCCATAACAGACCACGGCAATATGTACGGAGCTATGGAGTTCAGTCAGGCGGCTTCAAAGGCAGGTATAAAGCCGATAATCGGATGCGAGGTCTATGTTGCTCCGAGAACTCGTTTTGATAAGGACTCCAAACTGGACAGCCGCCCCTATCATCTCATACTGTTGTGCGAAAACAATGAGGGATACAGCAATCTTGTAAAGCTTGTCTCGGCGGCAAACATAGAGGGCTTTTACAATAAGCCGAGAGTCGATACCGAGCTGCTGAGAAAGTATCATAAGGGGCTGATATGCCTTTCAGCCTGTCTTGCGGGAGAAATTCCGAGACTTCTTTCCGATAACCGATACGATGCCGCCAAACAGAAGGCTTTGGAGTACCTTGAAATATTTGGCAGGGGAAATTATTTTATAGAGGTGCAGAATCACGGTCTCAGAGATGAACTGCAAATTCTTCCGAAGCTTTACAGACTTTCCGAGGAAACAGGCATACCGCTTGCGGCGACCAACGACTGCCATTATATCAATCGTGAGGATTCCGAGCTTCAAAAGGTTCTTATCTGCATTCAGACAGGCACTGTACTTGGCGAGCCGAACGGTCTTGATTTCGGCGCTGACGAATATTATGTCAAGTCCGCTGACGAAATGGCTGAGCTTTTCAAAGGGCATGAGGAGGCTGTTTCTGCGACCGCAAAAATTGCCGAACGGTGCAGCGTAGATTTTAATTTTGACAGCGGTATAAAAATACCCGAATTCAGGTATGAGGGATTTTCCGATAATAAAGAGCTTCTTCGCCGTCTGAGCTTCGAGGGGCTTTATTGTCGTTACGGGAACAGTCCCTCGGCAGAAACGGTACATCGTCTTGAATATGAGCTGTCGGTAATAAATGATAAGCATTTTACCGACTATTTTCTTATTGTATGGGATTTCGTGCGTTATGCAAGAGAAAACAATATCCCCGTAGGACCTGGCAGAGGCTCGGGAGCAGGAAGTCTCTGCGCATACTGTATAGGCATTACGGGGATAGACCCGATGAAATACAATCTGATGTTCGAGCGTTTTCTGAATCCTGAGCGTGTAAGTATGCCTGATTTCGATATTGATTTCTGCATTGAGGGACGGCAGTCGGTCAAGGATTACGTTGTCAGAAAATATGGCGAGGATAAGGTTTCTGAAATTATCGCTTTCGATACCCTGAAAGCAAAGGCGGCTGTCCGTGACATTGCCCGTGTTCTGGGACTTCCTTACAATCTTGGGGACAAGATCGCCAAAATGATAGACCCTAAAGGAGATCTTTCATTTTCATTGAAGTCCAACAAGGAGCTTGCCGCTCTTTACTCGGCAGACCGTTCTGTCAAGCGGCTTATAGACCTTGCCTTAAAGCTTGAAGGAATGCCGCGGCATACCTCTACTCATGCGGCAGGCGTGGTGATCTCGGCTGTTAAGCTTGACGATCTTGTGCCTTTACAGCGGAACGATAATACTATAGTGACCCAGTATACCATGACATACCTTGAATCGCTGGGATTGCTTAAAATGGATTTTCTCGGTCTGCGCAACCTTACGGTCATTCGTGATACTGTCAATGAGATAAAGCGTATTCAGCCTGACTTTGATATAAACAGCATTCCCGAGGACGATAGACAGGTCTACAGAATGCTGTCAAAAGGCGATACGGCAGGCGTATTTCAATTTGAAAGCGACGGCATGACAAAGTGGCTCACGGAAATGAAACCCGAGCGTATGGAGGACCTGATCGTAATAATTTCTCTTTACCGTCCCGGACCTATGAAGTCTATCCCATTGTATATCAGAAATAAGAGAGAGCCGCAGAAAGCTGAATATCTTCACCCTATTCTCAGGGAGATTCTTGAGGAGACCTACGGTATTATGGTCTATCAGGAGCAGGTTATGGAGATATGCCGAAAGCTTGCAGGATATTCTTACGGTCATGCCGATATAGTCCGCCGTGCAATGGCGAAAAAGAAGCATGAAGCAATGCTCAGAGAACGTGAGAGCTTTGTTTCGGGTGCGGAGAAAAACGGCGTTTCGTCCGACACGGCAAATAAAATATTCGATGAAATGGTAAGCTTTGCGTCTTATGCCTTTAATAAATCTCATGCAGCCGCATACGCTTATTTGGCTTATCAGACGGCATATCTGAAATGTCATTACAGGGGTATCTACATGGCGGCGCTAATGTCGAGCGTAATGACAGGCGGAGGACGTTTGGCGGACTATATAAGCGATTGCCGAAGCTCGGGACTTGAAGTAGCCGCTCCCGATATAAATAAAAGCATGAAAGGCTTTACCTATGACGGAGAACGGCTGTACTTCGGACTTTTAGCGGTAAAAAACGCAGGCGGAGGACTTGCGGACAGGATAATCTCGGAGCGCGAGAAAAACGGCAGTTATACAGGTCTGCAAGATTTTTGCGAAAGGGTATCGGGTAGGGAACTCAGCAAGAAAGCTCTTGAAAATCTGATAAAAGCAGGAGCGTTTGACGGACTCGGACTTAACCGCCGTCAGATGCTGGACAGCTATGAGATGTTCATGGATAACGGCGGAAAATTCAGCAGGGAAATTATAGACGGTCAGATGAATCTGTTTGAAACGGGAAGTACCGAATCGGTCAATATGAAGCTGCCATACAAGCCCGAATATGATCGCAAGCGGCTTCTTGCTATGGAAAAGGAAGCCGCAGGAATTTATTTCACGGGCAATCCTCTTTCTGAGTACGGTTATCTTGCGGAGCTTCTGAAAGTGCGTAAAACTGCGGAAATTATAGGCAGCGACAGTATCAGGGACGATGATAATGTAAAGCTGCTGTGCATAATACAGGAAAAAAAGCTGCATACGACCAAAAAAGGCAGCGAAATGTGTTTTTTGACCGTTGGCGACGAAACAGGCGAGCTTGACGCCGTTGTTTTTCCCGAGCTTTATACTTTGACTGGCGCAAGGCTCAATGAAGAAACGATCGTCTATATAAACGGAAAAATTTCGCTTAAAGACGACAGCGTGACTGTTATATGCGGCAGCATAGTTCCTGAACAGGAATTGCTGCGTATGGCGGACAATATGCGGCTGTGCATTAAAACGAAGTCCGACAGCGTGCCTGTCAGGGAGCTTTTGGAGCTTTGCAGCATGTACGGCGGAAATACGCCGATCTGCTTTTATCTTACGGACGCAAAGAAAATGGTGCGTCCGAAAAATAAACTTTCCCTGCGTATCACGGAGGAAGTATTCGGAAAGCTTTCGGAAATTACCGACCCCATAAATATCGGACTTATATGAATAGATAAATTAATTGCGGCTTGGTGAAAACGATATGATTCAACATGATTTATTGTACAAAATCACGGAAAACATGCCTGAGCTTAAAAAGGTATTGACTTTTTAAGGCAAAAGAGGTAAAATATATATGTATGAAATTTAAGAGCCTGTTCAGCATCTCCCCGCGCACGTCTTTTCGGTAAATTTTGCCGAATCCTGCGTTAAAAATCCTTGCCATACGACAGTATGCCTGCGAATTTTTTCCTTGCCTTCGACAAAATTATCCTCGAAAATACGCACACGTTGAGATACTGAACAGGCTCTAAGCCATTAATGGCTGAATATATTGCAGAATGGAGAAGTGTTTATGATCAAGAAAATCGGAGTGCTTACAAGCGGCGGCGATGCTCCCGGAATGAACGCTGCTGTAAGAGCTGTTGTAAGAGCGGCTCTCAGCAAGGGCATGGAAGTTTACGGTGTCCGCAGGGGTTACAATGGTCTTATAAACGGAGACATTTTCAAAATGGATGAAAGAAGTGTTTCCGATATTATTCATCAGGGAGGCACGATTCTCTATACCGCAAGATGTCCCGAGTTCAGAACTCAGGAGGGCGTGGCTAAGGCTAAGGCTAAGTGCGATGAATTCGGTATCGAAGGACTTGTCGTTATCGGCGGTGACGGTTCGTTCAGAGGAGCTGCCGACCTTTCGGCTATGGGTATGCTTTGCGTAGGTCTGCCCGGAACTATAGATAACGATATTTCATGCACGGATTATACTATCGGTTTTGACACGGCTATGAATACCGCTATGGAGCTTGTGGACAAGCTTCGCGATACATCACAGTCCCACGACCGTATTTCCGTTGTTGAGGTAATGGGCAGAGGCGCAGGTCATATTGCCGTAAATACAGGTGTTGCCTGCGGAGCTACCGATATTATCACAAAGGAAGTTCCTTACGACCTTGACGCTATCGCAAACACAATGCTTGAAAAGAAATCAAAGGGCAAGCAGAATTTCGTTGTTATCGTTGCGGAGGGTATCGGTCACTCTCAGGAAATAGCTACAACGCTTCAGGAAAAGACGGGTATCGAGGCTCGCGCAACTATTCTCGGTCACGTTCAGAGAGGTGGAAGCCCCACTCTGAGAGACAGAGTAGAAGCGACACGTATGGGTTACTATGCTGTCGAGCTTTTGGAGCAGGGCATTGGAAACCGTGTTGTCGGAATCAAGGACAGCAAGATCGTAGACTATGATATTCAGGAAGCGCTCTCTATGAGTAAGCCTTATGACGAAAAGCTTCATCATATCGCTGAAGAGATCGCATTCTGATAAATAGAACTCTCAGTTGCCGAGAAGGTCTAATAAAAAGCAATGGGGCTGACGTATCTTTTTAGATGCGGCAGCCTTAATTTGTTTGGCAATTCTGCTGTAAACCACAATTGAATCATAGGAACAAAATGTTGATTTTGCTGAAATTATGCCGTGAAGTTAAACTCAATTAAATATCACTTGCAATTTCAGCAAACAAATAGTATAATTAATGTATATATAATTAAAAAACAAATGAGGTATAAATATGTCAACAGTATTTCTTGCAGGCGGAGCCGGATATATAGGCTCTCATACAGCAGTTGAACTTCTGAACGCAGGCTATGACGTCATCATTGCCGATAACTACAGCAACAGTTCGCCCGAAGCTGTCAGAAGGGTTGAGAAGATCACGGGAAAAACCGTGAAATCCTACGAGCTTGATATAAAGGATACATCACGGTTATCCGAAATTTTTGCAGCGAACTCCATTGACGCTGTAATACATTTCGCAGGTCTGAAAGCGGTGGGCGAATCGGTTCGCGAGCCTATAATGTACTATAGAAACAATATTGACACCACGTTGTCTCTGCTTGAATGTATGAAAAAATATAATGTTAAAAATATTATTTTTTCATCGAGCGCAACGGTTTACGGCGAGGAAAATCCTGTCCCTTATTTCGAGACTATGAAAAGGGGAGCGTGTACAAATCCCTACGGCTGGACTAAGTCAATGATGGAGCAGATATTTGAAGATGCGGCGAGAGCGGACGATGAGCTTTCGGTAATTCTTCTCAGGTATTTTAACCCTATCGGCGCGCATGAAAGCGGAATGATAGGCGAAGATCCGCAGGGTATCCCGAATAATCTTATGCCCTATGTATCGCAGGTAGCTGTCGGCAAGCGTGAGTGTCTTACTATTTTCGGAAATGATTACCCTACGCCCGACGGAACGTGTACAAGAGATTATATTCATGTTACCGATCTTGCCATAGGTCATGTAAAAGCAGTTGATTATATTCTTAAAAACCGCTGTGTGGAGATTTTTAATCTCGGTACGGGAGTTCCCTACAGCGTAACGGAAATAGTCGATACTTTTGAGAGAGTAAACGGCGTAAAGGTAAACCATGTATACGGAGAAAGGCGTGAAGGCGATCTGGCGGAATGTTACGCAAACGCTGATAAGGCTCTCAAAATACTCGGTTGGAAAACAGAAAGAACATTGGAAGATATGTGCCGCGATTCATGGAACTGGCAGAAAAATAATCCCAACGGCTACAGTAAATAATTTGTTATCAACAGCCTGAGCAGTAACGCTCTGCGTTGTTGGTTCAGAATCCCGATGGTTAAAACTGTCGGGAGTTTTGTTAGAACCTGTTTAGTATCGTAAGCACTATCCAAAACTTAGTTGGATATTGTTTCTCGTATCTTTTGCCAAAAGGTTATCTCTTGAACCCTATATCGTAAATTTTACTGCATAAAGCCATAAAGATATGGATTCGGATTTATATGGCAGGCTTTATGCAGGGAAATTTACGACAACAGAGATTCCAAAGGGGTCACCCCTTTGGCAGGGGGTGTGGGGGACAGAGTCCCCCACTAAAGTTGTAGACAGTGATTAAGAAAGGGTACTTTATGGATCATTTCAGATTGCATTCTCAGTATGCTCCCGCAGGCGATCAGCCCGAGGCTATAGAGGCTCTTGTAAACGGGATAAACAGCGGAAAAAAAGAGCAGATATTGCTGGGCGTAACAGGCTCGGGAAAAACGTTTACAATGGCTAACGTTATAGCTAAGGTAAATAAGCCGACGCTTGTTCTTGCGCATAATAAAATACTTGCGGCGCAGCTATGTTCGGAGTTTAAGGAGTTTTTTCCCGAAAATGCAGTGGAATATTTTGTTTCCTATTACGATTATTACCAGCCCGAGGCGTATGTGGCAAGTACCGACAGCTATATTGAAAAGGTCTCCTCTGTCAATGACGAGATAGATAAGCTCCGTCATTCAGCCACGACGGCTCTTGCTGAACGGCGGGACGTTATAATCGTATCGAGCGTGTCATGTATTTACTCCTTGGGAAGTCCAGATGAATACCGTTCAATGGTGGTGTCGATACGTCAGGGAGCTGAAAAGCCACGTGAACAGCTTATTGCCGAGCTTATAAAAATACGGTACGAGCGAAACGATATTGCCTTTGAACGTAACCGTTTTCGGGTTCGTGGCGATGTTGTGGAGATTTTTCCTGCAATGTCGAGCGATACGGCGGTTCGTGTTGAATATTTCGGAGATGAGATCGAACGTATTTCCGAAATAAACGTGGTTACGGGCGAAGTCAAGGCGGTGTTGTCTCATGCGGCTATCTTCCCTGCGTCGCATTATATTGTAGGAGATGAAAAGCTTGAATCCGCTTTGGAAGAGCTTGACAGGGAGCTTGCTGAACGTATAGAATACTTCACTCAGAACAATAAGCTTGTGGAGGCTCAGCGTATCGAACAGCGTACGCACTACGATATGGAAATGCTCCGTGAAGTCGGATATTGCAGCGGCGTTGAGAATTATTCAAGGGTATTGTCGGGCAGAGCGCCGGGAAGTACTCCGCAGACGCTTCTCGATCATTTTCCGGAGGATTTTCTGCTCATTGTTGACGAAAGCCATGTCACTCTGCCGCAGGTTCGTGGAATGTATGCCGGCGACAGAGCGAGAAAAACTACGCTGATAGACTACGGTTTTCGTCTGCCGAGCGCATTTGACAATCGTCCGCTGAATTTTGACGAATTCAACGCACATATTTCTCAGGCGATATACGTGAGCGCAACTCCGGGACAAATAGAACGTGAAAAAACAGATATAATAGTTGAACAGCTTATCCGTCCGACAGGACTTGTCGATCCTGAAATAATCGTTAAGCCGACACAGGGGCAGATAGAAGATCTTTACTCCGAAATAAATCTGCGTATCGAGCGAAAGGAAAGAGTCCTCGTAACGACTCTCACAAAGAAAATGGCTGAGGATCTTACGGCTTATTATGAAAATTTAGGCGTTAAGATACGTTATCTGCACCACGACATCGACACTATTGAGCGAATGGAAATAATCAAAGACCTCCGCAGCGGAGTTTTTGATGTGCTTGTGGGTATAAATCTTCTGCGCGAGGGTCTTGACATACCCGAGGTAAGCCTTATAGCTATACTTGACGCCGATAAAGAGGGATTCCTCAGAAGCGAAACGTCGCTGATACAGACAATAGGACGAGCCGCGCGAAATGCAAACGGTCAGGTAATAATGTACGCCGATGAAGTCACAGGTTCAATGGAACGCGCGATAACCGAGACCGAACGCCGCCGCAGTTTGCAGATAGCGTTCAACAAGGAACACGGTATAGTTCCTAAAACGGTAATAAAGGACATTCGTGACGTACTTGAAATAACCTCAAAGAGCAAGGTCGATGCAAAGACCAAAAAGAAGAAAATGTCGGCGGCAGAACGACAGCAGCTTATCGACAGACTTACTGTCGAGATGAAAAATGCCGCTAAAATGCTTGAATTTGAACATGCGGCATATCTGAGAGATAAAATTTCCGAACTTAGGGAACAGTAATGCAAGTGCAATATTAAGGTGAATGAATATGATAAAAAAAATAGTAATTAAGGGTGCAAGAGCAAACAACCTGAAAAACATAGACGTTGAGCTGCCGAGGGATAAGCTCATCGTCATGACGGGACTTTCGGGGTCGGGAAAATCATCGCTTGCCTTTGATACGATATATGCGGACGGTCAGCGCCGTTATGTCGAGAGCCTTTCTTCATATGCAAGAATGTTTCTTGGACAAATGGATAAACCTGATGTGGACAGTATCGAGGGTCTGTCGCCCGCTATTTCAATAGATCAGAAAACTACCTCGAAAAATCCTCGTTCCACGGTAGGAACGGTAACTGAGATATACGATTACCTCCGTCTGCTTTATGCAAGGATAGGAGTTCCCCATTGTCCTATATGCGGACGTGAGATCGCCCAGCAGACTATAGATCAGATGGTGGACAAGATAATGGAGCTTCCTCATGGAACAAAAGTGCAGCTTCTTGCGCCTATCGCACGAAACCGCAAGGGACAGTACGCAAAGGAGCTTGAATCCGCAAGAAAGTCGGGTTTTGTCCGTGTACGTATAGACGGTATAATGTATGAACTGTCAGAGGAGATAAAGCTTGAAAAAAACAAAAAGCACAATATTGAAATAGTTGTTGACAGAATAATTATCAAAGAGGGGATAGAGTCACGAATTACCGACAGCCTTGAAACTATCTTCAAGCTTACCGACGGACTTGCTCTTATTGATGTCATTGACGGCGATGAAATGCTGTTTTCACGGAATTTTGCCTGTCCCGAGCATAACATCAGTATCGGTGAGCTTGAACCTGTTATGTTCTCTTTCAATAATCCTGTGGGAGCGTGTCCGAAATGCACGGGACTGGGTATGCTTCGTCAGATAGACCCGAAAGCCATTGTTCCCGATAAAAGGCTCAGCATATTGGGCGGAGCTATAAATGCCAGCGGCTGGAACAGTCTTGACGAAACTTCAATTGCCGTAATGTACTATAAGGCGATCTCCAAGAAATACGGGATACCACTTGACGTTCCCGTGAGCGAGCTTACAAAGGAACAGCTTAATATTTTCCTGTACGGCACAGGAACGACAGAGCTTGAACTGCGGCGTCCCGAATCCTTGGGCGGCGGAAAGTATAAAAGTCCCTTTGAGGGTATCATTCCCAATCTTGAGCGGAGATACCGTGAAACCAACAGCGATTACAGCAAGGCTGTTATCGAGGAGACTATGGTGGAATGCAGCTGCCCCGAGTGTAAAGGAAAAAGGCTTCGTCCCGAATATCTGGCGGTAACGGTCGGCGGCAAAAATATCAGCGACCTGACGGACCTGTCTGTAAAAAATGCTATCGAATTTTTCGGAGAGCTGAAGCTTACCAAACAAGAAGGCTTGATAGGCGAACGCATAATCAAGGAGGTAAAAGATCGTTTATCGTTCCTCAGCAGCGTAGGACTGGAATATCTCACACTTTCACGAGCTTCGGGGACATTATCGGGCGGCGAATCGCAGCGTATACGTCTTGCAACTCAGATAGGCTCATCGCTTGTGGGAGTGCTGTATATTCTTGACGAGCCGAGTATCGGTCTGCACCAGCGTGATAACGATAAGCTGATAGCAACTCTGAAACGTCTGCGTGATATTGGAAACACGCTTATAGTCGTAGAGCATGACGATGATACGATGCTTGCGGCTGACTATATCGTCGATATAGGTCCGGGAGCAGGCGTAAACGGCGGAAACGTTGTATTTGCGGGAACTGTCGATAAGCTCCTCAAATGCAGAAGTTCCATAACGGGACAGTATCTCAGCGGCAAAAAGAAAATACCCGTACCGCAGCAAAGGCGTAAGGGTAACGGAAAATTCCTTACAGTCAAAGGTGCGTCCGAGCATAATCTTAAAAATGTCAACGTCAAGATACCGCTGGGCGAGTTTATATGCGTAACGGGAGTTTCGGGAAGCGGCAAGTCGTCGCTTGTCAACGAAATAATTTATAAGCACCTTGCAAACAGGCTTAACCGAGCAAAAACCATTCCCGGTAGCTTCAAGGAGATCGAGGGACTTGAAAATCTCGATAAGGTAATATGTATAGATCAGTCGCCTATAGGACGTACTCCTCGTTCAAATCCTGCAACCTATACAGGCGTATTCGACGACATACGAGAGCTTTTTACCTTGACGCCTGACGCAAAGGCGAGAGGATATAAAAACAGCCGTTTCAGCTTCAATGTAAAGGGCGGACGTTGTGAAGCCTGTTCGGGAGACGGAATTATCAAGATAGAGATGCACTTTCTGCCTGACGTGTACGTACCATGCGAGGTCTGCAAGGGTAAACGCTATAATCGTGAGACCCTCGAAGTCCATTATAAGGGCAAGTCGATTTACGATGTGCTTGAAATGACCGTAGACGAGGGCGTGGAATTTTTCGAGCATATTCCAAAAATATTCAGGAAGCTGAAAACCTTGCAGGAGGTAGGCTTGGGTTATATAAAGATAGGTCAGCCTGCTACCACTTTATCGGGCGGAGAAGCTCAGCGAGTGAAGCTTTCCACGGAGCTTTCCAGAAAGGCGACAGGGCAGACTATATACATTCTCGACGAGCCTACTACGGGACTTCATACAGCGGACGTTCATAAGCTCATAGACGTGCTTCACAAGCTTACAGATCAGGGCAATACGGTGCTTGTTATCGAGCATAACCTGAATGTAATAAAGTCAGCCGACCATATAATCGACCTCGGACCTGAGGGAGGAGATAACGGCGGTTCTTTGGTCGTGACGGGAACTCCCGAGGAAGTTGCCGCTTGCGAATCGTCTTATACAGGACAGTATCTGAAATCATATTTGTAATAAATGACAAAAGGCTGCTTGATATTTTGTTTATTATTCCGAACTTTTTGTAAAACGTGAGTAAATATTTGTTATTTATTCGTCTTTATAGTATAATCAGTATAACAGTTTATTGAAATTAACTCAAGCGATATGTGATAGGTTTTACAGAAAGGACGTGTTTTTTATGAAGAAAACCAAAAAAACGGTCATGACAGCGGCTTTATTTGCTGCGGCGATGAATCTTGTTCCCTCGGGAGCAGTAGAAGCCGTTGTATCCAATGACGATATGGGTACTGTCTTTGCAGCCGATGAACCCGACAGTGAAAGCGTTGTCGGGGAGGTTGAGAATGATTTTCAAGGAGTATACGGTCCTCCGTGGATGATGCTTCCGGAAAGTCAGTGGCGAGGCGACGTCTACGAGGACGGCGTTATAGACGCTTATGACATGGTTGAATTAAGAAAAAAACTGCTGAACGGTACAGAATCGGATTGGGATGCAAAGAGAGCCGATGTAAACGGTGACGGAGAAGTCGGAATATCAGATATGGTAATGCTTCAAAAGTATCTTATGGGGCAGATAGACGGCTTTACCGAAAAAGCTGAAACGCAAACGACCGAATCCACGTCAGGAATTAAAACTGAAATAGTCACAACTACTAAAACTGTTCCTGTGCCTGTTTACGGTCCTCCGAGCATGTTTGACTGAGGAAAGTAAAATGCTTGATGTAAATATAAAAAAAGAACATATGAAGACATTAGAGGCGTACCGTGCGGGTTTGATGATAAAGCCTCAGCTCCGTCACTTGTTTTTGGAGCTTACTTTGAGGTGCAACGAAAAATGCCTTCATTGCGGAAGTAGCTGCGGCGATGTTTCTTCCGAAGAACTCACCGCACAGCAGTACGCAAAATTCCTTGCCGAGGTCAAGGGCGACTTCGGAACTAAGGATAAAATGCTCTGTATCACGGGCGGAGAACCGCTTTTGAGAAAGGATTTTTTCGATATAATGGCGGCGGCTCACGAACTTGGTTTCCGTTGGGGAATGACAAGCAACGCCACTCTTATAGACGACAGCACAGCGCGTGAGCTAAAGCGTGTCGGCATGGGGACTATTTCTGTGAGCATTGACGGACTTGAGGAAACGCACGATGCTTTTCGCCGTACTCACGGAGGTTGGCAGCGTGCAATGAACGGCATTGAAAGTCTGCTGAGAGTTGGCGGATTTAAGCACGTTCAGGTAACTACTGTCGTTACTCATCAGAATATAGGTCAGCTTGACGAACTTTATAAGATTTTTAACGAAATGGAGATAGACTCGTGGCGAATAATCAATATTGAGCCTATCGGACGAGCAAAGCAGCATGCTGATCTGCTTCTTACTCCCGAGGACTACCGATATATGTTTGAATATATCAGAAATAAACGTATTGCAGGAGAGCCTGTGACCTATGGTTGCAGTCACTATCTCGGTATGGAGTATGAACGTGAGGTCAGAGACTGGTATTACCTGTGTACAGCCGGTACGTACATAGCGAGCATTATGGCAAACGGCGATATAACGGCTTGTCTTGACATTGAACGCCGACCCGAATTTATACAGGGAAATATACTTACCGATCGTTTTAAAGACGTTTGGGAGAACAAGTTTGAGATATTCCGAAAAAATCTCAGCGAGGAAAATGAAAAATGCCGAATCTGCGCAGAAAAATGCCGTTGCCATGGCGATTCCTACCATAGCTGGGACTTTGATAATCATGAACCGCAGGTTTGTTTTAAGGACATTTTATTTTGAACGCAGCACCAAAAATACCGCTAAAGTTGAGTTAGATCGCACTTTAGCGGTATATTTTTTATTCTTCGTATTTCTTAAAAAGCTTTGGAATAATGATGATAACAACGAGCAGCATAGCGCATATTCCGCCCATAATTAGCAGTATGGAAGATAACGTCAGGTGTGGTTCGCCATATTCCTGCTTCGTGTATGTAAAGCCTGTATTCGCAAAGGCTTCGTCTACAGCTTCCGCTATGACCTTATGACCCTTTTCGTTCGGATGAATGTCAAGGTCGGCGATTCGCGTCAGTTCGGCGCATTTGCCGTCAAAATCGGCTGCAACGTCAATGACTGTGTAGCTGTCGGCTGCATTGGTTTTGATTATTTCATTGAACTTGCCGATCTTTTCTTCTGAAAACTCCGTAACCATAGGAAAATCGGTAAATGTTTCCAACGGATCGTAAAGCGTCTGAATATATATTACCCCGTTTGTCTTACTGTTTAAAACCGATGAAATTTCCTTTAAATTCGCTTCAAAACCTGTGAGAGCGTTATCAACGTCCTCCTCCATTGTGGAAAGTGCAGCGGCAGCCTTGAATATATCAACGTCGGAAAAATCTATCGTCTTGTTTTTAGCCGTAATGCCTAAAGCGTCTATTATTTCTAAAACAATGCCGAGCAGGTCGTTTCCTCCGATAGATACAACGACAGCATCGGTCTCGCTAAGAGCCGAATCGAGCTTTCCGCTGTTGAGGAGCTTCAAAAGATCGGAGGACGTATCTCCCGAAACTGCGAAATTCTGCATTTCGTGGCCGCTTGTTTCCGCAAGCTCCGTTTCGTACTGCTTTTTCAAAATGTTTGCATAGGAATCGGGGCAGCTGTAATTATCATTAAGGGTGTAACCGTCAAGACCGTAGCCTGCTGCGATAGAGTCGCCTAAAAACATCATATGCGGCGGCGCGTCGAGGTCGTATGATGTTTCTATAAGGTCGCGTTTCGTCATTGAACAGCCTGTAAATCCCAGAACAGACAAAAAGCATACGGCGGCGGCAAAAATTTTTTTGATCATTTTGCACCTACCTGTTTCGGGATTTTATGTTACGGTCTATTTCACGGTCAGCCGCTCGTTTGGCAGCGTCCGCGCGTTTATCATAAAGCTTTTTGCCTTTGCAGAGTCCAAGCTGCATTTTTACTCGGGAGTCCTTGAAATATATGCTCAGCGGAATAAGCGACAGACCGTCCTGCTTTACCGTGCCGTAGAGCTTGTTTATTTCCCTTTTGTGCATGAGAAGCTTTCTGACACGCATAGGGTCACGATTGAAAATATTGCCCTTTTCATAAGGAGAAATGTGCATTCCTTTAACATATATTTCGCCGTTATCTATGGAACACCATGCGTCCTTCAGATTTACAGCGCCTTGACGTATTGATTTAACTTCAGTACCCACAAGCTCCATGCCGGCTTCGTAGGTTTCAAGAACAAAGTATTCATGCCGTGCCTTGCGGTTTTCTGCAATGGTTTTAGTACCCTTTGATCGCATATTTTTACTCCAATCAAAATAATTATACCACAGCGATCCAAGAAAACTTACCTATTTATGAGCGTTTTTCTTGAACAGCTACAATAATTATATCCTATATCGGAAAAAATGTCAAGAAAATATCGTGTCTTAATTTGTTATAAAAATTATTTTTTTAAAAACACTTGATTTTTATTTGGAAATATGTTATAATATTAAAGGTTCAAACGGAGACAGTATTGTCAAATCTCTGTTATGAGCTGTTTCAGCATTGTCCGTGTGCGTTGATTTTAAATTTAATATGCAGTGGTATCGAAGTGGTCATAACGGACATGACTCGAAATCATGATGCCCCTTGAGGGACGTGGGTTCGAATCCCACCCACTGCGCCATTTTCCCCATTGCTGTTCAGCATTGGGGATTTTTCGTTTAGTTGAATAGTGAAAAAACAGAGACACCTATGATATAAATCATAAGTGTCTCTTAAAATTTTTATAATCGCAAAAAGCTGTTTTTTAATTAGCCGAGTTCTGCAAAGTACTTGATAGTTCTTACCATCTGTGATGTATAAGAATTCTCGTTATCGTACCATGAAACTACTTGAACCTCGTAGAGATCGTCAGCGATCTTGGATACCATTGTCTGTGTAGCATCGAAGAGCGAGCCGTACTTCATGCCGATTACGTCAGAAGAAACGATCTGATCCTCGTTGTAGCCGAAGGACTCGGAAGCAGCAGCCTTCATAGCAGCGTTGATGCCTTCCTTAGTAACGTCAGCGCCCTTAACAACGGCTGTAAGGATAGTTGTAGAACCTGTAGGAACAGGAACTCTCTGAGCGGAACCGATGAGCTTGCCGTTAAGCTCGGGGATAACAAGACCGATAGCCTTAGCTGCGCCTGTTGAGTTAGGAACGATATTAGCAGCGCCTGCTCTTGCTCTTCTGAGGTCGCCCTTTCTGTGAGGACCGTCAAGAATCATCTGATCGCCTGTATAAGCGTGGATAGTGCTCATGATACCGCTCTGGATAGGAGCGTAGTCGTTAAGAGCCTTAGCCATAGGTGCGAGGCAGTTTGTTGTGCATGAAGCAGCAGAGATGATCTTATCATCAGCTGTAAGAGTACCCTCGTTTACGCTGTAAACGATAGTCTTAAGGTCGCTGCCTGCGGGAGCGGAGATTACAACCTTCTTAGCGCCTGCGTCGATATGAGCCTGTGACTTGTCCTTTGAGCAGTAGAAACCTGTACACTCGAGAACTACGTCTACGCCGATCTCACCCCAAGGAAGCTCAGCAGCGTTAGCCTTAGCATAAATTGTGAGAGTCTTGCCGTCAACTGTGATAGTACCTGCTTCGTCGTTAGCTTCAACTGTATGAAGATTCTCGCCGATTCTGCCGCAGTAGCCGCCCTGTGCTGTATCATACTTGAGAAGCTGAGCGAGCATGGAAGGCTTTGTAAGATCGTTGATAGCAACAACCTCGTAACCCTCTGCACCAAACATCTGTCTGAATGCAAGACGACCGATACGACCGAAACCATTAATAGCAACTTTAACTGACATTGGAAATTACCTCCTGATTTTTACATTGCAGTTTTTCAAACTGCTATATTTATATTATACACTATACTGTTAAATTTTTCAAGAGGTTAGATAAAAAATTAACAGATTTGTCATTAAAACGACATTTGACACAGCTTTCAACAAAAAATATTGTTGATTTTGACGGAAATTAACTTATAAAATACCATTCCATTTTTTTAAAAAATGTAGTATAATATTTATTGAGAGTTAGATACAAGAGGGGGATACTCTGATGGATGAACTTGGTGATATTTTCGATCTTATATTTAACAACGAATTTATCAAGGCTTTTCTCAGCGACAGTGAAAGCCAAAAAAGATTAAATATTTCGGTGATAAGTTCAATATGCTTTGAGCTTGCTGATATAAGCGATGAGGAATGTACATCCGAATTTCGTCTTGCATGTGCAAATAAAATATTAAATCAGTGCAGTCAGATGATGAAATTTTCCGAGATCTTTACTATATTTTCCGAAATTTTAAGTGAAAACGAGCCTATGACCGATACAATAGATATTTCGGAATTTTTATCGGAATTTACCAATGAATGCAGAACATATCTCAAAGGAACATGCGAAATAAGCTGTAAACCCGGAGAAATGGCAGTAACTGAAACGATGAAAAAGCTTCTTGAATTTTGTATGATAATGTATGTGCGGAAATCTGTATTGATAGGCGCTGAAAGTATATCATTTACGCATACTTTGGAATCAGAGTATATCGTTATACATGCGAAGATCGAAAAATTCGGAACTGCTGCCGAGACTGAGAATATGCCCGAGACCGTAACTTTCGATTATGCCGACGGTATTATATCTTCGGCCGTTAAAAAATTAAACGGGAAATATACTTCGGACGACAAGGAAATGAAGCTTTATATACCGTTTAAAAACAGCGGAAGCAGCGTGCTGAAAAGTCCTCCAAAGACTTACGGCAAGCCCGTTTTCAATATTTTAAAAATTATGCTTTCGGATTTGGGCGATATAACTATTATATAGCCGCTTTTGAAAAAACTATTAAGATTTATCATATTAAAAAGAAAAAAATTCTTTTTTTTGTTGACAATATGCAAAAAAAGAGATATAATATAAAATAGCAGATAATGTGCTTTAGTTTTTATTGCAGTAATGGAGAATGCTCAGATGAATGAAAAAACAGAAATTGAAAGAAAATTCCTTGTTGAAATGCCTAAGCTTGAATTTTTGGACATAAAAAGACAGCTCGGCATAATTCAGACTTACCTGAAAAACGGCGAAAACGGCTCTCAGAGGAGAGTTAGAAAGATCACCGAGAACGGTGAGGAACGCTTTGTTTATACCGAAAAAATATTTTATTCGGCGGTTACCCGAAAGGAAACGGAATTTGAAATAAGTCCGCAGAAATATTCGGAGCTGTTAAAAGAAGCAAGGCAGGACTGTAAAACTATTTTCAAGAAAAGGATATGCTTTGAGTATCGGGAACAGCTTTTTGAACTTGATGTTTATTCGTTTTCCGACAGCCGTGCGATCTTGGAGCTGGAGCTTGAAAATCCGGAACAGGATATATTTTTTCCTGAATATATAAACATAATTAAGGAAGTCACCGATTCTGAGGAGTATTCCAACGCCGCTTTGGGTACAGCCGAAGCGTTCCCCTCGGAAGCTTCGGCAGAGGGAGATAATTAATGGCAGAAAAAATTATTGAAATTGACAGAGAAGATCAGCTTTCAACACTGTTCGGACAGTTCGACAGCAATATCAGGCACATTGAAAAACAGTATTCCGTACAGATCATCAACAGAAACGGAAACGTCAAGATCATCGGCGAAGAAACGGGAATTTCCGACGCTGCAAGAGCGGTACAGGCTCTTTTAAAAATGACGGGCAGCGGTCAGACGCTCAGCGATCAGACAGTCCGATATGTTACGACTATGGTTGCTGAGGGCGCAGAACGGCAGCTTGAAGAACTCGGCGGCGACGGCGTATGTATCACTTCGTCGGGGAAGATCGTTAGACCGCGCACGGTCGGTCAGAAACGATACCTCGATGAAATAAAGAACAATACCATTGTCCTCGGAATAGGTCCTGCCGGTACGGGTAAGACCTACCTTGCCGTAGCTATGGCTGTCAAGGCGTTCCGTGAGCATAAGGTCAAGAAAATAATCCTTACCCGTCCTGCCGTTGAAGCAGGTGAAAAGCTCGGTTTTCTTCCCGGCGATATGCAGGATAAGGTCGATCCGTATCTGCGTCCTCTTTATGATGCGCTTTTCGATATGTTCGGATCGGACAGCTTCGGACGTTACATGGAAAAGGGGATAATAGAAGTTGCGCCTCTCGCTTACATGAGGGGACGTACTTTGGACGAAGCTTTCATTATTCTTGACGAGGCGCAGAATACTACTTCCGAACAGATAAAAATGTTCCTTACCCGTCTTGGAAACGAAAGCCGAATGGTGATCACAGGTGACATTACGCAGATAGACCTCCCGGATGCGCGCAAATCAGGGCTTGTCGAAGCAATTAAGATCCTGAAGGGCATAGAAGATATAGGCATTCACCGTTTCAGCGAAAAAGATGTTGTTCGGCACAGGCTTGTACAGGATATTATCAAGGCATATGAAAAATTTAACGAAGGGAGAAAAAATCATGCCTAAGCTAAAAGTATATGTAAAAAATAATCAGACGGAGGTCAAAGTGCCTGTCGGAATCAGACTGCTTATAAGAAGATGCTGTCAGGCTGTTCTCGCTACCGAAAAATTCGGAAGAGACGCCGAAGTATCAGTTTCCTTTGTCAGCAATAACGAAATCAAAAATCTTAATAAAATATACAGAAATAAGGACAGCGTTACCGACGTTCTTTCGTTTCCTCTTACAAGCGAGGACGGTACTGTTGAAATAAATCCCGAAACGAACGCCGTACAGCTTGGCGACGTGGTCATCTCTCTTGAAACTGCGGTAAAGCAGGCGCAGAATTACGGTCATTCCCTCGAACGTGAGATAGGCTTCCTTACGGTTCATTCGATGCTTCATCTCCTTGGCTACGACCATGAAACATCGCAGCTCGACCAGCGCATAATGCGTGAAAAAGAGGAATCTGTTCTTGAAAAGCTCGGTATTTCGCGTGATGTGACGTTTGTTGTTACAGGAGATAAGGAATAATGTCTAAAACAGCTTTCGTAACCATTGCGGGAAGAACAAATGCCGGAAAATCCTCTCTGCTTAATGCTATAGTAGGTGAAAAGATAGCCGCTGTCAGCAGAAAGTCCCAAACGACGCGCACACGTATAACGGGTATTCGTAATATTGACGACGTTCAGCTTGTTTTTTTCGATACGCCCGGACTTCATAAGCCTGTAAACAAGCTCAGCGAGCATATGCTGAACACTGTGAAAGAATCGGTCAGCGATATTGACGCAGTCGTATTCGTTCAGGATTGTACCAAGAAGATAAACGCCAAAGAGCTTGAACTGCTCAAGTCGCTCAACTCTGCGGAAATGCCTGTTATACTCGTTCTGAACAAGATAGACCTCTTAAAAAACAAAGAGGAGCTTGCAGCCGCTATTGCCGAGCTTTCTGAAAAAGCGGAGTTTCGTGCGATAATTCCGATAAGCGTTACCGAGGATAACGGTATCGACCTTGTGATAGACGAGATAATCAGACTTGCCGAAGATTCAGTTCACTATTTTCCCGAGGATATGATAACGGATCAGCCCGAAAAAGTCCTTGCTGCCGAGATGATACGTGAAAAGCTTTTGGAGCTTCTTAAAGACGAAGTACCTCACGGAATCGCAGTCGGCGTTGAGCAGATGAGCGAGCGTGAGGATAAAGATATTCTCGATATATCCGCAGTTATCTACTGTGAAAAGGACTCCCACAAAGGTATCATAATCGGAAAAGGCGGAGCTATGCTTAAAAAAGCTTCTACCGCCGCTCGTATCGAGCTGGAGGATTTTTTTCAGATAAAGGTCAATCTTCAATGTTGGGTCAAGGTAAAAGAGGATTGGCGGAACAGGGAAGGTCTGATACGCAGCTTCGGATTGTCTGACAAATAATTACACATATATTTCCGCTGTCTCCCGTAAATAATAATTACATAGCTTATTTTGGAGGTTCGATCATGAACGAGGAACAGCTTTGGGAAAAATTTATTGTCAGCGGAAAAATTGACGATTATTTAAACTACAGTAATAAAAAGGAAACCGAAAATGACGACACTTGAAGGTATCGTACTGAAAGAGCGGATAGTTGGCGAACAGGATAAATTTATTGATATACTCACTAAGGACAGCGGTCTTATCGAGCTTTCCGTAAAAGGCGCGCGCAAGATAAACGGCAGGTCATCGTCATCAACGCAGCTTTTTGCGTATTCCAGATTTTGTTATGATGTTCGCCGTGACAGATTTTGTCTGAACAGCGCAGAGCCGATACATATATTTTACGGGCTGAGAAATTCTCTTTCGGCGCTTTCTCTGGCGAGTTATTTTGCCGATGTACTGAGGTATTCTACAGCCGAACTTACCGACAGCGGAAATGTTCTAAGACTTTTTCTGAATACGCTTCATTTCCTTGAAAAAGGACTGCGCAGCGAAGCTATGCTCAAAGCTGTATTTGAACTTCGTCTTATGAGCGAAACGGGATTCATGCCCGATGTGGTATGCTGCCGAAACTGCGGCTGCTTTGAACCGCAGGAGCTTTATTTTTCACCGAAAAACGGCGGTTTTACCTGTTCGGACTGCACTCCCGATACCGATGCTGAAAGCTGTAGATTAAAGCTTACGGAGCTTTCAGCGGTAAGGCATATAGTCCTTGCGGATTTTGACAGACTTTTTAATTTCCGTATTCCCGAGGACAGTATGTGCAGGCTTGGCTTTTTTTCGGAATGCTATTTAAAATCACATCTTGAAAAAAACTTTAATACGCTTGAATTTTATAAATCATTAAATGGTAAATAATATGAATAATTATCTTAAAACTTTAGAACTTGACAAAATTCTCATGATGCTGTCAGACCTCGCTTCAAATGAGGAAACCAAGAGAATGGCTGCGGCAATACGTCCAAGCAGCGATCTTGCCGAAGTCCGCCGTGAGAATCTGAAAACCAATCAGGCTCTTGAACTTTCAATACAATACGGAACGCCGCCGTTCAGCGGATTCAAGGATATTTCGGTATCGGCAAAAAGAGCAAAAACAGGCGCAGTCATATCTCTCCGCGACCTTATGGATATTGCGGTAATGCTCCGTCAGATAAGCGGACTTTCAAAGTGGTACGGCAGTTGTGAAAACTCCGAAACAGAGCTTGACTATCTTTTTTCACGTCTTGCGCCTAACGATTGGCTTCTTGAAAAGCTTGACCGTTCGATAATATCCGAGACCGAGCTTTCAGATGCGGCGAGTCCCGAGCTTGCGGCGATTCGGCGTAAAATCAATCGTGCTGAATCACAGTTGAGGGAGACCCTCGATAAAATGGTGAAAAATAAGACTACTCAGCAGTATCTTCAAGAAACGAACGTCACCATAAGAGACGGCAGATTTGTTCTTCCTGTCAAGACCGAACACAGGGGGCAGATCGGCGGTCTTGTTCATGATACGTCGGCTACTGGGCAGACTGTTTTTATCGAACCTATGGCGGTAGTTGAAGCTAACAACGACATACGTATCCTTCAAGGCAGAGAACAGGAGGAAATAGAACGTATTATCCGTGAGCTGTGCGGCGACTGCGGAGAATACGCCGATACTCTGTGCGAAAATTACAAAATATGCGCCGAGCTTAATCTTTACTTTGCAAAAGCCAATCTTGCCGCAAAGCTGAAATGCACGATGCCTCAGATAACCGACGACGGCATTATCCGCCTGAAAAAGGCTCGTCATCCGCTGCTTGACAGGAATAAGGCTGTCCCAATTGATCTGTCTCTCGGCGAAGATTATCAGGCTCTTATAATTACAGGTCCGAATACAGGCGGAAAAACCGTAGCTCTCAAAACTGCGGGACTTCTTGCGGCTATGACTATGTGCGGACTGCTCATACCCGTTTCCGACGGCAGCAGCATATCTGTTTTTAAGAATATTCTTGTTGACATCGGTGACAGTCAGAGCATCGAGCAGAATCTTTCGACTTTTTCTTCTCACACAAATAAGGTGATAGAAATTCTCGGTACAGCGGACGAAAATTCCCTTGTACTGCTTGACGAACTCGGCTCGGGTACGGATCCTGTGGAGGGCGCGGCTCTTGCAGTGGCTATCATACGCCGCCTTATTTTCAACGGCGCAAGGCTTATGGTGACTACTCACTATCAGGAATTGAAGATTTTCGCCATAGATACGGAGAACGTTGAAAACGCTTCATGCGAATTTGATATTGATACGCTCAGACCCACTTATCGGCTTATCGTCGGTTCGCCCGGAAAATCCAATGCTTTTGCCATATCGGAAAGTCTCGGGATGCCGTCCGAAATTATTGCGGAGGCGCAGTCTCTCGTAAGCGAATCCAACGTCCGACTGGAGGACGTTATCGGTAAGCTTGAAGCTTCACGAGCGGAGCTTGAACGTGAAAAAGAGACTGCCGCAGAGCTGCGGCGTGAAATTGCCGAGCATGAGGAGGCTATCCGCATTGAGCGTGAAGCCCTCGAAAAAGCAAAAGCCGATGAACTGGAAAAGGCTCGGCTTCAAGCCATGACGATAATCGAGCAGACAAAGGTTCAGTCCAACGAGCTTATTGACGAACTTGAAAAACTGCGTAAGGAAAAGGATAAAAAGGAGTTCAGCTCCAATCTTTCGGGAGTAAAATCGAAATCGAAGCAGAGCTTCAATAAAATGTACGATATTGCCAATCCCGTAAACGGAAACGACCCGAACGAAGGCTACGTTCTGCCGAGAAAGCTTAAAAGAGGGGATACCGTGTACGTTGTCGATCTACAGCGCAAGGGAATTGTTTCGGGAGACCCCGACGGCAGCGACTTTGTGTTTGTGCAGATGGGCGTAATGAAAACGAAGATGAACATATCGCGTCTCAGACTTGAAGAAACTCCCAAAGTAACGCTCGGCGGTCAAAGCGTAAAAAAGCAGCGAAACAAAGCCGGAAAGGTAGGCGTAAAGGTTGAACGCAGAGGAAAAATGGAGCTTGATATACGGGGCTGCGCCTGCGATGACGGCGTATATCAGCTCGATACGTTTATAGATCAGGCTGTAATGTCAAATATTTCAATAATATCAATTATTCACGGCAAGGGAACGGGTTTGCTCAGAGCGGCTGTACACAGACGGTTGAAGTCTCATCCTTCGGTAAAATCCTTTAGATTGGGAGTTTACGGCGAGGGTGAGGACGGCGTGACTATTGCCGAATTGAAATAATATCGTTATTTTACGGTAAAAATTCGGAAATGTTGGGTAATGCCCTGTCTTGACATTTTGTGTTCAATATGGTATAATTAGCATAGATTAGTAGAAAATGCGTTAATAATAATATGCTGTCAAATAATTATGTTAATGTTTTGTATCGAAGGAGGCGTTTTGTTTGAGCGGAGTTGATAAGCACAGACAAAAGGTTCTGATCGTTGACGATAGTGAGATGAATCGTAATATTCTGTCGGAAATGCTTGGAGACGAATACGATATTATTGAAGCGGAAAACGGCGCTGAGGCTGTTAATATACTCCGCAAGGAAAGCGTTAATATTTCACTGGTGCTTCTTGATATTGTTATGCCGGTCATGGACGGATACGGCGTACTTGCCGTAATGAACAGCAGGCATTGGATAGACGATGTGCCTGTCATAATGATCTCAGCGGATAATTCCGTATCTTCTATGCGACGGGCTTATGAGCTTGGCATAACAGAGTTTATCAGCCGTCCCTTTGACGCGCTGATAGTCAGACACAGAGTTGTGAATACCATAATGCTCTATGCAAAGCAGAAAAGGCTTGTGGGAATGGTTGCCGACCAGATCTATGAAAAGGAAAAAGACAGCAGCCTGATGATAAACATTCTCAGTCATATCGTTGAGTTCAGAAACGGAGAAAGCGGTATGCACGTCCTGAACGTTCAGATGCTTACGGAGATACTTCTCAGGCAGCTTGTCCGTCAAACGGACAAATACAATATTTCAAAAGCGGATATTTCTCTTATTGGGAAAGCGTCGTCGCTTCATGATATTGGCAAGATCTCCGTACCCGACCATATACTGAACAAGCCCGGCAGACTTACTCCCGAAGAATTTGAGATAATGAAAAATCATTCTGTAGCGGGCGCGTCAATGCTTGAAGAACTGACTTTATATCAGGATGAGCCGCTTGTGAAAATTGCGTATCAGATATGCCGCTGGCATCACGAAAGGTATGACGGCAGAGGTTATCCCGATGGTCTGAAAGGGGAGGAGATACCGATCTCAGCTCAGATAGTCGCTTTGGCGGACGTATACGACGCTCTCACAAGCGAACGTGTGTACAAAAAGGCGTTTTCTCATGAAAAATCCATGCAGATGATCATGAACGGCGAGTGCGGCTGTTTCAATCCGATTCTTCTGGAGTGCCTGCAATCTGCTTCGGAGGCTATAGAAAAGGTAAAAGCGCACAATTCGGACGAAAATGAAAAGCAGCGTGAGAATCTTGCTCTTGAACTTATGCAGTACGAAGAACTTTCGGCTTCGGAAGAAACGCTCAGGCTTCTCGATTACGAACGTATGAAGAATGATTTCTTCGCTTCCGTGTCGAACGAGCTTCATTATTGAGTACACCGTTTCGCCGTCAATGGTAAGCTTGTACCCGAACAACAGTAATATGTTGGAACTCAACGAGCTTATAGCTTACCCCATGGACGACGAAAGACTGACTTCGATAATAAGTATGGACGAATTGAAGGAACTCGGCTTGCTGCTTAAACATACATCGCCTGATTCGCCTGTTGTGAGCTATAATTGCAAGGCGCGTTTAAACAACGAAATTCACAGTATCAATATAATATGCCGCTCGGTATGGAACAGCAGATCCGAATTTTGCGGCGCGATCGGTAAGGCAGCCGATTTGGGAATTGCCTAATGGAAATGTAAAGGAGAAGTTACTATGACATTAAAAGAATGCTATGCAGCTTTAGAGGGAGATTACGAAAGCGTACTTTCACGCCTTATGACGGAAAAGCTTGTACAGAAATTTGCCCTCAAATTCCTTGACGATGCAAGCTTTAATAATCTTGTAAAAAAAATATGAGCGAAAGCAAATGGGACGACGCTTTCAGGGACGCGCACACTTTGAAAGGCGTATGTCAGAATCTGAGCTTTACTAAGCTCTTTTCATCGAGCAGCATTATGACGGAAGCTCTCAGGGACGGAAATACCGAGGAAGCGGCAAAAATTCTTTCTCAGGTTAAAGCCGATTACGAACAGACTGTTTCAGCGATCAGAGAGCTTGCTGTTTAATAGTCCGCATGAAAAGGTGATAGAATGGGCGAAAAAGGATGCCACGAAGGTCACAGAGACAGGATACGCAAACGATTTGTCCAATTCGGAGCGGATTCTCTCCATGAGCATGAACTTCTTGAACTTGCGTTGTTTTACGGTATCCCAAGAAAAAACACAAACGAGATCGCTCATAAGCTGCTTGATGAACTCGGCGGTATAAACGGTATATTAAACGCTACTGCGGACGAATTGTGTAAGATCAAGGGTATCGGACCTTCGGCAGCCGCTTTTATAAGGTTTCTCAGTGACGCATGCAGGGAATATAACAGCTTTATCCCGTCTTTGCAGTCTCCCGAAGCCGAAAGCGACTATCCAATGTATTTCCGTGACTGTTTTAACGGAACGGCGGCAGGACTTTGCCTGATACTTTGTCCGGGTACGAGCTGCCGTATCGTGTTTTCAAAGGACGGCATTCTAAACGGTACGACCGATATGGTTCAGATCGCCAATCAGCTTCTTAAAATGGAGTGCGACAGAGTCATTATCGGCATAAACAGGATAGAAGGTCATGCGTCGCCTGAAACTGACGACATTGAACTTGCAGGTATATTCAAGCGGCAGCTTTCCTTGTTGGGGATAGAATTGGCGGATTTTCTTATTATCGGCAGGAAACGGTCGTTTTCACTAATGTACGACGGAGCATTTTCGTTTTAAACTATGGATGATACAACAGCTAAAATCAGAGAAAAGTACCTCAAAAACGGTTACGATTCTCTTAGTGACCTTGAAAAAATAATACTTATTCTTTCATATTCCGAAAAAGAGAGCAATGCGGAAATATCGGCAGTCAAAATTTCTGAAATTTATGGAAATCTTCATACGGCAGCAGATTCCGACACAACTTTTTTAATGAAAGAATGCGGAATAAGTCTTAGCAGCGCGATTCTCATAAACCTGATACCTGCGTTAAGGCGCAAGGCTGAAATGGAGCTTGTTTCTCATAACAGGCTCAATACTGCTGAAAATGCAAAAAAGTATTTTTCCGCATATCTTATAGGTAGGCGAACAGAATACGTTGTTGCTTCTTCTACGGATAAAAAATTTAATTTAAAGAATACAGCAGTTTTAGCTTACGGCGGATTTTCGGAGGTTCACTTTCCGATACGGCTTATACTTGATTTTGCTTTGAAAAATGAGGCGGAGTATATTTTTATAGCGCATTGTCACCCAAAGGATACTTCCGTACCGTCTGCGAGCGACATAAAAACAACAAAGGAAATAAGCTGCGCCTTAAATTCTATCGGAAAATCGCTTGCCGACCACATAATTGTCGGAACAGACGGAGCAGTTTCGCTTCGTGAGCTTGACGACAGGTTGTTTGACAAAATAACTAATTATACGTTGTCCAATACATAAGGCAACCTCTAAAAACCTCTTTTGACAAAAATCAGATATGCACGGCATATGCTGCGTCAAGCACCCTCGGAGGGCGACAGCCCGCCATCGGGTACTTTCCTTGCCTCTGTCGCACCTATCTGATTTTTGCTTGACCAAACAGGTTTTTAGATGTTGCCATAAATTATCCCGTCCAAACTGCGATTTACCGTAGTTCGGACGGGATTATTTAGTTATTATTATTCAAGCATTATTTCTTTTATAGAGAATTTATTTATAGCTTTTGCATAGAAAAGCATTATAAGCTCGTACAAAATTATAAATGCCGCAAGTGACAAAAACATCATCGGAAAATCAAATTTGTATTCGGGTACATTTTTCATGTCCTTAAAAACTACTTCCACCATAATTTTCAGTAAGGCATATTGATATATCGAGCCGACGGCAAATCCGATATATGCGGCAGGACGATAACCTCCGAGAAGCGAATCAAAGCATTCCTTCTGTGAATAGCCAAAGACACGCATCATTGCAATGCTTTTTTTATTGCCGTTTATGACCGTAGTGACTGCGATCAAAAGCGTGACAACGGATAAAGTCAACCCTATAACCATTATCATAGCTCCCATCATAAAGCTTGAAAGGTCTTTCATGCTGAATGACATTTGCGTCATGGAAGAAAAACAAAATGAAGCGAACGTAATAAAAAACACGAGAGATTTTCTGCTTTTCAGAGTGCTTTTTTTAATATCTGTCAGGAACGGCTGATCATTTTTGAGGTTGTCCTTATATTTGTGAATTTTGGCATTCGTATGGAAATTCTCTCTTAAAAGAGAATTTGCAGGTATTCGGAGCTTTACACAAGCGTATAATACGGCAAGCAGCGCAAAAACGACAGTTGGCAGAAGGACAAGATAAACAAAAAGCTCAGGGTGAAATTTAATTTCGATGTCAGGCAGGAGCTTGTCCTTATTCTGCGTATCGTAAAAAAGCGGCATAATAAAAAACGCTCCGCCGAAGCCGACAGCAGTTCCTAAAAATACGCTTGAACCGAAAATTGCAAAATGTCCTGCGATTTTCAGCTCGGAATATCCCAAGGCTTTCAATATCCCGAGTTCTTTTTTATGAGAGTCTATGTAATGCTTGATATAAAACATCAGCATAATTATCGACGTTATAAGCAGACATCCGCCCGAAACGGCGCAAACCACTTTTGCCGTGGAAACCTGCGCATTATAAAATATCATGACCTGTTCAGAATGTATCAAGTCTTTAATATTTGTGATGTCAATATAGTAATTCAGAAACATAGTGCATACAAGAACGGCGCAGCAGGATATAACAGAAATTCCCAAAAGTTTTATACTGTCTTTTATTCCTATTATCATGCTCTCACCAACCGATCTCGAAAGCGGTTTTTCGCAGCTTATTTGTAAAGACCTCTGAAATTTTTCCGCTGTTCATTTTAATAACAGTCCTTGCCATATCGGCGATATTTGAATTATGTGTGACCATAACGATAGTGCAGCCGAATTTCTCCTGAAGCTGACAAATATAATCGAGAGCCTGTCTGCCTGTTTGTTCGTCGAGCGCGCCTGTAGGCTCGTCAAGAAACAGAAATTTAGGATTTTTCGCAAGCGCTCTCGCAACGCATACTCTTTGCTGTTCGCCTCCCGAAAGCTCGGCAGGATATTTATGAAGCTTTCCGCCAAGTCCGACAGCTTCAAGTATTGACCTGTAATCCTTGTTCCCTGCCAAGTCAGCGCCCATTTTCACATTTTTTTCAACGTTTAAATTTGAAAGCAGATAATACTGCTGAAAAATAAATCCTATATTCTTTTTGCGAAAATCCGTAAGCTTGCTTTCGGAAAGCTTCGTTATGTCGAGCTCGTCATAAAATACGCTGCCGCTGTCAGGCTTTTCAAGTCCCGAAATAATATTAAGAAGTGTGGACTTTCCGGAACCTGATGCGCCTAAAATAACGGTAAAATCGCCGTTTTCAATTTTTATGTCTATACCCTGCAAGACCTGACAGCGGCTTTCACCGTTTCCATATGATTTTTTTATGTTCTTAGCGACTATCATTATTTCACTTCCTCTTTCTTTTGTTTAAGAAGTCCCAGATAGACTTCCGAAACCATTCTGCCTATTTCCTCGCCTGTGAATTGACACATTTTGGACGCGCATAATGTTGCTATTCCATGAGTGTATATCCATAAGTGGCGGTACAGCCATTCGGAGAACTCCTTGTCTACCCGACTGTCCGCTTGAACAGAGCATAGTATTTTTTCGTAATTATCGTCAATTATCGGTAATATTCCCGAAAGCGTTGGAATTTCCTCCTGTTCCTTCATAAAAAGGAGCTGAAAAAGCTTCGGCTCTTTTATGGCGAATAAAATATACTGAGTTCCTACGCCCTTAAAAGGCGGCTCAGCAGCTAATCCAATCTTGATATATTCATTGTATATCTTTTTTGCAGCTTCAATCACAGCTTGGTGCAGTTCGGACATATTCTTGAATACGGTAAATATCGGGCGTGAAGACGTGCCGAGTTTTGTCCCCAAGGCTCTTGCGGTCAAAGCTGAAAATCCGTCTTTTCTTACGATCTCCAGTGCGGCGTTTACTATCTCATCTTTTGTAAATTTTGAATACGGCGGCATAAGTTTCTCCTTTCACTTTAATTTAAAACACTTGTTGTGCAACGCATGTTTCAATTATAGCATAAAATAATTGCAATGTCAAGAAAATTTTTTTAGAGGTTAAATTAAATTATTTGGGTACTTTTGACACCTTTTGGCACTTTTTATAAATGCTGTTTTTCGCCTATATTACGTGACTTGGCGGACTTTTGACACTTTGTCACCCCACTAAAAGAATTATAAAATAAAAACGGGTAACTATTCAGTTCCACTGAAAAATCAACAATAATGACATCGAAAGGATGCAACAGAAAAATAGTTATTTTGCCAATTTACAACCAAGCATAAACATGGTATACTAAGAAAAACACGAAGGGTGGATGAAGAGTATGGCAGTGATTGAAGAATCTCTTGAAGTAATCAAGGTGCTGCAACAAACAATCGAGGCTCTTACAACGAAATTAGAACAGACCAATGCAAAACTTGCCGAACTGGAAGAACAACTGCATAAAGACAGTAGACCTCCTCAGAAACTAAAAAGTCACTTGAAAAGGTGGCGTAGAAGTGGTAGAATAAAATAGGGTGAAAACAGATGGAAATATATGAAAAAGCCGTAAAATTGAATGATGAGGATTTCAAAGAAATCATAGGAGTTAAAAGAAGCACTTTTGAAACTATGGTAAATATATTGAAAGATGCATATGCCGCAATCCCCAGAAAATGGAGAGGCGGACGAAAAAAGAAACTTTCTATTGAGGAACAACTCATATTAACATTGAAATATTACCGACACTACGTCACACAAAAAGTACTTGCATTTGAATTTGGAGTAGGTGAGGGAACAGTGTGCAATACGATTAAATGGGTCGAGGAAACGCTGATCAAAGACGGCACTTTTTCTCTTCCGGGCAAGAAAACTCTACCGGAAGATAACAGCATAGAAGTGGTTCTTGTCGATGTCACAGAATGCCCGATTGAACGCCCTCAAAAAACAACGAAAGTACTATTCCGGCAAAAAGAAAAGGCACACAATAAAAGCACAGATCATCGCCAACAGAGAGAATGAGGAGATGATCTTATGCGTCAATCTTTGCTGCACTTACGAGAGTGAATATCAAACCGTGTAAATGCCAATAATAGCCACAGAAAGAAAGTGGAGGAAAATGGTATGAAAACAAGAACACACGGATTAAGCGAAAAAGAAATGGAACTCGTAAAGTATCTGATGGCAGACTGCCAAAGC
>JAGAQC010000032.1 GCA_017622925.1 Ruminococcus sp.
TTGCTTTTGTTTCCCAACATGCTTCTTTGTATCCTTCCGGAAGCTGTTCTATAATATCTTTTATATCCATAATATCACCCTTTTTTATTATAGCATACTTCCTTCTTTATGGCAAGTTGAATAGGTTAGTGCATATGGGGCGTTGCCCCACACCCCACCAGAGGCGCTGCCTCTGGACTCCGCCAAAGGGACACCGTCCCTTTGGAATCCCAATTTTAGTTATCTTAAAGCCGTCCCCCTGCAATCATTTCCGTAAATTTTTTGCAAATTCTGTTTACAAAAGTCGAATTTTATGATATAATAGAAAAAACACAACTCGGAGGACATTTTTAATGAAGCTCAACAAAGTTAATTTACTTAAAGCATTGGCAGTTTTTGAAGGCTTTATAATCGTAGGGCTTGCTGTTTCAACAGTATTGCTTGCCGTTAAATACAACGCCACCGTTCCGGCAAACGCCAATACGGATATCCGCATACGTCCGTATATCGACAAAGAACAGACTTTCTACCAGCTTGACGGTAAAAAAATACTCACTCACAACGACACTATGGGCGAAACCTTTATACCTGTTTTCAGCGACGTCCCTGCAAGTACGATAACTTCGCAGGATATAAAGCTCAACGAAAAGGGTTACGCGCAATACGTCGGCAGCGGCGGACTTGCGTCAAAGGTCGGAATAGATATTTCCGAACATCAGGGCGTTATCGACTGGGAACAGGTCAAATCGTCGGGCGTTGATTTCGCTATGATAAGGGCAGGCTACCGCACCTATGGCGGAGGTGTTATCACGCTTGACAATAATCTTTTAACAAATCTTGACGGAGCATCAGCCGCCGGACTTGACATCGGCGTGTACTTTTTCTCTCAGGCTACCGATACCGACGAAGCGATAGAGGAAGCCGACGCCATTCTGAACGCCATTGCAGGTCACAGCATTACATATCCCGTGGTTTTCGACTGGGAACTGATATATGACGACCACGCCCGCACAGACACCGTTTCGGTCGAGACTTTGGCGGACTGCTGCGTTGCGTTCTGCGAACGTGTGAAGTCGGCAGGATATACGCCTATGATATATCAGAACACATCTACGGCGACGCATAAGCTCGATCTCCCAAGAATTAAGGATTACGACTTTTGGTTGGCGGAATATACGGATTTCCCGAGCTTTTATTATGAGTACGATATGTGGCAGTACAGTTCCACCGGCGCAGTCCCCGGAATCGAAGGCTCTGTGGACTTGAATATTTCCTTTAAGGATTACTCGGCAGATTGAGCGTTATTTTATGGCGAACATTTAGTTATAAAAATACTGTTTACAACTTAATGGATATTGTCTCCTGTATTTTCTGTTAAAGAGATAATTCTTGGTGTCCGTTCTCGTGAATTGGACTGTGGGAATCATGGAGACTAACAGTATCGCAATAATTTGAGGATTTCCACAGCCCAATTCACGACAACAGAGATTCCAAAGGGGTCACCCCTTTGGCAGGGGGTGTGGGGGACAGCGTCCCCCACTAAAGTTGGAGACAGTGGTTAAAAAATATTTTGGAGGTTTATATTATGGCATATTGTAAATTCTGCGGCAAGGAACTGGGTGAGGACGGCAAATGCACCTGCGCCGAATTCGGAGACTATGAAAAAAACTCGGGCGTTCTCAGCGGTACTGTTGAACAAACTGCCGACAAACCCATAAAAAGAGGCAGTATCTTCAAATTTATCTGCATTGCCGCGGTCGTTATTCTTGTTATGGTAATTGCGATCTGCATAGTTTCCGCCGTAAACTCGTATAAAAAGCCCATATCCACGCTTGCTAAGGGCATTCGCAGAGCCGATACGGAGCTTCTTATCGAATCAATGTATACCGAGTCCACGGCGGCTGAACTTCGTCTACAGGCTAAGGACAACGGTCTGACGTGGAAAGACTACCTCAAAAAGAACGACAAGGCTATCGAGTCGGCTATGGACGGTCTCGGCGTAAAGCGTGTAAAGGCAGAGGTTCTTGCAAAAGAAAAACTCAGCGGAAGCAATCTGGACAACGTTGAAAATTTTTACGAGGACAACTACAATGTCGATGTTAAAAAGGCTTATCGTGTGGAAGTTGAGTTCACTCTAAAGGTCAACGGCGAAAAAACGACACGCACCGGTTGGCTCTGCGTTGCCAAGCTCAAAGGCGAGGGTTGGAAATACTGTCCTCAGTGCAGCTCGGATACGTTCGATTTTCTTGACGCAGCCGTTAATTTTGACTAAGAGCCAATGACTAAAAAATACTGCCGAGGCTGTCGCTTCGGCATTTTTTGGGAGTTTTAATATGTCGGGTATAATTTTAAACCAAACTGTAATAATGCTTCTTCTCATGCTGGTCGGCATTCTTTGCAGTAAAACCAAAATAATCAGCTCGTCCGCCAACAGAGAACTGTCAAAATTCGTGCTTCAAGTGGTCAACCCTGTCGTGATATTCATGTCATATCAGACCGAGCTGCAAAGCGAACTGGTGAAAAATCTCCTCATAGCTTTCGGATTATCGGCTGCGGCGTTCGCCGTAATGATATTGGCTTCATATCTGCTTATCCCGAAAAAAGAGGGCAGGGAAACGGCGATAGAACGCTTTTCGGCGATATACTCCAATTGCAGCTTTATGGGCATTCCCCTTGCAAGGGCGATGTTCGGCATGGAGGGCGTATTTTACCTCACCGCGTTCATAACCGTGTTTAACCTCATTGTGTGGACTCACGGCATAATTCTCCTCACAGGCGAACGGGATATGAAGCAGGTCTTAAAAGTTTTCTACTCCCCCACCGTTATTGCCATAGTTCTGGGACTTATTGCGTTTTTCACTCAATTCAAGCTTCCCGAACTGCCTGCAAAGGTCCTTACATATATTTCGGAACTCAATACGCCGATGGCAATGATAGTTTCGGGAGTGAGCATGGCTGAAACCAAGGTCGCAGACATGATAAAAAATCTCGGAGTATACCGAACGTGTTTTATACGGCTTGCTATACTTCCCGTAATACTCGCCCTCGGACTGTCGTTTCTGCCCGTCAGCGAAAAGGTCGTACTAACGGTTTTAGTGGCAGCTTCAGCGCCTCCTGCGGCTATGTGTACGCTTCAATGTCTCCGTTTCGGGAAAAATTATTTATACTCATCGGAAATTTTTACCGCAGGAACGATCATCTCCGTTGCTACCCTCCCGTTAGCGGTGAAATTTACGGAATATTTAACAAAAATAATAAGTTAAGTTTGTTAATAACGCTGATTTTTATAAAAATTAATAAAAAAAGGTTTTATTTTTATCGAATTTGTGTTATAATATAAATGTTAATCAGAGGAAGAATAATATTTTATTTTGCATTTAATAAATTTTTAATGCCCCCTGCCACGGCGATAAATTTTTAAAAGATATACATAAAATTTACTACGGCAGGAGAATTACGGCTTAGGCAGCGGACTTCGTTCCGCACAATATGCAAGTATTAATAATATTTTTCCTTGTAAGCCGCGTAATCTTTTTCTTTGGATTACTCCTCACAGTCTGCGTTTTAAGACTTGCGGCAAATACTAAAAGAAATGGAGTTTTTTAAATGGAAAAAAGAGGAATCAGCAAGCTGGATCTCAAAAGACGCAACCGAATGCAGATCCTGCGTATTATCAGGGAGTACGGCCCTATTTCAAGAGTCGATGTGGCGAGCGCCCTTGAAATAACCCGTGCAGCAGTAACTATTATCACCAACGAAATGATCGAAGAAGGCGTTCTGGTCGAAATAGGCGAAGCTCCGATCAATGCCGAAAAGCTTCAAAAGGGCAGAAGAAAGATACTTATAGATATTAACGTGAACAGCCGTTTCGCTCTCGGAGCAACTGTTGACGAAAAGGAAGTCAGCGTTGGTCTTACCAACCTCAATTCCGAAATTCTCGACAAATCGAGCATGATAATCGACGAGAGAACCACAAGCAAGGATATTATAAACTACATAATCAAGTCCTGCAACACAATGATCGAAAATTCGGCTCTCACAAAGGACAAGATACTCGGTCTCGGCGTAGGCGTTGTGCCGTCAATGTGGGGCAAGCTGAAAATCTTCTACAAGGACGGCGTTCTTGACTTCTCAACCTTTATTGAAAAGCTTTCAAGCGGACTTGACGTTGATATTGACTGCGGAAACGCTATCGGTCTTATGGCTCTTGCAAGCAACGATTTCAGAACTCAAAGCGGTTATCAGACGAACACCGCGTTCCTCCACAACGGCAATCAGGTCAACCTCGCTATCGTAAACAAGAACGAGCTGTCCAGCGATTACGTTTCCTACACTTCGATGATAGAAAAATTCATCGTATGTCCCAACGGCAGAAGCTACGAGGGCTATCCCAACGGCTCGGTCAAGGCTGAACTTTCACGTTCCGCTATGCTTTCGGCTATCCTCGAGGTCTATTCAAAGGAAAAGACGCCGCTGCTCTGGGATCTTACCGAGGGCGACAAGAATAAAATTTCCATTGATACCGTTTTCATGTCGCTTATGAGAGGCGAAGAATCGGTCAAAACCGTTGTTGACGATATTATCGCAAAGTATACCGTACTTATCAATAATATCGCTATCAGCCACTTTGCAAAGAAGATCGTCCTCCATAACTACAAGCTCAACGAAAAGCAGTTCGATTACATCAAGCGTGAAATGATACGCCTTGTAAGCGAGGAGATCGCCGACAGAGTAGTCCTCTCAAAGCTCGAAGGAAAGAACAATTTTCTCGGCGGCTGCGCGCTTATCATTCAGAACAACTTCTACACCAAGGGCGGTATGAGATAAATATTAGACCTTCCGAGAGGTCTAATCAAAAAAGCAGGGGATTCCGTTCCCCTGCTTTTTATTTGAAATAAAACAAATCCCGTCAGAACCACGATATATCGCAGTTCCAACGGGATATTTTTTTGCAGACCTTTTACAGTCCTCTTTGATCAAAAGACTTAAACGCCGCAGTCCTCGTAGTCCTTCCACTTTTCAAAGTAGATCTTATTGCTCCAACTCTTGTAAAGTATATACAAAATCGAAGCGACCGCAATGAACACAGCTCCTACGATAGGCAGGAACATATTCAGGACTCTGTTCGGATTAATGTCTTGATTTTTACTGCTCATAAATTATTCTGCTGCTCCGCCGTTCATCTCAGCCATCAGTCTGGCGAGTTCGGCGTCTACTTTTGCATCCTTTTCGATTTGGTCGAAGGATTCGACAAGCTCATCGTCATTTCCGCCTATCTCTGCAAAAGCGTCAGCTTCTGCCTCCTTACGCTGTATCTTTTCTTCCATACGGTCAAACTTTTCCAACGCGCTTGCTCCGTCAAATCCGCCCTGAGATTTAGCCAAAGCCTTTCTTGTATCCGCCATCTGAGAACGCGCGATAAGCATAGCCTGACGGGACTTTGCCTCGTCCAGCTTAGATTTCAGCACCTCTACCTGATCTTCGATAGCCTCGGTCTGAGTGCATATCGACTGATACATCTCCGTATATGCGGCAACGTCTTCGTCAGCCTTGACTTTCTTTGCCAAAGCCTGCTTAGCCATTTCCTGATTGCCCTGTGAAAGAGCAGCCTTAGCCTTAGACTCCCAGCTCTGAGAAACCTTAACGGCATCGTCCATTTTCTTCTGCGCAAGACGCTCGCTTGCTTTAGCCTTTCCGAGATTCTGAGTAGCTATTGTAAGCTCTTTCTGCATGTCGATGATGATCTGCTTGACCATCTTCTCAGGATCTTCCGCCTTATCAAGAAGGTCGTTGATGTTTGACTTCAGAATATCACTTAATCTGCTGAATACTCCCATTTTTAATCCTCCTGTTTCATGTGAGAGCCTGTTCGGAAGCTCCGCACGCACGGCGAAATACTGAACATGCTCTGAAAAATTTGTTGGACGGCACCCCTGTTTGAATGTAACCCTACATTCACGCCGTATTTATATTATACAGCATTTTTTATAGTTTGTCAAGGGATTTTCCATATTTTTTATAAATACCGATTACAAATCAGTTACGAAGCTCCTTTTTGAAGTAGAGAGCCACCGGTTCGAGAGCCGACATTGAAATAAACACGCCCAGCGTACATATGAGCGAAACGGCGTATAGTACGACCACAAGACCCATACTGCCCTCGTGCTGCGGGATCATGACTATGCCGGGGAAAATCTGAGCAATGCTTGACACAAGGTAGATCAGATTTGCAAGGGTCTTGAAAAATCCGATACCCGTCATAAGGGAAAGTCCCGAAATCGCCATGCCGAGTGCAAGGTACAGCGAAGCGTTTTTCAGTACGTTTGCGATGCCGTCGATACCGTCTTTGTAGGTAAGTCCCAGCGAACCGCTGTAAAGCAGATAAAACGCGATCGCCGCAATAATTCCGACAACTCCCAGTAAAATACATATCTTAAAGCCCTTTGCAGCCATTTCGCGGCGGCGTTCTTCTTTAAGCTCCAGCATCATGCGAAGGCTCTCTTTAGAGTCCTTTTGGTCGGAAACGAGCTGCCCTGCAATGGCTTTTTTTGCCGCTTCACGTTTAGCTCGTTCCAAATCTTCGTCAACGTATTTCGGCTTGTAAGCAACAGTCTCAGGCTCGTCGTCCAGAACGGCAGCCTTTATCGGCTCATCGGACTGCGGTGGCTCGTGATTTTCTTTTTTCGGCGGCGGAGTGTAAGTGTCCTCGTCAAGAACGGGCGCTGTGACCTCCACGGGCGGAGCTTCAACTCCGAGCTGCTTTCTCATAAGTTCAAGAACCTTTTGGCGGTTAGCCTCGGGAAGATTATCGTAAGTCTCCCTCTGCTCGGGGGAAAACTTTTCTATTATCTCCTCGTCCGTCATTATTGTGACCTGCGGCTTTTTGTCCTCGTAAGGCTCTATGTCGTCGTCAAGTACAGGAGCTGAAACTCCCGTAGGCGCGCCCTTTTTGTGCGACGGCGGAGGGACGTAAGCGTCCATATCGTCCAGCACAGGTGCGGAAACGCCCGTAGGTCCGCCCTTTCTCGGCGCAGGAGCAACATAGTCTATGTCGTCCAGCACGGGCGGCGTAACGTTATTTTTTTCTTCGTTCATCTGTTCACCTTCTTTTTTATTGATTCGAGAGCCAATATCGCTCTAAAATTATCTTTCAAGTATCTGCGATCTGTCAGGACCTATACCTACCATGCTCACCTTGCAGCCTACAAGCTCTTCAAGACGCGCGATATACTTCTTGCAGTTCTCGGGCAGTTCGTCAAAGCTCTTGCATTTTGAAATGTCCTCTGTGAATCCCTCAAACTCCTCATAAACAGGCTCGCAGCCCTCAAGCTCCTCCAATGCGGCAGGGAAATGCTCCGTAACCGTACCGTCAGGCTTTTTGTATGCGGCGCAAATTTTCAGAACAGGAATATTTGCAAGCGTATCGAGCTTGTTTATCGCAAGGCTGTCAAGTCCGTTCACTCTTACGGAATGGCGGACGATAACAGCGTCAAACCAGCCTGTTCTTCTCGGTCTGCCCGTAGTTGTGCCGAATTCTCCGCCAACGTTTCTTATCTGGTCGCCCGTTTCATCGTCAAGCTCCGTCGGGAAAGGTCCTTTTCCAACACGAGTTGTATAAGCTTTGGCAACACCTATGATGTTCGTTATCATCTTAGGTCCTACGCCCGTACCTACGCACACGCCTGCCGAAACAGGGTGCGACGACGTAACATAGGGGTACGTTCCGAAATCAATATCAAGGAGCGTAGCCTGCGCGCCCTCAAACATTATCGTCTTTCCTGCCTTGTCAGCTTCAAAGGTCAGCACGGAAACATCGTCAACATAAGGCAGAAGCTTCTTGCCGTACTCGATATACTCGGCAGTCACCTTGTCAAGGTCGAAAGCTTCGCCGCCGTAAACCTCGGTAATTATCTTGTTTTTCAGCTTGCCCGTTGCCTGTATTTTTTCGGCAAGCACATCAGGGTGAACAAGGTCGTAGACCCTGATACCGCATCTCTCGTACTTATCCATATATGTAGGACCGATGCCTCTTTTTGTCGTGCCGATGTCCTTTCCGCCTCTGAAAGCCTCTGAAAGACCGTCAAGAGCTATATGCCACGGCATTACCACATGCGCACGGGGGTCAATTTTCAGATTCGCCGTTGAGATACCTCTCGCTTCAAGACTTTCAAGCTCGCCGATGAAATCCTTCGGGTCGAGAACAACTCCTGCGCCGATAAGACACAGAGTATCTTTATAAAGTATACCCGAGGGTATAAGGTGCAGTTTATATACCTCTCCGTTATTTACTACAGTGTGACCTGCGTTGTTACCGCCCTGCGAACGGACTACAACATCTGCACGAGAGGAGATGATGTCGATTATCTTTCCTTTGCCCTCGTCTCCCCACTGTGTTCCAACTACAATATTTGCAGGCATTATTAAAAACCTCATTCCTTTTTTATTGAGAGACTGTCGATCTCCACACTTTATTATATCACAGTATTAAATATATTTCAAGTACTTATTTGCAAAAAACACGGAAATTAATTTTTAATGTTATGACAGGAAGCTTACGCAGGGGGACTCTGTCCCCCTGCACCCCCTGCCAAAGGGGTGACCCCTTTGGAATCTCTGTTGTCGTGAATTGGACTGTGGCAATCCCCAAATCTGCACGATACTGTTAGTCTCCATGATTACCACAGACCAATTCACGAGAATAGACGCCAAGAATTACCCCTCTAACAGAAAGTAAAAGGAAACAAAATCTTCTGTATAAGTTTACTGTAAATCTTAAAATTGATTTTCGCAAAAAAATGCTCTCCCCGAACTTTTTTCGGGGAGAACTGCTTAGATTTATATAGTCAACTTAAGCGGTTTTTGTCCCCCGACTTAAGTTGTCTGAAATTTAGCGGATATTGTTTTCTGTATTTTCTGTTAAAGAGGTAACTCTTGGTGTCCATTCTCGCGAATTGGACTGTGAAAATCATGGAGACTAACAGTACCAAATTAATTCGGGGATTTTCACAGTCAAATTCACGACAACAGAGATTCCAAAGGGGTCACCCCTTTGGCAGGGGGTGTGGGGGACAGAGTCCCCCACTTAAATTGCAGATAATGCTTGGGGACGGATTTGACCGTTTACCAAGGTCTTTGGTTACCGCCTGACGAGCCGCTGCCTGCGGTGACTGTCGTACCGCCCGAGATAGCGCCGCTTGCGTATACTTTCATTGAATCATCGAGTGTAATGAGGTCTGTACCGCCTGAGATCGTACCGCCTGTATAGCATTTGAGACTTGTATTATTGAGTGACGGCGAACCCATAGCCTGCATTGTTGTGAATGATACAATTACATTGCCTGATTCGTCTGCAATAGTGAACTGTGTACCTGCCTGAACAGAACCTGCACCCTGTGAGGAGCATTCCGCAACAGTACCGCCGGAAGTATTCTTTGTGCCGTCGCAGTCAACAGGTTCTTGACCGTTTGCGATAACAGCTCCGCCCGAAATGTTGATACTGCCGTTTGAATCGAATGCGTCATGGTCGCCGCTTGCGGACTGAACAACTGCGACACCGCCTGTTATCTGAAGCGTATTATTGCCTGCCGAGCCGAAGCCGCCTCCGGGTCCCCAACCGCCGGGATTGGCGTTTCCGCTGCCGTCCGCGCCGCCTGCCGCATTGTAGCCGTCATCATCGGACTTGACAATAACAGTACCGCTGTGCTGATAGATGTTCTCTCCCTCAACGCCCTCGTAGCACTTTGTAACATATATTCCGAAATCGCTTGCAGAACCGTTTTTACTTCCCAGCGTAAGGTCGTGGTCGGAATGAAGCGCATCGTCAGCCGTGGCAAGCTTGAAAGCTCCGCCGCTGACATTGATGTTTCCGCCGCAGTGTATACAGTCGTCCGAACTGTCAATGATGATATTTCCGCCGTTTATTGTAATATCGCCGCCGCTCTGCCATGTAGTGCCTGCCGCATCGTAAATACCTACAGCCTTGACGCCTTTTGCGGAAATGTCGGTTTTATTGGAGTTGCCGCCCTGCATACCTCCGCCGAAACCGCCGAAACCGCCGCCCCACGGATTGGTGCTTGTATTGCCGCCTGCCGTACCTGTAAAGCCCGAGCCTTCATATGTGTAAATATTTATGTCTCCGCCGTTGATAACAACGCTCTGTTCAGCCTGAATACCGTCCGCACAGGACTTTATGTCAAGAACTCCGCCGTTCACCGTAACGATACCGCACGATTTACCCGACACCGTGTCCGTACTCGTGGACTTTATGCCGTCGCCCTGCTTTGTGTTTACGGTAAGCTTCAAAGCCGAGAAGTCAACAGCCGTATCGTTTCCGATAGTCACGCTGTCCTTGCCCCTGATACCGTCGTCAACCGCATTTACAGTGAGACTGCCGTTATATATTTTAATATCGTTCTTGCAAACTATCGCATCGTCCGTATTTCCGTTTACGGTAAGTTCGCCCGAACCCTTGAATTTTATATCGTCCCTTGCGAAAACCGCGCCCTCAACGGTATTGACGTTTCCGTCGGAATCGGTATATGTCTGTGTGTGGGAAGTTCCGTCGGAGATCGTGTTGACAGTACCCGATTTTGCAATGATCTGTACTTCGTCGCCGATCGATTCAACGTAAACAGGAGCGGTTGTACTGTTTGAAATGTCCGCGCCCTCTAAATTGAGTTCAACGACCGCATCGGGATAAGCAGTCTTGTCAACGTTCACAACGATCTGTACTTCCTTTGCCTCGCCTGTAACAGAATAACTGCCCCCTTTGGTGATAGTAAACACGCCGTTTTCGAGCGCGGCAGTATCTGACGGAGCGTCTGATTCAATGGACGTACCGTTGAGTTTTATTGTATAGGGAGTCGGCGTAACAGTACCGCCGTTTCCTACAGGGTCAACTTCGTCAAATGATGTGACTGCTCCCGTCATCTGAAACTCCGAAGAACCGCCTGCGGACGCATTTGAACCTGTAGCCGCATTCGTGAGCGTATACTTGCCGTCCGCCGAAATAGAAGCGTCGCTGACGACCGCAAATGCGTACTTCTTAGCCCATGCGTCAAAATTGACATTGCCGACTTTAAGAGCGTTGGCTTTTTTCCAGCAGCCGTCAGTCTCGGAAGAAGCAATGCAGTTAAGGAGCATAGTTCCCTGCGTTGTACCCGTCATAAGAGCAGGGTCGGTCTGATTGTCCGTAGCCGTGACCACAACAGTACCACCTGTGATATTAGTTCCCGTAAGCGATGTAAGACCTCTGTCTCCGCCGCCGAGAACCGTACCGCCCGAAATATCAATGGTCGTTTCAGCTTGTACAGCGTCATTTCCTGCCTTTACAGAAACAGTACCGCCTTCGATAGCAACATTGCCCTTTGAGGACTTCAAGCCGTCACCCTCGGCATCTATATTGACAACAGCCGTATCCTTGACGGTTACGGACATTTTTCCCTTAACAGCGTCTGTTTTGTCAACTGCGTTAAGAGTGGTGATATTTGTCGTACCGCCTGTGAACTTTATGTCGTTGTTGCAGACAAATGCGTCCTGAGTATTGGCAGTTATCGTGAGCGTTCCTGTGTTCTCCGCGCCGCCCTTTATTGTAATGTCGTCCTTGGCTTCGATGACCGCCGCGCCGAGCCATTCGCCCGTATAAGCCGTATCGCCGTCCGTGATAGCGTTTGACGTGCCGTCCACAAGGTTTATGGAAGTATTCTCGGCATTTGTAACAAGGATAGCAGGAGCTGATCTTCCCGTAATATTTACGCCGTTAAGGAAGATCTTTACCGTTGACGGGTCGGCAGCTTCATCGGCAATATTAACATTTATCTGACCGTCCTCAAGAGTTCCGTCGATATAAAATTCGCCCGAATGAGAAATTGTGACAACTCCGCCGTTGACCTCGGCATAGTCGCCCTCAACAGAAGCCGACGCGCCGTTCAGGTGGATATACGTCTTGGAAACTGACGGGTCGGGTTCGCTGTCCTGCCATGACTCGGGAAGAGAAGCGATCATCTTTGAATCGAGCTTCTGGATAGCAAGAGCGTCCGACGGAGTAATGCCGTCCCCCCTTTTGTAAACGTCGGCGTTGTTCGTTCCCTGCTCCGAAAGAGCGTATTTATCGGGATTTCCGATAGCTTGAAGTATTGCTGTTGAATCGGCGATAGTTACCTGACCGTCGCAGTTCGCATCTCCGTACAGCACTCCGTCCTCGGCTGCCATTGACGATACTGCGGTAAGGGACAATGCTGCGGCAAAAGCTGCGGTTGAAATTCCTGCAAGCAGATTTAGCTTTTTCATTATAAAAACTCCTTTTTCATGAAATTCGCAAATTGATTTTCTCTATGGTTATGATTATATACTACTTGTCTTAAAATAATCTTAAAGCTTCGGCATATTTTGAGAAAATTTCAGAACTTGCTGTCCGTCCCTCGCGTACAAGCGTATTCACCAAAAAAACACTTCGGGCAGGTTTATTTTCTGTATTTATGCCAATTGATTTTTGACCGGATTTGATATATAATAAGTATTGTTATAAAAATAACAACATTTCTTATTAAGGTGGATATATTATGTCAAATAAAGTTGTAAAATTCGGCGGCAGCTCTTTGGCGGACGCAAATCAGTTCCGCAAGGTCGCAGATATCATAAAATCAGACGATAAACGCAGATACGTTGTTCCCTCAGCTCCGGGAAAACGCTGTTCAAACGACATCAAGGTCACGGATATGCTCTACAAATGCTGTGAGCTTGCAGGAAGCGGCGTTGACTTCACCGAGGACTTCAACCTCATAAAAAACCGATATAACGGCATTATCGCCGATCTCGGCATTGATATAAGCCTTGACAGCGAGTTCGATACTATCGCTTCGGAGCTTAAAGCTCGTCCTGCAAGGGACTACGCCGCAAGCCGCGGAGAATACTTAAACGGAAAAGTCCTCGCAGCATACCTCGGCTTCAACTTTGTGGACGCCGCAGACGTTATCGTATTCGATACAAAGGGGCATCTGATGCTCGATGAAACCGTCAAGGCTGTACGCTCACGCTTAAAGGGACTTGACAATGCGGTTATCCCCGGCTTCTACGGACGTACAACAGAGGGTATCATCAAGACGTTTTCGAGAGGCGGCTCGGACGTAACAGGCTCTATAATCGCAAACGCCGTAAACGCTGAAATTTACGAGAACTGGACGGACGTTTCGGGCTTTTTGGTCGCCGACCCGAGAATTGTTGACGACCCCGAGGCTATCGAAACTATAACCTACCGTGAACTTCGTGAGCTTGCATACATGGGAGCTTCCGTGCTTCATGAGGACGCTATCTTCCCTGTGCGTTCCGCAGGTATCCCGATAAATATCCGCAACACAAACAGACCCGAGGATAAGGGTACAATGATAGTTTCCAACGACTATGATTTCAGCCGTGAAAGTCTCGGTCATACCATTACGGGAATTGCAGGCAAAAAAGGATTCAGCACCATAAATATCGAAAAGGCTATGATGAACAACGAGCTTGGCTTCGGCATGAAAGTCCTGAACGTGCTGTACTCGAACGGCATTTCATTCGAGCATATGCCGTCGGGTATCGACACCATGAGCATCACCGTTGACAGCGCAAAGCTTGAACCTGTCCGTGAAAAAGTAATTTCCGAGATTCGCCGAGAGGTCAACCCCGACCACATCGAGATCGAGGACGGTATCGCTATTCTCGCAATCGTGGGCAGACGAATGAAAAATACCCGCGGAACTGTTGCACGTGTATTCGCCGCTATGGCTCACGCGCGTATAAACGTCAAGCTGATAGATCAGGGTTCCAGCGAGCTGAACGTTATTATCGGAGTGAGCGAAAACGACCTTCCCGAAGCTATCCGCCGCATTTACGATATGTTTATAAATTCCGAAAAATAAAAAAATCTCTGCGGAATACTTTAGATTTGTATTCCGCAGAGTTTTTTCATATTTTAAAACACTTTTGGATAGCCTGTTCCATTCCGAGGACGAGAAGATTGTTTTCGGAACGCAGGACGGTATCGGCTGTAATATTCGGGTTAAGCACGCCGTTTGCGACTATGGCAAGGATATTTATGCCGTATTTTTTGCGTATGTCCACTTGAAGGACTGTCTTGCCGACCCACTTTTCGGGTACGGAAATTTCAAAAATAGCATAATCGCCCTCAAGGTCGATATAATCGAAAACGTGGTCGGAACTGTAGCGGATAGCCGACCATGCCGCAAGCTGTTTCTCGGGATAAATCACCTCGTCCGCGCCGTTTTTCAGCAGAAATTTTTCATGAACGTCCGAAGCTGCACGGGCAACCACCTTAACTGCGCCCAGTTCGCTGAGCAGGGACGTCGTTTCAAGGGAGCTTTGGAAATTATCCCCTATCGCTACGATGCAGACGTCGAAATTACGCACTCCCAGCGAGTTCATGAACAGGTAGCTTGTGGAATCCCCTATCTGCGCGCTCGTAACGTAGTCGAGAACGTTCTGCACACGCTCCTCCACCGAATCGACGGCAAGCACTTCGTGACCGAGTTCGTTGAGCTTCTGCGCTATATGACGTCCGAAACGTCCAAGACCTATCAGTAAAATTGATTTCATTGATTTCTCCTTTAGCGTTATAATGACAAAGACAATATTCAGACTACCACTATCCACAACTTAATAATTTCTTTTTCTTTATTAAAGTCACAATATACCGTGTCCTTAATAAGGGAACGCCCTCTCTTGCAGGGCGCACTTCGTGCCGTCCCCTCTGCCCTTCGGGCATCTCCCCACCCGTGGGGAGTCACCTCTTTCCCAACAGTCATGCTGACTGTTTGGAAATTCACCCTTTGCGGAGCGCTTAAACGCTATGCAGGGCTTCGCCCCGCACCCCACCAGAGGCTCTGCCTCTGGACTCCGCCAAAGGGACACCGTCCCTTTGGAATCCCGATGTTAGTTCGCTTAAGTTGTTGACAATAATCAGCCTACCGTGATCTTTTCCTCGGGCAGACGTGAAACGTTTGAATGATTTCCCGAAACAGCGGCATATATCACCGTTAAAGTTCCCACTCGTCCCAAAAACATCATTATTATTAAAATTATATGGGACGCTGTTCCGAGCTTCGGGGTAAGTCCCAGTGAAAGTCCGACCGTTGCAATTGCCGAGGAAGTCTCGAAAAGACACGCCCGTATCGGCTGGTCGTCGATAATGCTTATAGCCGCCGCCCCCGTAAGGAAAATCGTCACGTACATAAGCAGTATAGCGGCAGCGGTTTTTACGGTTTCGTCCGATATGCGGCGACCGAAAAATTTCACCGATTTCTCCTTGCGGAAAACTGAAAAAACAGCCGAGTACAGTACGGCTATGGTAGTTGTTTTCATACCGCCTGCCGTAGAACCGGGTGAACCGCCTATGAGCATGAGGGCTATCATGATTATCATGCCGCCGCCCCCGAGCATACCGAGATCGACCGTGTTGAAGCCTGCCGTTCTCGGAGTTATCGCCTGAAACAACGCCGCCGTGATTCGCTGACCGACCGTCATATCCCACTTTTCGCCGCCGAACTCAAAGAAATAATATATCGCAGGCAGCAGGACAAGTATACCCGATGTCGCTAAAATGACCTTGCTTTGCATGCGGTATTTTTTCAGCCTGAGCTTGTGACTGCGTATATCGTCCCAAGTGAGAAAGCCGAGTCCGCCGATAGTTATAAGGAGCATTATGACGATATTCACGGGAACGTTAAAGGCAAATGTCGTCAGGGACGAAAATTTCTCCCTCGTACCCATAAGGTCAAAGCCTGCGTTGCAAAATGCGGATATGGAATGGAAAACGGAGTACCATATGCCCTTGCCTACGCCGAATTCTTTTATAAACGACGGCATCATCAGCAAAGCTCCCAACGCCTCCACCGCAAGTGTTATCTTTATGGCAAAAGCGGTAAAGCGCACTATTCCGCCGACCTGCGGAGCGGAAATTGAATCCTGCATCGTACTTCTCTGCATCAGACCTATCTTCCGTCCTGCGACCATTGCAAGCGCCGCGCCTATGGTGACTACGCCGAATCCGCCGATCTGTATCAGCAGAAGTATTACCGCCTGACCGAATTCCGTCCAGTAGGTCGCCGTGTCCTGCGTTATAAGTCCCGTTACGCATGCGGCTGACGTGGCGGTAAACAACGCGTCCTCGAACTTTGCCGAGCCTTCGTTCCGTGAAGCAAACGGCAGCATCAACAACAGCGCGCCTGCAAGTATAACTCCCATAAATCCGAAAATTATTATCTGAAATGACGAGAGTTTTTTAAAAAAAGTTTTCTTCATATTTACCCCGTAAAATCTATATTCCGCAGTTCTGCTATACTCCCCGTTATTCCTGTATTCGGAACAACGGGGAGTATACGCATTTTATGCAACTTAGTTGGATATTGTTTCTCATATCCTTTGCCAAAAGGTAATCTTTTGAACCCTATATCGTAAATTTTACTGCATAAAGCCATAAAAATATTGGTTTGGATTTATATGGCAGGCTTTATGCAGGAAAATTTACGACAACAGAGATTCCAAAGGGGTCACCCCTTTGGCAGGGGGTGTGGGGTGACTCCCTACAGTGTAGGGAGATGTCACGAAGTGACAGAGGGTACGGGGCGGTTAGCCGGCGTCCCCCACTAAAGTTGCAGACAGTGATTTTAAAGCTTGACGAATCTCATGACCGAGCCGTCGCTTGCTTTTCCGCAGAATATAGCCTTTGGTCTTGCCCATACGCTGCCATCGGAGATGTTCTTGTAAACAACAAGCTCCTCGTTGTTTTCGCTGTGACGTGCAACGGCGATGACCTCGTACTCGCCGCCCTTATAGTGGCGATAGCGGCAGCCGACAACAACTTCCGTTTCCCGTACCTCCGCTTCATGAGCAGGAGCAGCCTCGGGTTCGATGTTTACAATGTCGTCCGAAACGATTATCATAGACGAGAACGGCGGCATAGTTACATGAGCGTTGCCGTTATCGACCTGCACCTGATTTGCGCTGATAACGTCCACAAGAGCAGGAAGATGAGTGCCGAAATTGAAGTCATACTGATAATCCGCAAGGTTCAAAGCGACGTAGACCGTCTGCTCGCCCTGAAACTTTTTGAAAAGAAGCTGCTGATTTGTTATCTGTATTCTCTCGTAGTTGCCCGTTCTGAGCGCAGGATATGCCCTGTAAATCCTGCCGAGCTTTACGATGTGCTTGTAAAGGTCGGTATTTTCGCGTTCCATGTCGGCAAGGTGGAGACACGGACGCAGACCGTCGTCGGAATTGTTCTCCTTACGTCCCTGAACGCCGTATTCGCTTCCGTAGTAAATTGACGGAATACCGGGCATCGAGTACAACAGCGTATAGATAAGCGGCAGGTGAGCAGGATTGTTCACCGTGCTTGCAAGACGGTTCACATCGTGGTTATCCACAAAGTTATAGAGGTTGATATTCCTGTATATACCGCCGTTTGCGCCCGACTGACGGTTAATGGAATAGTCGATCTCGTAGTAATTTTTATCGTTGTGAGAGGAATAAATTCCCTTGTAGCATTCGTAGTTCGTAACGCTGTCGAGCATTTCGGGGTTTGCCCAGCGATTGTAGTCGCCGTGGATAATTTCGCCCATGAGCCAAAAATCACGCTTTTTGCCCTTGCAGAAATCACGTATTCTCTTGAAGAAATTGAAGTCGATGCAGTCGGCGGCGTCAAAGCGGATTCCGTCAATGCCAAAGGATTCTATCCAGTAGTTCACGGCGTCTATAATGTGGTCGCAAACGCCTACGTTACGCAGATTCAGCTTAACGAGATTGTAGTGACCGTTCCAACCCTCGTACCAGAAAGGGTCGCCGCAGGGAGACTGTCCGCCGAAATTAAGGTTCTGAAACCAGTCGCAGTAGCCCGAACCCTGCCCTTTTTCCTGTATATCCACAAACTGCGGAAATTTTCTTCCCACATGGTTGAAAACGCCGTCAAGGATTATCCTGATACCTGCTTCATGCAGACGGTCGCAGATAAAGCGGAAAGAGTTGTTGTCACCGAGGCGGCGGTCGATCTTCTTGTAGTCAACGGTATCGTAGCCGTGTTCAACAGACTCGAAAACGGGTCCGAAGTATACGGCGTCAACGTTCATTTCTTTAAGGTGGGGAATCCAGTCCAGCACCTTGTCAAGACGATATGCCACGTCATTATTGCTGAAATCGTTGAATTTAGGCGCTCCGCAGAAGCCGAGAGGGTAAATGTGATAGATTATGGCGTTGTCGTACCAATTCATAATAAAAACTCCTTTTTGTTTTCAGACTATTTTTTGCTTCCCTCGATAAAATATGAAGCCTCCATATCCGCAACATGAAGCGCAAAAGCAAGCGGATACGTTTCCAAAGCCTTTCCGATAAGGTTTTTATCCTCAATGCCGGAAAAGCCCATATGCCATCGGATAGCGCACGCCTCTTCACGGGTGAGCCTGCCCTCTCCGAAAAGATAGCCCGAGATTATATAGACCGATTTTTCGCCGTGTCCGTAGGGCAGAGTATCGTTGACAGCATAGGCGTTGTATTTTTCCCACTTGCCCGTAATATCGTTTTTGCGGTTGCGTACTTCCGTGGTGTAGAAGTTCACCTTGCAAAGGTCGTGGAGCAGAGCCACTATAGCGATAGTTTCCTCTGAAAAATCCATTCCGTAAAGCTCCTTTGTACGGGGGCGTGAAAGATAATCTTTCAGACAATGGTAAACGTTTACGCTGTGTTCGACAAGTCCGCCCTCATACGAGCCGTGAAATCTTGTACTGCTCGGAGCTGTGAAAAAGTCCGATTTTTTCAAATATTCCAACAGCTTATCCGCGCCGTTACGCTTTATGTTTTCGGTATATATTTTAATAAATTCTTCCTTTGGCGTCATTTTTGCGCTCCTTATAGACAATATACTTATTTATACAGTTAACCGTGGTTATATTATATCATATTTCAAATAATATTGCAAGTGTTTTTGTTAATTTTTACGTATTAATTTTATTAACAATTTCACGTTTGTATATTTCGGCGTATTCCGTCCCGAATTTTTCGGAAAGAAAATTATTATCGCTGATAAGCAGGAGCTTCTGCGGACGTTTCAGTTTTTTTACCGCGCATTCAAGCTTTGAGGCGGCTGACCTGCCCTCGCAGCTCCACACCGCAAGAACCCTCTCGGGCGGATTGGCACGGGTAAATCTTGCGCCCCGTTCTCCGCCCGAGTGTTCTGCATACCGCCGCTTTATATCGGTCGTTATGCCCGTGTACAGCCTGCCGCCACGACATTGTATTATATATATAAAGTATATTGAGGTCACTTTTTCTTTATTCTGAATGCGCTGTTATTTATTTTTGTAGGGTCGAATCCCCTCTGTTCACGTTTTTCACGGCGCGGACGGTCGTTCCGCTTCTGCTTCTGCTCTTTTTTCTCCGCTTCATCGTCAAGTCGCATAGTCAGGGAGATACGGCTGCGCTTTACGTCTACGTCAAGGACGCGGACTTTTACTACCTCTCCCACCTTTACGGCTTCAAGAGGGTGCTTTATATATCTGTTGCAGATTTGCGAAATGTGTACAAGTCCGTCCTCGTGAACTCCTATATCCACAAATGCGCCGAAGTCAATGATGTTGCGGACAGTTCCCACAAGCTCCATGCCCGGTTTGAGATCCTTTATTTCCATAATGTCGCCGCTTCTGAGCAAGGGCGGTGGAAGTTCGTCACGCAAGTCACGTCCGGGTTTTTTAAGTTCGCCGATAATGTCCGTAAGCGTCGGAACGCCGATTCCCAGCTTTTCGCTGATATTATTGACGTTCACGGAATCGGAAACAGATATTCCGCCGCCTGCAACGTCTGCAAGAGTAAAGCCGCATTCGCTTATCAGGGCTTCTGCTGCCTTGTAGCTCTCGGGGTGAACGGCGGTGTTGTCCAGAGGATTCTTTCCGTCACGTACACGGAGAAATCCTGCGCACTGTTCAAAGGCTTTTTTGCCAAGCTTCGGGACTTTCATAAGCTCCTTGCGGTCGGTAAATCTTCCGTTTTCCTCACGGTAAGCAACGATATTCTTAGCTACAGCCGAATTGATACCTGCAACGTATGAAAGAAGCGAATGCGATGCCGTGTTCAGGTCAACGCCCACGGAGTTTACGCAGTCCTCGACTACTCCCGAAAGAGCATCGTTCATACGAGCCTGCGGCATATCGTGCTGATACTGACCTACTCCGATAGCTTTCGGTTCTATTTTAACAAGCTCGGCAAGAGGGTCCTGCAAACGGCGCGCTATGGAAACTGCGCTTCTCAGCGATACATCGTACTCGGGGAACTCCTCCGCCGCAAGCTTTGACGCAGAATACACGGACGCTCCGGCTTCGCTGACTACCATATAGCTTACAGGCTGAGGCAGCTCCTTTATAAGGTCTGCGGCGAACTGCTCGGTCTCACGGGAAGCCGTGCCGTTGCCGATAGAAATAGTCGTAACGTTATGCTTCTGAATGAGTTCTTTGATTATCTTCTTTGAAAGCTCGATGTTCGTTTTCGGTCCCGGAGTGCAGTAGACCACGTTTGTGTCAAGCACCTTGCCCGTAGCGTCGATAACAGCAACCTTGCAGCCCGTTCTGTAACCCGGGTCAAGACCGAGTATAACGCTGTTTTTCAGCGGCGGCTGGAGAAGTAACTGACGGAGATTTGATGCAAAAACTTTTATGGACTCCTCGGCGGCGTTGGCAGTCATTTCCGAACGCACCTCACGCTCAATTGACGGGAAAATAAGTCTCTTGTATCCGTCCTCAGCGGCGGCACGTACAAGCTCTCCGCAGGGATTGTTCGCCTTGATGTACTTGCCGAAAATTATATCCGTTGCCACCGTTTCGTCAAGGGAGAGAGCGACTTTCAGGAATCCCTCTTTTTCACCTCTGTCAAGGGCAAGAACACGGTGATTAGCCACTTTCGACACTGGCTCGGAATATTCGTAATAATTTGTGTAAACGCTTTCCGCTTCGGGGTCGGACGCTTTGGAAACTATCTCGCCCTTTTCAGACGCGGCGGAACGCAGCTTCTTGCGCAGCTCGGCGTCGTCCGAAATATCCTCGGCGATAATGTCCATTGCCCCCTGAATTGCGGCGGCTGCGTCGGGAACTTCCTTTTCCTCGCTTACAAAGGCGGCGGCTTCTGCTTCGGGGTCGGACGCGTTATCCTGAGCCATGATTATCACCGCAAGCGGCTCGAGACCCTTTTCACGGGCAATGCTCGCTCTTGTACGTCTTTTCGGCTTGAACGGGCGGTAAATGTCCTCGACCTCCACAAGAGTTACGGCGGCGGAAATAGCGTTCTCTATTTCGGGAGTCATTTTTTCCTGCTCGGTGATAGCCGTGCGGACTTCCTCCTTACGCTTTTCGAGATTTCGCAGATAGGTCAGACGGTCGGAAAGCTCACGGAGTATCTGGTCGTCCAGCGAACCTGTTACCTCCTTACGGTATCTTGCGATAAAGGGTATAGTCGCCCCCTCGTCTATAAGTCCGATAGTGTTATCGACCTGCTCCTGCCTTAAATTAAATTCTTTGGCTAATTCTTTGTTAATATCCATATTTTATCCTTTCACTGTAAAATGTTTTAAATAAGCAAGCTATATAGCCTTTAGCTATTAGCCGTTAGCCATATAATTAAAAGATTTGGGTACTTTTGTACCTTTTGTACCTTTTGTACCCCTGCACCAATATTTAAAAATAAATCGGGGACTTTTCTGCCATGTACCATTTGTACCATTGTACCATGTACCATGAGCCGAAATTTAAAAATAAATCTGTCTGATTAATAAATGATACTGTAAGCTAAAGGCTAACGGCTAATGGCTAACGGCTTTATTGCACCATGTACCATTTGTACCATTGTACCATGTACCAACGTTCAAAAATAAACCTGCATAATCGACAAATTATACTGTAAACTAACAGCTTTATTGTACAAGTTGCTGCATAATGCTCATTTATAGTAAAACACTTAATTATTCAGCCTGTCTATCCATGAAAACAGCGTCTTTGCTATATCACGGTAAACGGCAAGATTATTCTTTTCGTTCAATACCTCGTGACGCATATTATCAAACAGCCGATGCGATATACTTTCATAGCCTGCTGTGCGGAGGTTCTCTATAGCCTGAAAAAAACGCTTTTCCGACAGCATTACGGGGTCGTCCCTGCCCGATATGAAGCGTATAGGAAGATTCCTGTTCTTCACCTGCCAACCCTTGCCGCTGTAGGTCTCTTTTAAAAGGTACAGCAGGGCTTCATAGCCGTTGAGCGTATAAATAAAGTTTGAACGGGGATTTTCGTTGAACTCCTCCACGACTTCCTTTCGGCTGCATATCCATGAATGAGGGGTAGTCCCGAAATTCTTGTTGAAAAGCTTTTCAGCCGCTTCGCTTACGTTTTCGCTTCGGTAACGGCTCTTGCGGCGTTTGGAAAGCGCGGAGTTTATGGTTCTTATAAGTCCCGAAAATCGGCTGTACGACGGCGAACCGAGAATTATAAGCCCGTTTATTTCATCGTCGTGTTCCTTTAAAAAGCACCTCGCCCCAAGCGAACCCATGCTGTGAGCCGCCATAAAACACGGCAGCTCGGGATATGCTGTGCGTATCATTCGGTTAAACTGAGCTATGTCCGAAACAAAGCCTTTTCCGCCGTTTTTGAACATAAATCCGAGGTCGTCCTCCGTAACGATACTGCCGCCGTGTCCTCGGTTGTCGTGAATAACCGAAATAAAGCCCTGTTCAGCGAGATAGTCCATAAAATCATAGTAGCGTTCCTTATATTCGTTCATGCCGTGAACAAGCTGAACAACGCCGTATACGTCGCCTATCGGAACTGCGGCGGCGGCAGATATTTCAAGTCCGTCAAATTCCGATGTAAAATTTATTTCCTTTAAAGCTGCGTTTATCATAAATTCACCTTCTTTTCATGGCTGACCATAAGCCTTTCTATCATACTTGCCTCTATTGCAAAATGCACAATATCTTTCGGAATAAATTCCGTCTGCCTGCGTTGTCCCCCTAATCGGGGCGGACACCTTCTGTCACTTCGTGACATCTCCCTACACTGTAGGGAGTCACCTCACCGTGCGACAGCACGCTTTCGTCGTCCGCCTTGACATACAGAATTTCTTCTCGAAATCTTTTGCACACTTTGCAATATAGTCAAGTATATTCTACCATAATTTTTAAAAAAATGCAAGTGCTATCGCTGTTGAAGTATATGTCAAGCAAAAGTAGGCAAACTATAAATACAAAATTCATCTTCCTATGGATAACGGATATCAGCTCATGGTACATGGTAAAATAAAGCCGTTAGCCGTTAGCCTTTAGCCTTTAGCTTACAGTATCATTTATTAATCAGACAGATTTTTTTAAATTTCGGCTCGTGGTACATGGTACAATGGTACAAATGGTACATGGCAGAAAAGCACCCAATTTATTTTTAAATTTCAGCTCATGGTACATGGTACAATGGTACAAATGGTACATGGCAGAAAAGTCCCCGATTTATTTTTAAATATTGGTGCAGGGGTACAAAAGGTACAAAAGGTACAAAAGTCCCCAAATCTTTTAATTATATGGCTAACAGCTAAAGGCTAAAGTTACAAATGTCACTCAAATAATTACAGATGTTACCTTGATACATATTATAATATATAGTATACTCTAAATATAGTCTTATAAAAAAGGAGGACGACCCATGAAACCGATAAAAGATTTTCTTATAGAAACTGTAATTCTTACCGCCGCAGTTATCGGGTGGGGAATTTTACGGCTTATCCGCACAGTGCAGGCTTATTCCAAAAACGACCGAAACGACGGCGGTTGAAATTTCCGATAAAATTCTTTATATGTTTATGAAAATATTGTAAAAAATTATCCTTGACAACTTGCCCCATTATATGGTAAAATAGACAAGGTAATCTATAAAAACCTGTTTGGTAAAGCAAAAATCAGATAGGTGCGGCAGAGGCAAGGAAAGTGCCCGACGGCGGGCTGTCGCCCTCCGAGGGTGCTTGACGCAGCATATGCCGTGCATAGCTGATTTTTGTCAAAAGAGGTTTTTAGAGATTGCCTAAATAAAAGGGAGTAGCTTCGCCGAAAGCAAAAATCGGCGCTGTCCGCATCGCCATACCCACAGCCGAACGCTGTCGGGCGGACAAGGGCTTAGGAACTGTGCAGAAATAACTTGCACATTTATAGTTCCTTACAGGCTTTAAGCAAGACTTTTATTGCATAGTACCGAAGCTGAATAAGCGTTATCTTTCGGCATTACGCAATAAAAGTCTTTTTTGTTTCTCCCACGAAAATATAAGAGCCTGTTCTAAGGAGGAAATAATGAATTATTTTAATCAAGACAAAGACGCCGTACTTAAAGCTCTCGGTTCATCAGCCGAAAAAGGTCTGACCGACGCTCAGGTCACGGAAAGCCGCCAAAAAAACGGCGAAAACGTTATCTCTGAGGAAAAACAAAAAAGCCTGCTCATGATTTTTTTAGAGCAGTTCGCCGATCTCCTCGTAATTATTCTTATCGCAGCTTCGATTATTTCAATGATAAGCGGCGAAATAGGTTCGACTATTGTAATTCTCGTCGTACTTATCATGAACGCCGTGCTTGGTACAGTCCAGAACGTCAAGGCGCAGAAGTCCCTTGCCGCTTTGAAAGCAATGGGCGCGCCTGCCGCACGAGTTATCCGAAACGGCAGTCAGGTCGAAATACCTGCATCGGAAGTCGTTGTGGGCGATATTCTTCTCATTGAAGCAGGAAACGTTGCCGCCGCCGACGGTCGTCTGCTTGAAGCCGCTTCTCTACAGGTGGACGAAAGCGCGCTTACAGGCGAATCGCTGAACGTCACAAAATCTACCGACACTATAAACGCCGAGGAACTCCCCTTGGGCGACCGTGTGAACATGATATACTCAGGCTCGAACATCTCAAACGGACGGGCAACTGCGGTCGTTACGGGAGTCGGCATGAATACCGAAATAGGCAAAATTGCGTCCCTTATGCAGAACGCCAAAAAGAAGAAAACTCCGTTGCAGGTAAGTCTCGATAAGTTCAGCAAGGCTCTTTCAATCGGCGTTATCGGAATATGCGTGTTGGTTTTCCTGCTCACGTATTTCATCAATAAACAGCCTGTTGTTGACGCTCTTATGTTTGCGGTCGCGCTTGCTGTTGCGGCGATTCCCGAGGCTCTCAGCTCTATCATCACAATTTCTCTCGCTATCGGAACGCAGAAAATGTCCAAGCAGAAAGCTATCATCAAGGACTTAAAGGCTGTAGAGGGTCTGGGCTGCGTATCTATCATTTGCTCGGACAAAACGGGTACGCTTACTCAGAACAAAATGACAGTCCGTGACCTGACGTTCCCCTCGGAAAGCGCAAAAAAAGAGCTTCTCATCGCTATGGGACTGTGCAACGACGCCGCAAAATCAGACAACGGCTGGCTGGGCGACCCCACGGAAACTGCGCTCTCCGACTACCTCGGCAACGACGAATATGTCCGCATACGTCAGGAATACCCGAGAATTGACGAGATTCCCTTTGACAGCGACAGAAAGCTTATGACGACCGTCCACATGCTCGGCGGAAAGCGTACCGCGTTCACCAAAGGAGCTATGGACGTGCTTATGCCGCGCTTAAAGTACGTTATGGACGAAAAAGAGATTCGTCCCATAAACGTTGACGATATGGCGGCTATCAAGGCGGCTAACCTCAATTACTCCAACAACGGAATGCGAGTGCTTGCCTTTGCGAAAAAGATACTTTCTTCCGATGCGCCTGTGAACCTCGACGACGAGTGCGACTATATTTATATCGGTCTTACGGCTATGACCGACCCTCCCCGTGAGGAAAGCAAAGCGGCTGTTGCGGAGTGTATTTCGGCAGGCATAAAGCCTATCATGATAACTGGCGACCACAAGCTTACGGCAGTCGCTATCGCTAAGGAGATAGGCATTTTCCATGACGGAGACATCGCTATGGACGGCACGGAGATAGACGCTGTTTCGGACGAGGAGCTGTCCGCAAGACTGGATAAAGTCTCGGTATACGCGCGAGTTTCCCCCGTCCACAAAATACGCATCGTTGAGCTTTGGCAGAAAAAGAACATGGTCGTTGCCATGACGGGCGACGGCGTAAACGACGCTCCTGCGCTGAAAAAAGCCGACGTAGGCGTTGCTATGGGAATTACGGGTACGGAAGTTTCCAAGGACGCCGCTTCTATGATATTAGCGGACGACAACTTCGCAACTATCGTAAAGGCTGTGGCTAACGGCAGATGTATATATACGAACATCAAAAACTCCATTAAATTCCTGCTTGCAGGAAATGCGGCGGCTATCATCGTAGTTCTCCTTACGACAATATTCAATCTGCCGCTGCCGTTTAATCCGGTTCACCTGCTTTTCATCAATCTGCTGACGGACTCGCTTCCTGCGCTCGCTCTCTGCATGGAACCCATGCTGCCCGACGTTATGAAGAACAAGCCCCGTTCGTCCAGCGAATCTATCCTCAACAAAGAAACGATAACCTATATACTCATTCATTCCGTAATGATAGCGGCAAGCGTAATGGCGGCGTTCTTCATCGGCAAAAATTCCTCGTCGGACGCTGCAATTTCGGCGGCTATGGCAAGCACAATGGCGTTCTCCGTACTTTGTCTCGCAAGACTTTTCGAGGGCTTCGACAGCCGTGGAAAGTACTCTATCGCCCGTCTGAAAATAATGACGAACAAGTTCTCGTTAGGAGCATTTTTAGTCGGAGCGTTACTCCTTGCCGCCGTACTGCTCATTCCTGCGTGTCACGGATTTATGAAAATATCAGACGAATTCACGCTTATCAATCTTGCGCAGATAGTAGGACTTGCGTTTATTCCTTTCGCTCTTACTCAGATAGTGCGAATGATAAAGGAATCCTCAAAATGGTACGGTATCCTGCAATACGGCAAAGACCTTTTCGGAAACAAATCTGACAAATAAAATAATTAAAAAGAGCCGCATTTGATGTGCGGCTTTTTTTATTTATCATAACAAAGCAGGGGGACGCTGTCCCCCTGCGCCCCCTGCCAAAGGGGTGACCCCTTTGGAATCTCTGTTGTCGTGTAGTTGTCCGCATAATGCCCTTATTATTTTCCGAAACTTTTTTCAGCATGGCATTATGCGGAAAACTACACGAGAGCGGACACCGAGAGTTACCTCTTTAACAGAAAATACAGGAAACAAAATCCTCTTGATTTGATAACATAAATACAATAGCTTTACGTTGTTGTGTTTTTATCGGTCAAGGAAACGCTCGCTCCTGCAATTGCCCAGAATATAGGCGAAAACGCCGTATTGCTGCAACCTATCAGAAATATCAGCGCGCCCATTGACGTAAGCAAGGTCATGCACAGGGTCATTTTGCTCTTGGACTTTTTGTACCCCTTAAAGCCTATCGCTATAACGCCGATAAGGGTAACAACAAGAGCTATTGCGGAGGGTATTCCCCGAGTTGCCGCCGTATTGAGGTACTCGTTATACACCCTGTCGAACGTTCCCTTATTGAACATGATTATATCCTCGACCAAAGAATATTCCGAACCCTCGGGACCATAGGTGTATATCTGCGGATATATCAACTGGTCGGGACCCGTACCCGTTATGGGACAACCGCTGATAATGTCGAGGGTCTTGCGGTTGAGGGTATAATAAACGTCATATGTGTCGTCAATATCTACTAAATCGGAGTCAACGTTTCCGCTTGAAGTTATTCTGACGTAGCTGTCCGCAAACCACAAAATACGACCGTCATAAAGCCTGTAGCTGCTTATATTGCCGATAATTCCTGCGTTCACCACGATAACAGCCGCAGCCGCAGGCACAATGACCGACAATACCGACAGCAGGCTGATTTTCGGAGCTTTTACGGCAAATACGGTTATGACCGCCGCAATAATAGCGAGAACAGCTCCGCAGATACCGATAAACGAATAAGTAAACATTATAACAAATGAGAACACACATGCTGAAAAAATGCAGAATATCTTTTCTTTTTTTCCCGAAAACAGCACAGCTCCCATGAGAGCCGCCGCTATGGAAAGGCTCAGCACCATCGCAAGGAACAGCGGCGACTGCGAAAGACCTGCTGCCGCGTTTATCTGTATTTTTACCGAAGCCCAGCGGAAGTCGCTCAGTTCGCCCGAAAACACCTGTATCAGGGCAAAAACGCTGTTGAGCAGACCGTTTGCAAGAATGCCGTAAACGAGCGTTTTCCGAGCCTTGTCGCCTTTCATCGAAGCGGCGGTAATGAAAAAGCTTATGTAAAAAATTATAGCAAGCAGACCCTCGCCTCGACCGGGGTAGCCGTGCAGGGAAACGGTCTTGTCGTAGGAATTGATAAGCGAAATGACCGCCCACAAAAGGGTAACGCCCGTTCCGCACAACGGCAGGAGCAGTCTCTTGCCCACGTACTTTTTCATAACGCCGATAAGGGCAAGCACCATGCCTATAACGCCTGCCAAGGAAAGCCCCGCAGTAATAATGGTGTAGACCTTATTTCCCGATATTACGGGAACTGCGGTTGAAACAGACGTACACAGACACGCCGCCAAAAGTCCGATAGAAGCGATCTTCGAGTATTTTTCCTCTGTCATGTTGAGTATGAAATTTGATTTCTCCGATGAGTTGAAAAGCTGCTTTGCCATTGTTATTTTCCCTTTCGATAATGTTCAACGCTCTCCGAAAATTTCCGAAGATATATATTTTAATTAATTAGCCGAGACCGTTATTTCGTAGGAATCGCCGTTCTTTTTGCCTATATTTACGGTAATTCCCATGTCTGCCGTCCGTCCGCCGTTAGCGTCGTATGCTTTGAAATCGGGCGTACTGCCGTCTATTACCGCGCCTGTACGGAGCAGATTATCCGTTTCGTCCGTACCCTCGCCAACGAGCCGTATAAACCGCCTGCCGCTGTCGTTATTGGTCGCTTCATCGTTTCCGACGGCATATTTATAGGTATTGTACCAGTAATCTCCCGTGAGCGTGGCTTCAACGTGATACATTCTCACGCCGCTGCCCGTAGAACGCCACCATTCATCGGTAAGTCCCCTGTTGTTTCCGCTCAGGTCTGTATATTCGAGTATGAAAAATTCCGAGTTAAAATTTTTATTCAAGTCGCCTACGGGTATTATCAGGCAGTTTCCGTCATTGGTCTGACCGCTTTTCAGCGTAAACTTCTTTGTGCCGTCCGCTCTTCCGTAGACCTGCACCTGTTCGGGAGCGTACCACCCCAGCATCAGCTTTGAAGCCGCCCCGAAGTCGCATATAGCGTCGTCCATCATCTCAAAGCCTGCCGAACCGTGCATGCCCTGAAAATCGTCCGTACCGTAGAGGTAATAATCGGGAAGTCCCATGCAATGCCCCATTTCGTGAAGATACGAGCTGTTGAAGTTCCTGTGGTCGTCCGCCGACTCTATCTGAGCGTTGCCCACGATAACATGACCGATGTCCGTACCGTCGGCTCTTTTTTGGGTTTCCCCTCCGAAAACTCCTGCGGAAGCCCACCAGTTTTCGTCGCCGGCAGCGGTCGGAACGCTTATAAGTATAGCGTCTATGACGTTATCGCCGTCGCCGTCAAATTCGGAAAAGTCAACGGACGCGTCAAATTCGGCGATTATTTCGTCCACAAGAGCGACATGCCACGCGTCGCCCTCGTATGCGGCTTTGTTCTGCTTGGTCGTGTAAGTATACGCCTTGCCGTTCAGCTTCATTGCGCCCTTTGAGGAACGCTCGTAAAACGCGCTCATGCTCTCAAAGGGATAGTTCGGGTCGTTCTCGTTGGCATTTCCAAAGACGAATTTCTCGATCTCCGAAGCGGACGGCATGTAATCGTATTTACAGTCGGGAAAATCGACGTAGAATACTGCGACCTCAGCCTCTCCCTGCGACGGCAGCGAGCCGTAAAGGTCGTATATCGGCGGAGAAATAAACTCGGGAGCGGCTGTGACAGTCGTAGTCGTCGTAGTCTGAGTTGAAGCTGATGCCGTGGTCTGCGATGTTGCAGGTTCTTCCTTCCACTCCCATACGTCCATTCCGTAACCGCTTGTCAAGACGGCTTTTCTCAGCAAAATAAGGTCGTAAATATCTATCTTGCCGTCCTGATCCATATCGGCGGTCTGGAGGAGCTTCTCGGCAAGGAACCCGTCTTTGCCCTGTAATCCGATAAATTTTCCTACAAGGTCATAGCCGTTTTTTTCCGTAAGACCCTCGCCGCCCAGAAGATGCTTCGTCATTATGACCATATCCGCAACGCCGAGTTTCTTATCGTTGTTCAAATCGCCCAAAAATCCGATCTGTTCCCAACCTGCGAAAGAGTTTATCGAGAACGCCGCCGCAGACGCCGCCGCTATGGAAGCTAAGCCGACCGCAAGTCTTTTTAATATTCTGAACACATGACCACCCCCGATCGTCAACAGGTATGAAATATTTTCCTAAAAAAATACTGCGGACGTATACCATCCGCAGTAATTCGCTTATTTCGCGTAGTCGGTAACTCGGCTCTCCCTGATAAGGTTGACCTTGATCTGACCCGGATAATCCATCTCAGCCTCGATCTGCTGCGCGATCTGTCTCGCAACAAGCACCATCTTCTCATCGTTGATGACCTCGGGAACGACCATGATCCTGACTTCACGTCCTGCCTGTACGGCAAAGCATTTTTCAACTCCGTTGTAGGAATTGCAGATTTCTTCAAGCTTCTGAAGTCTCTTGATATAGCTTTCGTAATTTTCGCTTCGCGCGGCAGGTCTTGCAGCGGATATTGCGTCGGCTGCCTGAACGATACAGGCTATCACCGTTTTCGGCTCAACGTCATTGTGGTGAGCTTCAACGGCATGGATAACGACTTGGCTTTCGTTGTATTTTTTACATACGTCAACGCCTATCTGTACGTGCGAACCCTCGATCTCGGAGGTCAGAGCCTTACCGATGTCGTGGAGAAGTCCGGCTCGTCTTGCCACGTTTGCGTCGACTCCCAATTCGGCTGCCAGCACTCCGCAAAGCTTAGCGACCTCGATAGAATGGTCGAGAACGTTCTGCCTGTAGCTTGTACGGAATTTAAGCCGTCCGAGAAGCTTGATAAGCTCGTGATTGATACCGTGAACGTTTGTTTCGATGACTGCGCGTTCGCCCTCCTGCTTTATACGGTACTCGACCTCACGGCGCGCCTTGTCCACCATTTCCTCGATACGGGCGGGGTGGATACGACCGTCGGCTATAAGCTTTTCAAGGGCTATCCTCGCCACCTCGCGGCGTATCTGATCGAAGCATGAAAGCGTGATAGCTTCGGGGGTGTCGTCGATAATAAGATCGACTCCCGTAAGAGTTTCGAGAGTTCTGATGTTGCGACCCTCTCGACCAATAATACGTCCCTTCATTTCGTCACTGGGCAGCGGAACAACGGAAACTGCCGCTTCCGAGACCTGATCCGCCGCAACCTTAGCAATGGCAAGAGAGATCTGACTTCTTGCCCTTTCGTTGCATTCGTCCTTGAGCTGCTGCTCGTAGGCGGCTATTTTCACAGCCTTTTCGTGTACAAGATCGTCCTCCAGCTTGGAGAGTATGTATTCCTTTGCCTGATCTTTTGTAAATTCCGAAATACGCTCCAGAACGTCCATTTCGGACTTTTTGATCTGTTCGGCTTCCTTGAGTTTTTCGTCGGCGCTTTTTATCTTCTGATTGAGAGCGTCCTCCTTTTTTTCAAGGTTATCGGTTTTCTTGTCGAGATTTTCCTCCTTCTGCTGCATACGTCTTTCCTGACGGGACAGCTCGGAACGGCGGTCCTTGATCTCGCGGTCGGCTTCGGTGCGAAGCTTGTGTATCTCGTCCTTAGCCTCTATCAAAGCGCTTTTCTTCTTGGTATCGGCGTCTTTTTCAGCGTCGGCGACGATACGTTCAGCCTGTTTTTCCGCAGAGCCGATAACAGCCTCAGCCTCGCGTTTGCGCTGTTCAACGCCGGCAGTCACGCCTTTTTTATAGGCAAGAAAACCGCCTGCTGCCGCGCCGGCTATCAAGGCGGCAAGGATCAGTACAATAGCAATAACAAGATCCATACAGTGCATTACCTCCTTCATTAAGGAAATTCCGAAGAATCGGAAGCTCCTTAGCAATATAGTATAGTTTGTATCATATAACTTATATTGCCGCAGGCGATAAATGCCGCATTATTTTATTTTAATATATATTTATGAAAGACCTATACTCCGCAGTCTTTCGAGTCATTGGACAAAAAGTCCTGATTTTGTAATATATCTTCTCCCGAATGGACTCCCCATCGAAATGATTTAAAACAAAGCTGCATTACTGCCTGAAAGCAATATTTCTGCAAAATACAACATAATTTATTATACACTTTTTTCACAGGATTGTCAATAGCTTTTCGTCAGATTATTACAAAACGGCAAAATTTAATTTTAATAACCAATTCATAATCTGTTTCACTCAAACAAATTTCATGTCTTAAAGTTTAATTATTGTGCATTTTAACGGTAATTAAGTCTTTTTTTATAAAAAAGGTTGAAAATTTTTTTATGCTGTGATATAATAATTCTTGATAGGCTTTTGGCTGTTTTTGAAAATTTGGCTTGACTGCGTGCCGCAAATGCAGTCGGATGGGAGTTTCTATGTTCAATTTTGATTTGCTTACAACTTTGGAGCTTACGGAAGTCGAAAATCCGAGCCTTTTTCCGTTCCCCGCTCCGCTTCATATAGGCTTTGTCATCGTCGCTGTAATTTTCTTTCTGTTCAGATTTTTTACCGATAAGAAGCCGTTTCAGCTCATCATGGCAATTGCCGTTCCGATCTCGCTCCTTCTTCGTTTCGAGCTGAGCCGTCAGGGATTTTACATCGTCGGCGCGGTAGAACTGCTGCTCCTCATCGCCGCAGCCGTAACATCTGTAATATTCAAGAAAAAAGATACGGAAGCCCTCGAACCGGCTGCTGAAAGCTCCCCCGAAGAAAAGTCCGAAGAAGAATGAAAATAGTTATCCTCGATTGGGCGACCATGTGTTCGGACGGCGACCTCTCCCCCGAAGTATTCGGAGAATTCGGCGATATATCGGTGTATCAGCTTACCGAACCCCATGACGTTGCCGAACGTATAGGCGATGCCGAGATAGTGCTTTGCAATAAGGCGGTCATAACGAAGGAGATCATGGACAGTTGTCCGAAACTGCGGTATATCGGGCTTTTCGCCACTGGCTTCAACAATATCGACATTGAATACGCCGCCAAAAAGGGCATTACGGTCTGCAATGCGGGGCAGTATTCGACCAATGCCGTAGCGCAGCAGGTTTTTGCCTATATACTGGACTTTTGCAGCCGTATACGGAGCTACGATACAGCCGTCAAAAACGGCGAATGGGAAAGTTCCCCGTGTTTTTCTTATTTTCCCATTCCCACCGCCGAGCTGAACGGCAAAACGCTGTCAATTATCGGCTTCGGCTCTATCGGCAGACGTGCGGCGGAAATCGGGAACGCTTTCGGTATGCGTGTCCTCGTGAATACGAGAACAGTCCCCGAAAACTGCCCTTACGAAGTCTGCGACAGGGACGCAGCCGTGAAAAATGCGGATTTTCTCACGCTCCATTGTCCCCTGACAGCCGATACACATCACATGGTAAACGCCGATTTTCTGCGTAAAATGAAGTCCTCGGCGGTACTTATCAACACCTCCAGAGGAGCGGTCGTAAACGAAAAAGATTTAACTGACGCTCTTAACAGCGGCACTATCGCAGGGGCGTATCTCGACGTTCTCGAAAAAGAGCCGATGTCCCCCGACACTCCCCTGAAATTCGCCAAAAACTGCGTAATCACGCCACATACGGCATGGGCGGCATATGAAACAAGAGTACGTCTGCTGAACATCGTCTGCGAAAATATCCGCCAATGGCTGAACGGTACTCCTCAAAATAAAGTTAATTGATTTAAGGACGTTTGATACAAATGAGAACTATCTCCGATAAAAAACGAATCGTAATAAAATTAGGAACATCTACCCTTGCTCACGCCACGGGAAAGCTGAATATACGCCGAATGACGAACCTCGTCCGCGTTATCTCCGACCTGCATAACTCGGGCAGGGAGATAATTATGGTATCCTCGGGCGCAGTCGGTCTCGGTACGGGAAAACTCGGACTTTCCGCCAAACCAAAGGAAACTAAGCTGAAACAGGCTGTTGCGGCGGTAGGACAGTGCGAGCTTATGCACGTATATGACGATATGTTCGAGAAATACAGCGTTACCGTGGCTCAGATACTGCTCACCAAAACCATTATCAGCAACCCCTGCCACTGTGAAAATTTCAAGAATACCGTTGAAACTTTGGTAAGTATGGGCGTTATCCCCATCGTCAACGAAAACGACTCCATTTCAATTGACGAATTGGAACTTGAAATAGGCGAAAACGACTCGCTGTCGGCTCTTGTGGCTTCTCTTTCGGGAGCCGATCTGCTGCTGATTCTGTCCGACATCGACTGCCTGTACACGGACGACCCACGTACAAACCCCGACGCAAAGCCGATCTCCGTGGTGAACGCGATAACTCCCGAAATCGAGAATGCGGCAGGCGGCGCAGGTACAAAGCTTGGTACGGGCGGCATGTCCACAAAAATAAACGCCGCTAAAATCGCCGCCGAAGCAGGTATCGACATGGTGATAATGAACGGAAAAGACCCCGAACTTTTGTACGATCTGTTTGAAAATAAAGAGGTCGGAACGATTTTCTTGTCTAATTTCAACAAATAATGAGGTGAATTTATGAATTATACACTTGAACTCGGTAAAAAAGCAAAAGCCGCCGAACCGATGATCTCCTCGGCTTCAACAGGCGTAAAAAATGCGGCTCTTGCAGCTATTTCACGCGCTTTGACCGATAATACCGCTTTGATAATATCAGAAAACGCCAAAGACCTACAGGCGGCTAAGGAAAACGGCATGTCCGAAGCCATGCAGGATCGCCTTAAACTCGATGAATCGCGTATTGCAGGCATCGCAAAGGGCGTTGACGAGCTTATCGCGCTCAACGACCCTATAGGTCAGGTCATAGACGGTTTCACACGTCCCAACGGGCTGAGGATCACTAAGACCCGTGTTCCGCTCGGAGTAATAGGCATTATTTTCGAGTCTCGTCCCAACGTTACTGTAGACGCCGCCGCTCTCTGCCTTAAAGCAGGAAACGCCGTCATTCTAAAGGGCGGCAAAGAAGCTATTTTTTCAAATATTTGCCTCGGAAAAATAATGCGTGAGGCTCTTGAAAGCTGCGGTCTGCCTGCCGATGTGATACAGGTGGTGGAAAACACCTCCCGTGAGACCACAAACGAGCTTATGAAGCTTAACGGCTATGTGGACGTTCTTATCCCCCGCGGCAGCGCAAGACTTATTCAGGCAGTCGTAACGACCGCTACCGTCCCCGTTATCGAGACAGGCGCAGGAAACTGCCACGTTTATGTTGACGAGACAGCCGACCTTGACATGGCGGCGAACATCACCGACAACGCCAAAACTCAGCGACCCTCGGTATGCAACGCCATTGAAAGTCTGCTCGTTCACAAGGCTGTGGCTGAGGAATTTCTCCCGATGATCGCGGAACGTTTCAAGTCCCACAACGTTAAAATTTACGGCTGCGACAAAACTATCGAAATTCTCGGCGGCTCGGTCGAAAAAGCCACCGACGCCGAATACGCTAAGGAATTTAACGACTACATTATCGCTGTAAAGGTCGTGGACTCTATCGACGAGGCTATCGCTCATATCCGCAAATACAGCACACGCCATTCCGAGTGCATTGTAACGCAGTCCCTTGACGCTGCACGGAAGTTTCAGAACGAGGTCGATGCGGCGGCAGTTTATGTCAACGCCTCCACGCGTTTCACAGACGGCGGAGAATTCGGCTTTGGCGCAGAGATCGGAATTTCCACGCAGAAGCTCCACGCAAGAGGTCCTATGGGTCTGACGGAGCTTACTACCGTTAAATACCTTATTGACGGCAGCGGTCAGATCAGATAACGAAAAATCCACAGAGATCGCTGAAATCGCTAATTTGTTTTATTTTTTATTAAGGAGATAATTATGGCTATCAGAAAAGATATTGACGATATGCTTAATAACCTGAAAAGCGGCAAACCTCTTGAATCGCCGAAAAATCCCGAACCTAAGCCTATCCCGAAGCTTTCGGACAGCAAGATCGACAAAATGTCCGTGGACGACTTGCTTTCCTCGCTGACCTCGGACAAAAGCGAAAAAAAATCTGTTCCCGAAGCGGCGGAGAACAAAACCGAACCAAAGAAAAAAATCGTAATTTCTCACGAACTTCCCGATTATGAGGCTATAAGAGAGGAAGAAAAACGCAAGGAGAAAGAACGCTCAGATGCCGAAAAACAGGCTGAAAGGGAGCGTATCAAGGCTGAAAGAGAAGCCGAGATAGCACGTATTGAAGCCGAGAAAAAGGCTGCCGAAGAAGCTGAAAAGGCTCGCATTGAAGCCGAGAAAAAGGCTGCCGAAAAAGCCGAAAAAGCTCGCATTGAAGCCGAGAAAGCTCGCATTGAAGCCGAGAAAAAGGCTGCCGAAGAAGCCGAAAAGGCTCGCATTGAAGCTGAGAAAAAAGCTGCCGAAGAAGCCGAAAAAGCTCGTATTGAAGCCGAGGAAAAGGCTGACGAGGAAGAATTTCAGTCCGACAGTTTTTCGGAAGAAGCGGTCGCTGCGTCCTCCGATGCCGAAATAGAAGAAGCTGACGAAAGCGAAGAAAGCATCGAGGAAGTTCCCAAAACAAAAAAACGCTCTTTCTTCAAAAATAAAAAAGCCGAAGTCTCTGACGAAGATTTTGGTGAAACCGCCGACGAGCCTGAAAACGTTCCCGAAAAAAAGGAAAATAAGCTTACTTCGGTACTCAAAAACATTTTAGACGAAGACCCCGACGAAATAATCGACCAGCGAAAAGAACAGGCTGAACCCGACGATACACCCCGAAAAGGTCGCTTTAAAAAGGGTTTTTATGCGGTATTCGGCGTTATTTTCGCTCTGCTTGCATGCGTTGGTCTTGTTACCGTTATCGCAAAGGGAATCGCCATGTTCGGCAGCTACACCTCGGGCGAGTCCCGAAAAGAGGGATTCGAGGACGTCCTCTATCCTGCTGTGATAATGGACATAGAATCGTTCAATTCCCCTGCCGAGCTGTCGTCCGAACAAATAATCACCGCCGCTATCTGGTCTATGATAATGACGGACGGCGTTACGGAACAGTACGAGCTGACTTTCGATGTTGTCATTATACCTGCGGCTGACGTTGAATCCTACGCCGTTAAGCTGTTCGGCGATAACCTCCCGAAGCTCGAACATACGACCGTAGGTCCTGCCGAGTCGAGATTCTACTATAACGAGGAAACAAAATCATATAACGTCCCCGTAGCTCCCGTGACCTACACGTATTCCCCCGAGATACGCGAGGCGTCCAAATCGGGCAACGAATACACCGTTGTGGTGGACTATATCGACGAACTCCCCTCATGGCTGCCCAAAACCTCGTCAAAATCCGTTCAATACGTTCTTACAGAGGTCAACGGTTCATATCAGCTTAAATCAATGAAAATTCTATCGACAAATACCAATGCAGTATAATTTAAATCCCCGTCCTTAGACGGGGATTTTTTCATTATTAACAATGGATTTTTGCTGCCGCTCACTCGCTTATAGGCAATGAAGTTACGAGCTTTGCATCGAGCTTCTGAATAGCAAGCGCGTCGCTCGGTAAAACGCCGTCACCGACATTACAGCAGTCCGCATTTGCCGCGCCCTGCTCTGAAAGTCCGTATTTATCGGGATTTCCCAACGCTTGAAGGATCGCCGTAGAGTCCGCTATCGTGACCTGCCCGTCCAGATTCGCATCGCCAATAAGAGTAACGCCGCTGCCGCTGCCAGTACTACTGACGGTGGTAACTACAGGGTTTGTTTTTTCCTCAGTCGGAGCTACGGTCGTCACGGGCTTAGTCGGAGCAGTCGTAGGCTTCACGTCAGGCTCGGTAGGCGCAGGTGTGGTGGACTCAACGGGAGCGCCGTCCGAGGTCTTTCCGCCGTCAAGGTTGCTGCCCTCGGTTTTCGCATAATTGCTGTAAAAATCGTTCAGGGAGATGCCGTTGCTGCCCAAAGCGACCTGATGATCGAGGCTGATGTATTTTCCCGAGGTCTGAGTCTGCCACAAGGACGGCTCGAACAGCTCGTACTTACCCTCGTCCCACTGTTTGAACGAATAATCGAGAAGTCCGCCCGTATCGCCCGAATTGGGATTCAGACACCAGAACGTGTGATTGATGTGATTCTTTATCATATAATCGCGGAGAATTTTCAGCCATTGCTCGTTCTTTCCCTTGTCCATGAAGCCGCCCCACTCGCCGATAAGAAGCGGCGCGATGTCCTCCGCGTTAATGAACGCCCATGTATCGTACCAGTAATCGTCAAGAAGCGTCTGCTCGGTGAAATCCTTGTCAAACCACGTCTGAGCGTACACACCCGGACCGTAGTCGTGGGGAGAATATACGAGCTTATCCTGATATTTTCCGAAGTCCAACGGATAATCCCTTACTCCGCGGAACTGACCGCCCCACCAGCCCGGATGATACGGGGGATTTGTAAGTGAATCGGGTTCGCCCCATTTATGACCCTCTTTCGGGTACTGCTCAACGCCCTCAACGAGAATAAGCGCATTGGGGTTCTTTTCAAGCATAGCCATAGCGCAGTCTGTAGCCGCCCACGCCCAGTTATTTTCGTCCTTTGAGCCGTCCCATTTTGCGCCTGCGCTTCCCTCCTGACCTTTGCCGTGAGGTTCGTTTTTCAGGTCGTAAGCGATAAGAGTATCGTCGTTTTTATAGCGGTCGGCAAGCCAAACAAGGGTATCCTTCCACATCTCGGAGGTAACGGGTTCGCCGTTTCCTGCATCGGTGACAGCCATAGTATCGTAGCTGCCTGCGCCCTCGTTATAGTACCACAAATTATAGTTATGACCCGAGTTATGCAGCGCAGGACTGTGTATGTCGATAAGTATTTTTATTCCGTATTTCTTGCACTTCGCCATAATAACGTCGAAGATCTCCAGACTGCTCATACATGAACCGTCTGGACGGCAGAAATCGGGGTTGAACTTGTATCCGTCGTCGTTTTTGGGATTTATCGAGATCATATCGCTGTCGTCAACGCCCTCCTGCCAGTCCATAAGAAGCTCTGTCGCCATAGGCAGACGAAGCAGATTTATTCCTCTGTCGGCTACGGCTGAAAGAAGCTCGTCAACGTCTGCGCTCCATAAGCCGTGCGGAAAACGTTCGCCGCAATTGAAGCCGAACCAGTTTGCGCCGGTAAGCCAGACCTCGTTTCCGTTCATGTCGTAAAGACGGCTGCCCTTAGCGTGAAGCCAGTCGTCATTGTTCGTGTCAACAGCGTTCGCCGCAGGCTGACCCAACGTACCCGACACAGCCGACGCCGTACCAGTAAGAGCCATGACCGCCGCAGACGCAAACGCAGCAACAGTTTTCGTTATTTTTCTCATGTTTCTCATGTTTTCCCTCTCCTTTTTATGAGATTTTTTCATACTATTATCTTAGCATTTTTATGCCCGTTTGTCAAGATATTACTGATTTTTATTATGAAAATAAATTTTAAAGGCTTTATCGGAAACTTATGCAGGGGGACGCCGTCCCCCTGCACCCCCTGCCAAAGGGGTGACCCCTTTGGAATCTCTGTTGTCGTGAATTGGGCTGTGGAAATCCTCAAATCTTCACGATGCTGTTAGCCTCCATGATTCCCACAGTCCAATTCACGATAATGGACACCAAGAGTTACCTCTTTAACAGAAAGTAAAGTGAAACAATATCCTCTGTATAAATTTTCAACAAACCTCTAAATTTGTTTTAATAAAAAAAGTCCGTATCATAGCAATACGGACTGTGATTCAAACGGAAACAGGAAGCAAGAAAGCCTTTCGGCTTCCCTCTCATGTCTTGCGTCCTGCTCCTGATTTTGTCATAAATTCAAGTTCATGACACTGTTAATATTATACAATATGAGCCGAAACAATAATACATTAATTTTCCGTTATTTTCCGACAAAATTCGGAGATAAACAATTAATTTCTGATAACTTTAAGCCCCTGAGAGCTTTCAACGGTATACGGCTTATCCGTTCCTGAAACGGTCACGTAAACAGTATTGTTATGTCTTTCCGCTCGTATCTCCGCCGCAAGCCTTGCATTCTTATCGTATACAACGGTTTTTATCGCCATGCCGTCCTCTATGCCGTATACCACGATATTCATGTTGTCGGCGTAATCGTATTCAACGGACTTTTCAAAGTTTCCGTAGACTATTATGGAATTCGGCTTTGCATAAAGGGGCATTCCGAAATAATCATATGTTTTAACGTACCAACGACCGCCTGCGAGTTCTTCGCCCGTCTGAATATCCGTCCACGTACCGCAGTCGGGGAGGTAGAAGCTGCATTCGCCGCTTTCGCTGAACACGGGAGCTACAAGAAGAACGTCCCCCAGCATATACTGCGTATCAACGGTAAGAGCGGCGCGGTCGTACCCAAAATCCACGACCATTGCCCTCATCATCGGAACGCCTGTTTTATGAGTTTCAACGGCATTGCGGAAAAGATACGGCATAAGTCTGCCCTTGAGCTTTACAAAGTGACGTGAAACGTCGCAGCTTTCCTCATCGAAGTTCCACGGAACTCTGTAGGAGGAGTTGCCGTGATAGCGTGAGTGAGTGGACATAAGTCCGAACGCCGTCCAGCGTTTGTAAAGGTCGGGAGAGCCTGTCGCTTCAAAGCCCGAAATATCATGGGAGAAAAAGCCGAATCCCGAAAGACAGAGGGAAAGTCCTCCTCTGAGAGTTTCCCACATTGATTCGTAATTTGAGAAGCAGTCCCCTCCCCAATGCACGGGGAACTTCTGACCGCCGACAGTTGCCGAACGCGCAAAAAGACAGGCGTTCTCCATGCCCTTGACCTCCTGCAGCGCCTCGAAAACGGTCTTATTATAAAGGTATGAATAATAGTTGTGCATTTTGTACGGGTCTGAGCCGTCAAAGTACATAACGTCTGTAGGTATCCTCTCGCCGAAATCGGTTTTGATAGCGTCAACGCCAAGCTCCGCAAGCTTTTTTATCTGACCGCCGTACCAACTGCGCGCCTCGGGATTTGTAAAGTCGATAATGGCAAGTCCCGGCTGCCAAAAGTCGCACTGGAACACCGAGCCGTCCTTATTTCTGATGAAATAGCCCTTTTCCATACATTCATCGAAAACTGCCGCGCGCTGACCCACGTAGGGATTTATCCACACGCAGGTTTTCAGTCCCCTTGCTTTCAGCCGTGAAATAATGCCCTTTGGGTCGGGGAACATATCCTTATCCCATTCAAAGCCGCACCATTGAAACTCTTTCATCCAGAAGCAGTCAAAGTGGAACACCTCCAGCGGAATATCACGGCGTTCCATTTCGTCAATAAAGGACATGACGGTTTTTTCGTCATAGCTTGTGGTGAACGAGGTGGACAGCCAAAGCCCGAAAGTATACGCAGGCGGAAGCGCAGGTTTTCCCGTAAGGTCCGTATAATTTTTCAGCACGTCCGCAACCGTTTCGCCGCCGAAAATAAAATACTCCATTCGCTGTCCCTGAACCGCAAATGCGACCTTTGAAACGGTTTCCGAAGCGACCTCGAACGCGACCTTCCCCGATTCGTTTACGAAAACTCCGTAACCTCTTGACGATACGTAAAACGGGATAGACTTATAGCTCTGCTCGGAACACGTTCCGCCGTCGTTGTTCCAGACCTCGACCGTCTGACCGTTTTTCACGAACGTTGAAAACTTCTCGCCGAAGCCGTAAATATACTCTCCAACGCTTATGCCCAGCATTTCGCGGATATAGGCGTTTTCTCCGTTGTCCGACCGCTCAAAGAAACGAGTTCCCACCTCCGAGAGCCGCTTATTTCTGCTGAACCACTCCTCCTCCTGAACGAGAGAGGTCGTATGCCACCCCGATTTTGTGAGAAGTCTGTCCTCATACCAGTAAGAAACTTTCCAGCCGCCGCCCTGCGCGCCTACCCTGACTTTGGTTTTTCCCGAAATAAGCTCGTATCCGCCTTTTTCGGTTTTTCGCACGGTCGGCTTGAACGTCGTATCTTCGTTAAGGGAAAATTCGGGGGACTTCCTCAACGCTCCCTTAAAATGCTCGATAGATACTTTTATGCTGTTTTCAAGAGTTGAAGTAAATCTGACAGTGAGCATAGGTCCGCCTAATGTCATGCCTCGGTTGCCTATCCATTGATTGGTTGCGTATACCGTTATCGAGCTGTCGTCCGCTTCAACGGTATACATCTGCGTAGCGTAGTCAACGCTGTAACCCGACTTGTTCAGCCAGAAGCCGTCCGAGATCTTCATAATATATAAACTCCCTTTTTAATTTTGGTGCGATAAGCTTCACAAAATATTGCAGTAATATTATAGCATATCAATTTATTAATGTCAACCACTGTATTGACTTTTGTATGCGTAAAGAAAAAGTAGGCGAACATAAATACAAATTGTAGGGGACGGGAAATTTTTTAAAAATCTGTTGACAAAAATCTGAGATCATGTTATAATAAGAGAGTTAAGGAAATTAACACAAGACAATTTCGGTTATTGAAAGGGTGAAATTTTTAATGGACAGTACCCCCGATGGGTGTAATTCCAAAAAAACCAAATATTGCTGTTCAGGGCATGGACTGTACTGTTTTTTGCGTTAGTACGGTTTGTGCCTTTTCGTAGTTGCTGAACAAATATGAAGTTTTTTTCTGAATTTTAAAGAGAGGTTATTTTTTATGATATGGCAGATAATTCTGCAAATTGCGCTTATTGCGCTGAACGCTGTTTTTGCGTGCGCGGAGATAGCGGTTATTTCGGCAAATCCCACAAAAATCGACAAATTGGCTGACGAGGGCAACAAAAAAGCCGTTCGTCTGAAAAAACTGACGGAAGAACCTGCAAGATTTCTTGCTACTATTCAGGTAGCAATTACACTGTCGGGCTTTATCGGAGCTGCTTTTGCGGCGGATAATTTTGCCGACAAGATAGTACAATTGACTGACAATGCAGGATTTGAGGAATATTCGGGCATTTTGAAGCCTGTGGCGGTCGTGGTCGTTACCCTGATACTTTCGTACATAACGCTTGTATTCGGCGAACTCGTCCCAAAACGCGCGGCTATGAAAAATCCCGAAAAATTGGCGTTGTCAATGGCTAAGGGGATAGGCGCTGTACAGACGATGTTCGCTCCGCTTGTATGGATGCTCAATATCTCAACAAACGGCGTTTTGAAGCTCATGGGCATTAATCCCGAGGACGAGGAGGAGACCGTTACCGAGGAAGAAATAATAATGATGTCCGACGCAGGCGCGGAAAAGGGAACTATAGACGAGGACGAAAATCGTATTATAAAGAATGTTTTCGAGTTTGACGACCTTACGGCTGAACAGGTCTGCACTCACCGAACCGATGTTGTTATTCTGTGGAGTGAGGACACTATAGAGACATGGGAGGAGACAATACATCGCACACGTCACTCGCTTTTCCCTATATGCGGCGAATCGGTGGATAATGTCATAGGAATACTCAACGCCAAGGATTACTTCCGCCTTGAGGACAAGAGCCGTGAGAATATTATGAAAAACGCTGTAAAAGAGCCGTATTTCGTCCATGAGAACATGAAAGCAGACGTACTTTTCGCTCAGATGAAAAAACGCGGCAGTCATCATTTTGCGGTGGTTGTTGACGAATACGGCGGAATGACGGGAATCGTCACGGTTACGGATCTTGTGGAGGAGCTTGTGGGCGACTTTGACGACGATGAGCTGAACCGTCCCGAACCTCAGCTTAAAGAGATCGGCGAGAACCGCTGGATAGTTCCCGGAATCACGGGTCTTGACGAGGTATGCGAGGCTCTCGGTATCGTTCTCCCCGTTGAGAAATACGATACTTTCGGAGGTTACGTTATCGCAGGTCTCGGGGAGATTCCAAAAGACGGCTTGACCGCCGAGCTTGACTGCGACGGACTTCATATCGAGATACTTAAAATTTATCATCACAGGGTCGAGATATGCCGTGTGACAAAGTTGGAGCAGAACAATATTGATAGCGAATAATATTAAAAAACAGGACTAAAAAACAGGACTGTTACGGTAATAAAACCGCGGCAGTCCTGTTTATTTTTTTAATTTTAGATAATAAGATATTAAAAAAATTGCTGTCGGAGCAAGTGAAAGCGGCAGCATGAGCCATATCTGAGCTTCCGTCAAAGCGGCTGATGAAGCGTCGGAATTGATAAAATTAAATATTTGTAAAAAATATCCGTTGATAAGCTTGTGCCAACGATAAAAGTCAATATCCGAGAATTTCAGTATCAGCCAGCTTATCAATGCAGGCAATGAGGCGGAAATTCCCATAAGGAGCGGCATGACCGAGGACGGCTTTTTTTCGTCCTCCTCAGCCGTTTTTGAAGCAAAGCTGCCGAGAACGCATATAAGTATCCCCGAGGTGCAGACTGCGGATATTATTCGCGCGACCATGCCCGAGGAGACTGCAAGAGTAAGTCCGATAAAAAGAGAAAGCAGGTCGGCGGCGAGAACCGTTACAAGGGTTTTTAAAATTTTCATAAATTAGCCTTTTGAATAATTCGCATGTTTTGTGAAACAATATAGTAACCCTACTTGAAAACCAAACAAGTTCACTGATAAAAATTCCCCATAGCAGCGTTGTCGTCGTCACCGTGCGACAGCACGCTTTCCTCCTCCGCCTTGCTATGAAAAATTTTTATTCAGTTCCTTTTGTCTGCTTTCCAAGTAGGCTTACTATAAAACAGAGGTGAGAATTATGACAGATGAAGATATGAAGATATACATTCCGCGCCCGACAGACGCAAAGGAAACAGCCGAGGAAACGGACGAGGTAAAGGTCTACACAATACAATAAAGTTAGATTTTCAGACTTCCTCGGACGCTGCACAATCGGCGCACCGTCCGTAAAAGACGGTTTGCGACGTATCAATAATAAAGCCGTGATTCTGAGAAATATGGCTGCTTATGTCCGTAAGGCGGCTGCATCTCAGGTGAATGAGCTTTCCGCAGCTCAGGCATTTCAAGTGGAAATGTTCACGGCATTCCTTTTCGTTTTCAACGTACTGGAAGCAGGCGGAGGTCTTGCCGTCGATAATAAATTTACGGACCGTGCCTGCTTCTACAAGGCGTTCAAGCTGTCTGTAAATAGTCGCCATTCCCACAGGTGAGCCGACAGAGCGGAGGTACGCTTCAATTTCCTGCGCGCTTGTGTGCTTGTCCTTGTTTTGTATCAGAAATTCGAGCAGCTTTTCTTTTTGCGCGGTGTTGTAACCAAACTCTTTTTTCATAAAGTACCCCCCCGATCAATTTTTAAAGTTTTTACAGGAAACTTACGCAGGGGGACTCTGGGCTAACCGCCCCGTACCCTCTGTCACTTCGTGACATCTCCCTACACTGTAGGGAGTCACCCCTGCACCCCCTGCCAAAGGGGTGACCCCTTTGGAATCTCTGTTGTCGTGTAGTTGTCCGCATAATGCCCTTATTATTTTATGAGACTTTTTTAGACATGGCATTATGCGGGCAACTACACGAGAATGGACGCCAAGAGTTACTTCTTTAACAGAAAGTAAAGTGAGACAATATCCTCTGTATAAATTTACTGCAAATCTTAAAATTAATTTCTGTGTTTTTATAGGGACAGAGTTCCCCGATAATCAATATGCAATTTTCAGCACATACATATTGTCGTCGTTGGTGTAATTTACCGATTCGCTCATGGCGGCGTATTCGTCCAGCTCCCACAGCTCTCCGCCGTCAAAGAGAGCCGACATAGCTTCATTATAAACGCTTTCATCGGCAAACATAAGTTCGGCTTCTCCGCTTTCGGAGTACGCCGATATTGCCGTTCCGACATTGCTTTTGCTGTACAAAGCGATATACGTACCGTTCCGAACATAATAATTATCGTCCATTGAATAGCAGTTCGGAATATTTCCCTGATCAGCGTCAAGCGACCTCGTCCTCAGCATACGTTCATCATTTATAAGGCAGTAGGTGTGCATTATCGGCGAACCTGCGACCTGCCCCTCGTCGGGGTCGTCCCATGTAACGTCTATCCAGTAATTTTTTCCGCCTATATTTACATAATTCCAAGCATGAGGGACAGCTTCGCCGTTATCGTCCTGAGAATACGGGTCGCTGCTTCGGGCAAGTCCCGTAACCGTTCCGCAGGGAATGCCCAACCTATCCATTATATACTGGAAAGCCTCGGAATATCCCTGACAAACCGCTTTTCCGTCCACAAGGCAGCCGTATGCCGTCCCCCATAAGCCGTTTACATCAGAGTCCGCGCCGATATGGTCGTAGACGGTATTTCCGATTATATAGTCGTGAACGTACACTATTTTGCCGAAGTCGTCGAGGTCGGGAGAAATTCCCGATATAACTTCATCTGCCGCCGCTTCAAGTTCATGCAGCATACTGTTGAGCTGTCCTGCCGTGTAATCGTTAAGAACGTTGACTGTTATCTCCGAACGGCTGTTTCCGCTTTTGACCGTGTAGCCGTTCGCCCAGAAAAACTCGGGACGGCTTCGGCGTATTCGGTTCATCGCAGTTTCAACGTCCGCAGAATCTACAAATCCCTTGTACTCCGAAAAATTCGTCATGTTTTCAAGACTGCAAAGAACTCCGTTATATATAATTTCAGTATCTATGTTTTCAACGGCTGAGCTTTCGGAAAGCGGCGTAAAAAAATCCGCATTTTCCGTACAGCCTGTCAGAAGAAGCAGGCTTGAAAGAGCCGATAAAATTATTGTTTTTTTCAAGTCTGCCTCCGAATCAAAAAACTATATCCAATGAAAACGCCTTGTCGTTTCTGTAGTAGCTCACGCCGTCAAGACCTACGCCGTCCGCCTTGTAGAGCCTTGATTTTCCCAAAAGGCTGTTCAAGGCTTCCTCGTAGGCTTCAAAGCTTCCGAACATAATTTCGCAATGGCTTTCGTCCGAATGTTCTCCGATGTAGTCAAGAACTGCTTTTTCATCGTATGTCTCAAAAAATCCGCCGTTTTTCACTAAATAGCTGCAAGCCGTTTCAGTGCATTCGGGAATGAAGCTCTGAATAGGGTCAAAGCTCCTTGTCCGCAGAAGCAGGTCGGTCGTGAACAAAAAGTAAGTGTGCTGAACGTCGCCCTTGTCGTTATCGTCCCACGTTACGTCTACCCAGTAGTAGTCGCCGTCTATTTTAACGTAGTTCCACTCGTGGTTAGAGCCTGTACAGATGCCGCTTTCAATGCCGAGCTTTTGCATTATGTAGTGGAACGCCTCCGCATATCCGCCGCAGACCGCTTTTTTCTCCACAAGGCAGCCATAGGAAGAACCCCATAAGCCGTATTCCGTATAGGCTGTCCTCGAATGGTCGTACTCGGTGTTTTCGGCAAGGTAGTCGTGGACGTACAAAGCCTTTTCGTAATCGCTGCTGCCGTCGGGTATCCCGCTTATAACTTCATCAGCGGCTTTATCAAGCTCGTCGAGCATTTTGTCGATGTCGTAGGTATCGAAATCGTCTAAAAACTCTATTTTTATCTCCGAGCCGTCAGTGACCGTTCCTGCGTAGTAAACTCCCCCCAACCAGAAGATCTGCGGATAATCGTTTACTATCTGATAAAGAGCTTTTTTTACATCGTTGTTTTTCACTTTTTCGGGAACTACCGTTTTTTCGCTGCCCATGAGCAGATTTAAGCAGAGAGCCGGATACCAGTCCGAAGCGTTAAGCTCGTCGGCGACCTCGGTGACTGAGGGCATGTTGTTCTGCATCGGGCGAACGGGCGGCTCGATCTTGTTTTCGGGTTCTATGAGACTTGAAATGTCCATACAGCCGCACATCAGCGTCATTGCCGTCATTGCCGCAAAAAGTTTTATTTTTTTCATAAAGAACTCCCTATATCATATTAAGATAATTTTTTAAACTATAAATGAGTACATTTGGCACAAATCACAAAAACCGACAGCCTTTAGCCCTTAGCCGTTAGCCGTTAGTTTATGGCGAACACCTTAGCTAAAGGCTAACAGCTAATAGCTAACGGCTTTATTGTGCAAGTCGCTGAAAACGCTTATTTATAGCATTTTAAATAACTCCCTCGAAGCTCTTATCGAGTATTTCAACGGATTCCTTGAATTTATTCATTTCATCGTCAGTCAGGGACAGCTCCAGTATTTCCTTTACTCCGTTTCTTCCGATAATACACGGAACGCCGATAAATACGTTGCGGCTGTCATATTCTCCGCAAAGCTTCGCCGATACGGTAACAACGCTGTTTTCGTCCCCTAAAATAGCTTTTACGATACGTGTTATAGCCATTCCTATGCCGTAATAGGTCGCACGCTTCGCCTCGATTATTTTGTATGCTGCGGTGCGTACCTGCTCCTCGATCTTCTTCATATCTTCCATGCAGTAGCGGTTGCGGTTATCGTCAAGTATCTCGGTAACGTGCTTTGTGGCAAGCATCATCTGTGAAACAGGCACAAACTCGCTGTCGCCATGCTCTCCGATGACGTAAGCGTGTATATTTTTGGGGTCTACCATGAAATAGTCGCCCAAAAGATACCTGAGCCGCGCGGTATCGAGCGAAGTTCCCGTACCTATGACCCTTGCAGCTCCAAAGCGTGACAGTTCATACGTTACTCTTGTCATAATGTCAACGGGATTTGTCGCAACAAGGAAAATTCCGTCAAAGCCCGATTTTACCACAGGCGTGATTATCGAGCGGAAAACCTCGGCGTTACGCTGCAACAGGTCGAGCCGTGTTTCGCCCTCTTTTTGCGCTACTCCTGCGGCGATAACGACAATATCGGCGTCCTTGCAGTCGCTGTAGTCTCCGGCATATATTTTCATATTTGATTTTCCGAATGCAAGACCGTGGTTCAGGTCCATAGCCTCGCCCATTGCACGTTCCTTGTTGACGTCGATAAGCACCAGCTCGTTGCATATTCCGCCTTGATTTACAACAGCGTATGCAAAGCTCATGCCGACCATTCCTGTGCCTATCAGCACTACTTTTCTTCTGTCTGTGTTCATTTTTTTACCTTCTTTCATTGATCAATTTTAAGTGAACTAACATTGGGATTCCAAAGGGACGGTGTCCCTTTGGCGGAGTCCAGAGGCAGCGCCTCTGGTGGGGTGCGGGGCGAAGCCCTGCATAGCGTTTAAGCGCTCCGCAAAGGGTGAATTTCCAAACAGTCTGCATGACTGTTTGGAAAGAGGGAACGCCCTGCAAGAGAGGGTGTTCCCTAAGCAGTGGAATTAATTATCGTTCGCCAAACTTATTTCTCCTATATAAGGCAGATTCCTGTAATACCCGTTATAATCCAGACCGTACCCGACTACGAACGCATCAGGTATCGTAAAAAGCGTATAGTCCGCCTTGAAATCAACGGCGCGGCGGCTCGGTTTATCGAGAAGCGTCACCACATGAAGCGACAACGGCTCTCTTGCCCTCAAAAGCTCGGTCACGGCTTTTAACGTCCTGCCCGTGTCGATTATGTCCTCCGCTATTACAACATGATACCCCGATATGTCACGGTCAAGGTCAAGGGTTATACGCACGCTGCCCGAGGATTCCGTTCCCTCATAGCTTTTCGCCGCCATGAACGCCACCTCGCACGGCACGTTCACCGCTCTTGCAAGGTCAGCCATAAACATAAAGCAGCCGTTTAAAATTCCCGTCAGGAGAATGGGTCTGCCGTCATAAAGTGAGTCAATATATTTTCCTGCCTCAGCTATCCCGTTTTGTATTTCCTCTGCCGTTATTATTGCTCCTTTTACGGAACTTATGTAATTTTCAATGTCCATAGCGTCGCTCCTTTGAATTCTTAAAATTATTATATCATATTATGCTAAAAATTGCAACAGTCGCGGAAGGATTTTTCGTTTAATAATTTTTTTCAGTGAATTGGGTACGCCGCCACGCCGTCCCCTACAAAATTCACTTTCCTACTAAAACCTTACACATACATGCAAAACAAAAGGACAGCTTTTTAACGCTGTCCTTGCGGAAAAATTATATGTCCGTTATTGTCGTCGGCTACATCGTCACGGCGACGTCTGAGACTGTAAACTGCCATTGCTCTGCCCTCTGACCGATCGTGTCACTATTCTGACAAGTTCCTCATGAGTTATCTCGTTATCTGCGTACTGTCTTATTATTTCCAGTGCTTTCTTATCGAAACGGATACCTTCCATTTCGGCGGAAGCGACCTGATTTTTTAAGGCTTTTTCAGTTGTTACGTTCTGCATCGTCCTCAACTCCTTTGCTCTTTTTATTTTACCCTATTCTGCACCGTTTGTCAACTCTTTTTGTGAGGTATCATTTGTTGTTATACTCGCAAAAATCGGAATTTATCTTATTATAGTAACTAATTCTTTAAGCTCTCTGATAGTATAATTTTGTTCGAAATACTTCTCTTCGTTATCCCGATTTATAAGAACCGATACGGCGCCGGCATTTTTGGCGCATTCTACATCCTTTTTTTCATCGCCTACAAAAATCATCTCTGATGTGAGAACATTCATTTTATTGGAGAGAATTTCTAACCCCTTACCATTTGGTTTACGATATCCGGCATCATTTGAGGTGAATGGTATGTCTATATATTTCAGTAGAGGTTTTATATCTTCAAGCGCATAAGAATTATCCATACCATACGCAACATCAGATAAAGTGCCGATAAGTATATTTTGTGATCTTATCTCTTGCAGCGTTTCTGCTGCGTCTGAATAAATTTGAATATCATTGCGAAAGAATGAGTAAAAGTCATTTTTAATTATGTCTAAATATTCTATTGAGATGCTTGTCCCATTTAATATCTCAGTAAAAATTGTGTTTGATGAAACTTCAACTTCTCTTGGATTTATTCTTGTATTGTATTTTGCAAGGACTTCAACGATATGCGCGTACTCATTCTCTGTTATATTTAATTTGCGTTTTTCTGCTATATTTTCAAAAGCAGGGCGATATAATTTCGACCAATTTAATGGCAGCGGATAGTAAACAAGAGTTTGTCCTATATCAAAAATTACAGCCTTTATTTTCATTATCTACACTCCTACAAATTCAAATTTATCTTAGTAATAATTATATATCAAAGCTGTTACATTGTCAATAGAAACACATCACTTTCAAAACAAAAAAACTCCCTAAAACGTCTGTTTTTCGGGAGTTATATGTCCTGTAACTATAAAATAGATTTATTTTGTACGCGGAAAAAACTATAAGTTCAAAAAAATTAGCGAGTCTTACGAGCGGTAACGTGAACCGTCCGCAGCGACTCGCTACTGTCTTGCGATTATAAGATAGATTTATTTTTGTACGCGGAAAAAACTATAAGTTCAAAAAAATTAGCGAGTCTTACGAGCGGTAACGTGAACCGTCCGCAGAGACTCGCTGTTGGCGGACAGGGAGGGATTCGAACCCATCAAAATCCGCAGAAAAGTGCGTAAAATCGCCTTTTTTCAGTTTCATGTCAACTGTCGTGTCAACTAACAGTTGATTTTTCGTCGTTATTTCTGTTGTCCTCGATAATCTTGTTGAAATAATCATCAATCATTAAATCGACCTGTTTGCGTTCTTCTGTAAACGTGTGTTGGTACACTCTTTTAAGAGTATCATTTGTAGACCAACCTCCGCGTTCCATAGCGTATTTATCGGGAACGCCAAGCATTAACATAACACTTGCATTAAGATGTCGGAGATCGTGCAGGGTCATTTTAATACCGTTCTGCTCCATAAGTTTTTTGAAATGATTTGCGATATACTGGTAGCTATCAGAAACGATAAAATCAGAATCTTTGCTGTGCAGTATAGAAGAAATCTTTTCGGCTATGTATTTCGGAAGTGTAAGCTGTCTTGTAGATTTGTATGTTTTAGTGACATCTTTTATATGATCTTTACCGTCAAAATAGATTTTACTTCTTTGAACAGTAATGACGTTCTTATTAATGTCGCAAAACTGCAAACCGCGAACTTCACTAATACGAAGAGACAGCCACATTGCCAATAAGCAAGGCAACTCAACTTCTGTGCCTTTGATGATTTGAAACACCTTTTCTGCTGTTGGCAAATCTTTGATTTTCGGCTTTTTTGCAGGAAGCGTGATGTTAATATCAGGCTTTACACCCTGCATTTTCAGAGCCGTTAAAACAAGTGCGTTAGCTTCTTTGCATGACTTCCAGCTTAATCTTGCAGCGTCCTCGTTAATAGCCATTTGCATTTTCAGACTATTCAATTCATTGATATCAACGTCCATAATGCTCTGTAATCTTGTTCTCCTGATTATCTCGTAACCTCTGATTGTTGCAGGTGCAAGAATATTTCTTTTAGATTCAATATAGGCATCAATAGCGTCACCGACCGTAAGCTTATCAGCTTCTTGCTTGCCGTTTTTGATAAATTCATCAGCAGCTTTTTCAGCTTTCCAGCGCGTATCCGCAGTGAATGACTTGAATTTCTTTTTACCATTTTCTTCGCCAAGATATACTCTTACTCTCCACGAGCCACTTGGCAGTTTTTGTGCGTTTGCCATTATACATTACCCCTTAGATGATGTATAATAAGCAGTGCTTTTTACATACTTATTATACATCAATTTTATAAAAATGTAAAGGCCTTTTGGTAAATTATGTGGTAATAAGCTTTTCCATTTCTATTCCTGTTTCGTTTATGAATAATTGTACCTTCTCTAATGTTAATTTATAAGGTTCTTTGTCGTATGTGTATAGTGTACGTGTCGAGATATTAAGTATATCGGAAAGCTGTGAATCAGTAATTCCATTTAAATATTGATACTTCCTTATGTTTGCCCATACAATTATACATATTTCTTTGTTTCGTGGAATTTTTTTCATCTTATTCTCCCTCCCTTTTTGAAAATACAGCATAAAATAAAAAAAGTTCAGATCGACCCTATAAATAGGGTGAATCTGAACTAAATAAATCATATACTACTTATTATATATCATATTAATTTCCAAAAGTCAATAGATCAAAGAGGATTTTTGAAGAATTTTTCAATAAATTTCAGAGGTTGCCTTTATTTAGTAAGATAGTGTTGAATCGTTGTGTCAACGCGGAAGTGATTAGTTACGGTTATAGATACATACATTGCTGCTAATCTATCATATTCAACCGCTTTTCCCTCAGAGATGAGCATACGTCTAAAATCACCACGACAGCAATATTTTTTGTCTAAATTGTCAGGAACTTTTTTACCTGATTCATTAAATTTATTTATTACAAAATCTCTATATTCATCTCTTTTGTCAGGATTATTATGCATTTCGAGCAACACACGATTATAAACTGTTTTTGCTCTCTCAGCACGAGCAGAATGCAGATCAGCGTCACAGCTAAGAATTCGTTGTCTGTCGAAAACGAAATCATCTGGTTTTAAATCTTTTATATATGCTCTTATCTGTTCACGTTCCTTTTCATCTGTAAAAACTTGAATATTATTTTTTCCACCTTTTCCGATTGTATGAATGATAGTATATTCTTCTGTTTCTTCAACATCTCTTACCCTTATTGCTGCCAACTCACTTTTACGCACTCCTATCAATTTGTTTATTTCCAATAAGTCACTATTATTTTTTTCATTTGTTTTATCCCTTTGAACAACATTTTTCCCTCTTTTTATGTCTGACAAATGGCGTTCGGGAATATCATAATCGCGCATAACTTTATGACACGCCTTACAACAAGCGGCTAATGCAGTATGTATTGTATAAGAGCTTTTGTTTTGCGCTTTTAAGTGATCCATATATCTCTGTATATAGTTTGATGCTTCTTCTATTGTTATTTTATTTAGGCCATTTGATTTGAGCCAATCACCAAAATATCCAACTTGCTGCTGGTATACGGCCATTGTGGTATATGAATATATTTTATCTTTGCTGTGGTTTATATCATCTCTTTCTCTTAATGTTTTCCCTTCTTTTTTGGCTTGTGAACGATCTTTTTGTGTTTGTTTTTTATCTGCGTATTTACTTTGACCGTAAGCCTTCATCATTTCCAATTCTTTTTTTAGTAAATATTTGATATTTTTCAATTTAGCCATTATAATTCCTCCAATACGTTTTAATGTGGATAATGCGTATTATGGTATTTTTTAATTGCACTCTTTTATGATTGATAACACGCATTATTTTCTGTTATACGCCCATAATTAATTATTACGTTTTATTATCTCCAAAAGTACAGATCACTCCCTTTAAAAATGCTTGATTTTCTATTCAATTAATAATATGTTAAGTCGGGAAGGTAGCTTTTTATGAGCCAAAAAGCCTTAAAGCATACGCAATATCAGCGAGTTCCCATGCTGAAATCACTTTGTGTTTTCGCTTGATGTTCATTTAACAGGTTATACCTCTACTTCGTATCGGTATAACCCGTTTTACAGGTGAGCGAAAAATCGAGCAGCAGCTAATCTCGAAGAATAACCGCATTTTTATTTGCTCATACATTTTACTATATATATCATTTCTGCATTTGCAAAATAAAAATAAAATAAGTGTTCTCAATTCCTCAAAAATTATCGAGTCCTGAAAACACTTAATACTGTATAAAACAGTGTCCTGATTAAATTGTAATTGCTGATTTACCAACTCTTCATAAAGCCGTTCAATCAGACTTCCTTTGGTCGTTAATTTATCATCTAAAAATTTTAGAATTCCTACGCATTATAAAATGCAGACTAATACACCCTTACTTTAAAACATATATACTTACAATATTATTATACTACTTTTAATTGTAAAATTCTATACACAGAGCTTCACTATTCGGAAAATTATTTCTTATCTTTGAAAATTTTATCTTTATTAGATGGCGATTTTTCGTATTTATCATATACTAAAAGTACAGGTGCGCAACTATCTCGAAAGCAAGAGACAGCAGGAGCGTAACAGGCAGCACCAAGAGAAGAAACGCTCTCAGCAAAAGAAGAATTATCTGGAATAACAGGATAGCCCTCAGACTAACGGAAATGTCCCATAGAGCTGCTTAGGCTTACTGAGCAGATAACTTTGTCAAAAAAAGAAAAGCCCTTAGAAACGCTTACAGAGCATTTCCAAGAGCTTGCGGTTAAGTATTAAGTTCCATTAGGGTATCCGTTTATTGTAGTACGATCCATAATGATGAATTGGACTTGTAAGGAACGGATTTTTAGTGCGCCAATAGCCTTTGAGCAACTGAAACGATAAATGAAAGACTATTCGCATACTGAAATACAAAAATCATCCGCAAAGCAATCATACGATGTATAGTTAGATACCTTTAAGGATTTAGATGTCTTATCATATACCAATGCTTTATCTGTAAAGTTAGCAGCTCGGCAATGTGACACCATAATAATAGCAAGCGTAGGTTTATGTTTTATCTCCTCAATGATAATATCATTGAATTTTCGAGAGTTTTCAAATGACAAATGGTTAAGAGGTTCGTCCAATATGAGAATATCTGCAACCTTTAGTTTAAGAATTCTGGGACTGAAAAATAAACTGTGTAAATGCAATAAACACCAAAATTCTGACAATACTAAAAATGCAGTCAAACAGGGCAACGCTGAGGAGCGACCCGACGCAGGCTGTGAAATAAAACGATGAAAGACAGCGGCAGAAA